>JAIKZO010000017.1 GCA_024682115.1 Lachnospiraceae bacterium
GGAACCGGTATCGGAGTTTTGTCCGCGCTCATCTTTATTATTCTGATATTCCTGTATAATCGTAAGAACGTGATGGACAAGGTCGCAAAAGATGATTCGGGATCCGTCATGTCGTACGGAAAGATCTTTCTCATGATACTCGGAGTGGTGACTCCATTCATCATAAGTACGGGTGTTTATAACTTGAACAATTTCCTTGATAAGACCGTTTATCAGATAATCATGCTCCGCGACAAGGGAGTGGGCGAAGCGGCAGTCGCCTTTGATATCTCTGCCCTCGCAAAAGGAACAAAGATAGCTAACATTCCGATCGCAATGGCTTCGGCGATGGCGACCACCCTGATCCCGAAACTCGCTTATCATGCGGCTTCCAAGGATACCCAAAACGTCAAGTGGACCATAGCCAGAGCAACAAAGGTTACCATGTATATTTCCATTCCTGCGGCCATGGGCATAGGCGTTCTTTCAAAAGCGATCATGAGAGTCATATTCCCTCAGAAAGAATCCATAGATCTTGCTTCGCACATGCTGATAATCCTTGCGGTCACGGTAATGCTGTACGGTCTTTCGACCATCACGCAGGCTGTCCTTCAGTCGATAGGCAGGATGCATACCCCGATAATAAACGCCGCCGTTTCCATAGTGATCCATGTGTTCATCATGATAGGGGGAATGCATATCGTCCCCACGAAATACTGCATATATGTTTATGCGGTAGCGACGATCCTTTATGCCCTTAGTCTGTGCATACTTAACGGGATAGCGGTTAAAAGACATGTGGGTTATATCCAGGAAGTGGACAAGACTTTCTTAAGACCTATCATATGTGCGATCGTGATGGGAGCACTTACGCTGGGGACCTATTACCTGATCTTCCTTACGCTCAAGATAAACATCATCGCGCTTCTGGTATCACTGATAATAGGTGTCTTTTCTTATTTTGTATTGTCGATCAAATGGCATGTGCTCGGAGAAGACGAGCTTCTGGCTCTGCCTAAAGGAGAGACTCTTTTTAAGGTTGCCCAAAAGCTGCGCCTGATCTGATATCAGAGTTTTGTAAGACCTGAGATATCGGAATCTATGAGCATGGAATAGTTGGTATAGTAGACAACGAATCCCGGTTTTGATCCGTTGGGATGTTTTACTTCTTTTCTTCTGACGTAATCAACTTCGATCTTTGAATTACCCTTTGCTTTTGAATAATATGCGGCAAGTCTTGCGGCATCTTCAAATACGCTGTCCGGAAGTTCTTTTCCTTCGGTCTTCACTATGACATGTGAACCGGGGATCTTTTTTGCATGGAACCACCAGTCGTTCCCGTTTGCAAGATCGAACGTGATGTATTCATTCTGAATATTGTTTTTTCCGACGTAAATATGGAAACCTTCTTTGGTCACATAATGAAGGGGCTCGGACTTGCGCGAAGAGCTTTTCTTTTTCTGCGGATGTTTCTTTATATAGCCGCTGTTTATGAGTTCTTCCTTGATCTCGGCAAGATCTTCCTCGGATGAAGCGATATCGAGGGAAGTCTGTATCGATTCGAGATGTTCTATCTCTTCGCCGATGCTCTTAAGGAGTTCATGGGCCGCTTCTTCGGTACGTTTGAGCTTGCCATATCTTTCAAAATATTTTTTTGCGTTATCGGTCGCGGAAAGATCCGGATCAAGAGGGATGGTAAGATCCTCACCCGAATAATAGTCCGGAACCGTGATGGACTTTTCGCCGGGTTTTGCATCATATCCGTAAGTGTTCAAAAGCTCGCCGTATATCCTGTATCTGTCTTTTTTATCGCAGTCTTTTAACTGCTTTGTATGGATATCGAATTTTTTTACATCCTTTTCGAGGAGACCCGATACGATCCTTCTAAGATCGGATGAACGCTGGTTCATTCGAGAACGGATCTCTTTTTCATGATAATAGTCGACAAGGAGTCTGCTTACCGAATCGTATGTGACCGTTTTTTCAAAGTCGTGTCTTGACGGCATGATCACGCAGTATTCAAAAGGGATCCCGTTTTCGAACAGGATGGCGGGAGTGAACTCGCCTTTTCTTATCATATCCATGGTACGGGAAAATGACTCGTAAAGACTGTCGCTGTCATCATCCGTTCCCTTTGTAATGTATTCGGCCATGAAAGGAGATATGCCGGTATATGAAGAGTAGAGGGCTTTGGCCTTTTCGCCGGGTGCATTCGAAACGAAACCGTCAAAAGCTTCCCTGTCGGTGCTCAACGGATCGGCTTTTTTAATGCTTTCGGGGATATAGTATTTCTTCCCTGGAAGAACTTCCCTTAAGGAGCTGGTATTGATCCCGATATGTTTTATTGAATCGACGACGGTGTCTTCATCATCGACAAGGATTATGTTGGAATGCTTGCCCATGAGTTCCGCTTTTAAAGTCACGGTCTTAAGATCGCCCATCTCATTAAGATGCTCGACCTTTATGTCGATTATCCGCTCGAGGGACGGCTGCGATACGGAAAGTATACGGCCGTTCTGGATATGCTTTCTTAAGAGCATGCAAAAAGCCGGAGCGGTCATCGGGCTGTTTTTGTTCTCTCCGGTAAGGTAAATGAGGGGAAGGGACGCATTGGCGCTTATAACGAGCCGTAAGCTTTCGTCCGTGTTCTTTATAGAGAGGATGATCTCGTCAGCTTCGGGCTGGGCTATCTTTGATATCCTGCCTCCCGTTATCTTTTTATCAAGTTCGTTAACGATCGCACTGACCGTGATACCGTCAAATGCCATGTATT
Source organism: Lachnospiraceae bacterium (assembly GCA_024682115.1). Taxonomy (GTDB): domain Bacteria; phylum Bacillota; class Clostridia; order Lachnospirales; family Lachnospiraceae; genus JAILLW01. The sequence continues at coordinate 2,753 of JAIKZO010000017.1, forward strand.
TCCTCCGGGTCCGTATTCATCAAACAGTATATACGAATTTAATTGCAAAATCCACACCATTAAACTATAATAAAATCTGTATGTAAAGTCGTGAAAATCATGGTTTGAAAAGACGACTTACGGGAAGGACAGATATGATAAAAAGCATGACGGGCTTCGGGAGATACGAAGTCCAGGAGGGCGAGCGCAAGATAAGCGTCGAGCTTAAATCGGTCAATCACCGTTATCTTGACGTTACGATCAAGATGCCAAAAAAACTCAATTTCTTTGAAGCTGCGATCCGTAATGAACTCAAGAATTACATGGAACGCGGCAAGGTCGATGTTTTCATTACTTACGAAGATTTTTCCGAGAGCAATGTCTGCGTTAAATACAATAAGGATATAGCTGAAGATTATTTCGGATATCTCAAACAGATGGCCGAGGACTTCGGTATCGATAACGATGTCAGGGTTTCGACCCTTTCAAGATATCCCGAAGTTTTTTCCATGGAAGAGCAGACCGTGGACGAAGAGGCGCTCTGGGCGTTGCTGCGCAAGGCCATAAAGGGTGCGGCCGAAGGATTCGTTGAGACCAGGATCAGAGAAGGGGAAAACCTTCGGAAAGACCTTATCGAAAAACTCGATACGATGCTTTCTCATGTGGAATTCATCGAAAAGAGATCCCCGATGATCGTAAGCGAATACAAGCAGAAGCTTCGTGACAAGATAAGTGAGCTCATTGACGACTCAAAGATAGATGAAGCAAGATTGGTGACCGAAGTTACGATATTTGCCGATAAAGTCTGCGTCGATGAGGAACTTGTAAGACTGAGATCTCATATCGAGACCATGAGGAATAATCTCATCGAGGGAGGTTCAATAGGACGTAAACTCGATTTCATGGCTCAGGAGATGAACAGGGAGGCCAATACCACTTTGTCGAAGTGCAATGATCTTGAAGTATCGGATCGTGCTATAGAACTGAAGACCGAGATAGAGAAGGTACGTGAACAGATTCAGAATATAGAATAGGGGCGTATATGGCAGAAAGAGGCGTTTTGATCGTTGTTTCCGGTTTTTCCGGAGCAGGAAAAGGGACCATAGTCAAAAAGATCGTTAACGAGAGCGATAACTACGCTCTTTCGATCTCGATGACCACCAGGGAGCCGCGAGACGGAGAGATCGAAGGTGAGTCATATTTCTTTGTTACAAAGGAAAGATTCGAGGAAGCCATAAGTAACGGCGAACTGGTCGAATATGCGAACTATGTCGGGAATTATTACGGTACGCCCAAAAAATACGTTGAGGATATGATATCCAAAGGAAAGGATGTCATACTCGAGATAGAGATGCAGGGTGCGATGCAGGTAAAGACCCGGTTCCCCGAAGCCGTGATGGTATTTGTGACACCGCCCAATGCAGCCGAACTGAAAAGAAGACTCATGTCCAGAGGAACCGAATCCGAAGAAGCTGTAAACAAAAGGATGAAGAGGGCATATGAGGAATCCGCTTTCGTGGACAGATATGATTATCTTCTCGTGAACGACGATCTTGACAAATGCGTTAAAGAACTGCATATGCTGATCGAAGCTTCACATCATGCGCCGAATTGCAGCGCAGGCCTTTTAAAGGCCATAAACGAACAGTTAAAAATCTATGCATAGTGCCAGGCACTTTGAAAGGAGTTATTATGTTACACCCGTCTTATTCAGATCTTATGAAAGTTGTTAACAGCGATGTCGGAGAGGGTGAACCCCCCGTAGTAAATTCGCGTTATTCCATCGTAATGGCAACTTCCAAAAGAGCCCGTCAGCTCATCGACGGAGAGGATCCCCTTGTAGAAGGTATGGAGAGCGAGAAGCCTCTTTCCGTTGCCGTTGAAGAGCTTAACCAGGGTAAGATCAAGATCCTTACAGAGGATGAAGTCGAAGCTTAAATGAAGGTACTTTTCGTATCACTCGGTTGTGATAAGAATTCCGTCGATTCGGAGATGATGCTCGGGATCCTTGCACGGAGCGGATATGAGTTCACTAACGATGAAGAAGAAGCCGATATCGTTATAATCAATTCATGCTGCTTTATCGGGGATGCCAAAGAAGAGAGCATCAACACCATAATAGAATACGGAAAAAGAAGACTTGACGGACAGCTTAAGGCTCTTATAGTCACGGGCTGTCTTGCACAGAGATACCCCGAAGAGATCCGCTCGGAACTTCCCGAGGTGGATGCCCTTGTGGGTACCGCGGCAATCGGAGATATAGCCGAAGTATTGGGGTCTGTGATAGAAGGTGATCCAAAGGATGCTTTTAGCCCGCTGGATTCAAAACCCTTCCATCAGTCGGAACGTATCATCACAACGAGCGGTTTTTCGGAATATCTTAAGATCGCCGAAGGCTGCGCCAGAAACTGCACCTACTGCATAATCCCGAAGATCAGGGGACCGTATCGTTCCGTTCCGATGGAGGAACTGGTTAAAGAAGCGGAGTCTCTGGCAGAAAGAGGTGTACGGGAGATCAATATCGTGGCCCAGGAGATCACGCTTTACGGTATCGATCTTTACGGCAAAAAGATGCTTCCGGAATTGTTAAGGAAGCTGTGTCTTATAGAAGACCTCAGATGGATCAGGCTGCTTTACTGTTATCCCGAGGAGATCACCGATGAACTGATCGAAGTGATAAGGACCGAAAAAAAGGTCCTTCACTATATCGATATGCCGGTCCAGTCCGGATCGGACGGCATACTTGGCCTTATGGGGAGAAAGATCACGCGTTCCGAGATACTCGATCTTGTCAGAAAGATAAGGACCGCGATACCTGACATCTGTATCAGGACGACACTCATAACAGGCTTTCCGTCCGAGAGCAAAAAAGACTTTGAGGAGACGGCGGACCTGGTAAGGAAAGCCCGTTTCAACAGATTAGGCTGCTTTACATACTCGCCCGAAGAGGGAACGAAAGCTGCCGAAATGAAAGGACAGATCTCCGAACGCACAAAGGAAAAACGTCGCGCGGAGATAATGCGTATCCAGCAGGATATCGTTTTTGAATATAATGAATCTTTAAAAGACAGCGTTACAGATGCGTTTGTCGAAGGATATATCCGAGAGGATGACGTTTATGTCTGCAGGACATATATGGATGCCCCGGATGTTGACGGACTGCTTTTTGTTTCTTCTGAAAGGGAACTTCAAAGCGGAATGATCATAAAAGCTAAGATCACCGGCTATAACGGGTATGATCTGATCGGAGAATTCGTTGAGCAAGATGAACCTACCCAATAAACTTACGCTCTTAAGGGTGATTATGATCCCTTTTTTCATTGTGTTCCTGATGATGCCGCTCATCAATGCGGATCTTTTCCCGAACCCTGTGAACGACTATATCGCCTTTGGCATATTTGTCGTCGCTTCACTTACCGATCTTGTTGACGGTAAGATCGCAAGAGCAAGGAATCTTGTTACGAACTTCGGTAAGTTCATGGATCCGCTCGCGGATAAGCTTCTGGTATGTTCGGCACTCATATGCCTTATAGAACTCGGAAGGATAAGTTCCTGGATGGTCATCGTGATCATAGCAAGGGAGTTCATCATAAGCGGTTTCAGGCTCATTGCCGCAGATAAGGGCGTGGTCATAGCGGCCAGCTACTGGGGAAAGTTCAAGACGACTTTTCAGATGGTGAGCGTATGCATGCTCATCCTCAATATTGAAGCCATTAAGATCGCAACGGCGATCGTAGTGTGGATAGCCATTATCCTCACGGTGGTTTCGCTTATAGATTATATTGTTAAAAACAAAGATGTTATGAGGGATAACTGAGTGTTCGATCTGATGCAGAACATAGATTTTGATATAGCGGGTCTTTTGATCTATGTGTTCCTGTTCTTTGCTTCATTGCGCATATATTCACCGGAAGACCGTTCGGCCAGACATTTTTACAATATACTGGTCACGGGGTTCTTTTCGGGCATTTCGGATATCCTTGTCGTTATAGGCGAGACATATTCCGATTTCCTTCCGTTTTATTTTGCCAAGATATTCTATTTCCTGTTCCTCGGAGGAACAGCGCTTTCAACATATTTTGTATATAAATATGTCCGTTCCTATCAAAAGGACGGAGTATCCGGTGAAAGAAGCCTCACGGATGTCCTTGCGGTGGCTCTGGCCGGAGGCGTGATGGTCCTTGGTATCGTCGATATCTTTTCCGATATACTCATCACTCTTGATGGGAACGGAATGTATAAGAGAGGACCGCTTGCTCCGCTCATCTATATCCTTTCGATGGGCATTTTCGTACTGATCTTTTCAACTCTCGTAAAAAACAAAGATGATTACACGAAACGTCAGTTTTCTTCGATACTGGCGCTCCTTTGTATGGTCACGATCTTTTCGCTGATCCAGTACTTTACCAATGATTCCACCCTGTTCACGGTGTTCAGCACGGCACTTTCATTGCTGTTCATACTGACTTCCCTTGAAACTCCCGACTACAAGAAGCTGATGTCCGTTCTCAAGGAACAGGAAGATGCCAAACATGATGCGATAAAATCAAAGGAACTTGCCGAAAGGTTAAGGTCTGAAGCCGACAATGCAAGGATAGCAGCGGAAGCGGCATACAACGAATCGGTCGAAGCCAAGAAGATAGCGCAGGATGCCCAGAAACAGGCAGAAGAGGCAAAGGAAGCAGCCGTTAAGGCAAACCAGTCAAAGAGCAGTTTCCTTGCGAGGATGTCCCACGAGATAAGGACACCCATGAATGCGATCGTGGGCCTTAACGAGATGATCGCGAAGGAATCCACCCAGAAATCAGTCATAGAATATGCAAATGACGCAAGGAGCGCATCAGAAAATCTTCTGAACATAATCAACGATATACTTGATTTTTCAAAGATAGAGAGCGGCAAGCTCGAACTCGTCGAAACGGAGTATGCATTCAGGGATATGCTGAACGAGGAGTTCACGCTCTTTACCTTCAAAGCCAAAGAAAGAAACTTAAAACTCGTATTTGATATAGACGAAAACATCCCCTGTATCCTGTACGGCGATGATGTAAGGATAAAACAGGTACTTACGAATCTTCTGTCCAATGCCATAAAATATACGGAATCCGGTACGGTCACTTTAAAAGTCACTCTTGAAGGTAAGGGCAGGAGCTCGGCTGTCCTTAAGTACGTTGTCAAGGATACCGGTATCGGTATCAAGGAAGAAGATATCGGAAAACTCTATGATGCTTTCGAGAGGATAGAGGAAAAGAGGAACCGTAATATAGAAGGTACGGGACTCGGTATCAACATCGTAGTCCAGCTTCTTACCCTGATGGGTTCAAAACTGATGATCGACAGTGTTTACGGACTCGGATCACAGTTCTCGTTCTCGTTAAGGCAGACCATGATCGATTCAACGCCTATCGGAGACATTTCCGACTCCACTGTTGAAAAGAAGGTGACTTCCGGAAGGAATAAACTCATATATGCGCCCGGCGCGAGAGTTCTCGTTGTCGATGACAATAACATGAACCTCAAAGTGTTCACCGGCCTTGTCAAGGATACCGGAATGAAGGTAGACACCGCGATATCCGGAGTTGATGCGCTCGAACTTACCAAAAAGAATAAATACGACCTTATCTTCATGGATCATCTCATGCCGGGAATGGACGGAATAGAAACAAGGAAATCCATCATTTCCCAGCCCGACGGTCTTAATAAGGATACCATCCAGATCGTTCTTACGGCCAATGCGATAAAGGGTGCCATGGAAGAGTATCTTGGGTACGGCTTTGCCGATACGGTGTTCAAACCTGTAAAGCAGGATGAGATAAATACGGTACTCTGGAAGTACATACCCGAAAGGCTCGTAGAAAATCCTTGATTATTCCCGACCGCTGTGTTAGATTGTCCATATCGGAAACAAAGATCTTTTCGGGCCCGTTCTGCCCGATATTCACCAGGAAATATTTGAAGAGAAGCGAAGAAGTCCCAATATCAGGACTTTATATTTGCTATGATCGAAAAGTAAAGAAAAGTTGTTGACAAAATCGAACATTTGTTTTATCTTTATACCAGACAGAACAAATGTTCCCTAAAAGGAGAATTGATTTTATGGAAAGAGATGAAAAGCTCAAGGCACTTGATGCCGCATTAGGACAGATCGAAAAACAGTTTGGTAAAGGCGCAGTCATGAAACTCGGTGATCCTGCCAATACCATCAATGTTGAGACGATCCCCACAGGATCGTTAAGCCTCGATATAGCACTCGGACTCGGAGGGATCCCTAAGGGACGTATCATAGAGATATACGGACCGGAATCATCAGGTAAGACGACGGTCACTCTTCACATGATCGCGGAAGTTCAGAAAAGAGGCGGTATAGCCGGATTCATAGATGCGGAACATGCGCTTGATCCCGTATATGCGGCGAACATCGGGGTAGATGTCGATAATCTCTATATCTCTCAACCGGATAACGGTGAACAGGCACTTGAGATAACCGAGACCATGGTCAGATCGGGTGCCATGGATATAGTTGTAGTCGACTCCGTTGCGGCACTTGTTCCCAAGGCGGAGATAGACGGAGATATGGGTGATTCCCATGTCGGACTTCAGGCAAGACTCATGTCACAGGCGTTAAGAAAGCTTACCGCAGTTATCTCCAAATCAAACTGCTGCGTTGTATTTATCAATCAGCTCCGTGAAAAAGTCGGAGTAATGTTCGGAAATCCCGAGACGACTACGGGAGGAAGAGCCCTTAAGTTCTATTCTTCTGTCAGACTTGACGTACGTCGTATCGAGACTCTTAAACAGCAGGGCGAAGCCATCGGTAACAGGACCAGGGTAAAGGTCGTTAAGAATAAGATCGCACCTCCGTTCAAAGAGGCTGAATTCGATATCATCTTCGGAAAGGGAATCTCTGCATCGGGAGATCTTGTTGATCTTGCTTCGGAAGCCGACATCATCAACAAATCAGGTGCATGGTATGCTTATAACGGCAATAAGATCGGACAGGGACGCGAGAACACCAAGCTCTATCTTGAAGAGCATCCGGAACTGTTTGCCGAGATCGATGCCAAAGTAAGAGCACATTATGGTTTGAACGGGGTATCTGCAAATGACGGTGACGGCAATACAGGAGCAGACAAAGAAGAGGAGTAAGATCATCTTCGACTCCGGAGAGAGCATAGTCTTATATAAAGGTGAATTATCACGATACGGGATCGGCATTGACCGGGAGATCAGCGCCGCCGCCCATGAGGAGATCATGAACGTATTGCTGCCGAAAAGGGCAAAGCTGCGGGCAATGAACCTTCTTAAAGCCAGACCTTATACGGTCAAGGGCTTAAGAGATAAGCTTGAAGAAGGCGGTTATCCCGGATCCGTGATAGATATTGCTATAGAGTACGTATCATCATACGGCTATCTAGACGATCTTAAGTATGCAGAGGATTTCATCTATACTTATCGTGAGAAAAAGAGCAGGAAGAGGATAGCTGCTGAACTTGCCGGGAAGGGCATCTCAAAACAGATCATAAACTCCGCCATGGAAGAGAACAATGACGGGGATCTTGAATCGTTCGAATCTGAACAGATTAAACATTTCCTTGAAAAGAAGGGCTTTTTTGCCGCGGATCTTTCATATGAAGATAAGGCTAAGATCAAGGCTTCGCTGTACAGAAAAGGCTATGATCCCTACCTTATCGACAGGTACATTTAACTTGACATAACAAGGCTGTTAAGTTTATAATATTTGATGTTGTAGTTTGCTTGGAATGATGTTTTTGCATTCTATAATATATTAAGTACAATGAAAATTTAATAGGAGGTGCTCTTAAGATGCCAATCGTTGCTATTGCGATTGCAGCTACCTTGATTGTCAGCGCTCCTTTGGCTTGGATCCTTTCCGCAACTTACCAGAAGAAGGTTGCCAGGGAAAAGATCGGAAGTGCCGAATCAAAAGCGCGTGAGATCATAGACGAAGCTCTTAAGACTGCCGAAGCGAAAAAGAGAGAATCCTTACTTGAAGTTAAAGAGGAATCGATCAAGGCAAAGAACGACCTTGATAAAGAGATCAAGGAACGTCGTGCCGAAGCTCAGAGATTTGAGCGTCGTGTTCAGCAGAAAGAAGAGAATGTAGACAAGAAGGCTGATGCAATTGAAAAGAAAGAAGCTAACCTTGCTGTAAGAGAGGCCGAGATCAATAAGGTCAAGCAGGAAGTGGAAAAGCTCAATGAACAAAGATTGCACGAGTTAGAGCGAATCTCAGGTTTAACCTCCGAACAGGCAAAAGAGTACTTATTAAGAATTGTTGAAGATGAAGTGAAACATGAAACGGCTGTGATGATCAAGGAAATGGAGAATCGCGCCAAAGAAGAAGCTGACAAAAAGGCTAAGGAGTATATTGTTACCGCCATACAGAAATGTGCGGCGGATCACGTATCCGAGACGACGATCTCTGTAGTACAGCTTCCCAATGATGAAATGAAGGGAAGGATAATAGGTAGAGAGGGTAGGAACATAAGAACCCTTGAAACCATGACAGGAGTCGATCTGATCATAGACGATACACCCGAAGCGGTTGTTTTGTCAGGCTTTGATCCCATCAGAAGGGAAGTTGCCAGGATCGCGCTTGAGAAACTCATCGTTGACGGAAGGATTCATCCCGCCCGCATCGAAGAGATGGTTGAGAAAGCGCAGAAAGAAGTCGAGAATACTATCAAGGAGGAAGGTGAAGCTGCTACATTGGAAGTCAATGTACACGGCATACATCCCGAACTGGTAAGACTTCTTGGAAAGATGAAATTCAGGACGAGCTACGGTCAGAATGTATTAAAGCATTCGATCGAAGTGGCACAGCTTTCGGGATTGCTCGCAGCAGAGCTTGGTCTCGATGTGCGTGTAGCCAAGCGTGCCGGACTGCTCCATGATATAGGTAAGGCAGTCGATCACGACATGGAAGGATCGCATATCCAGCTGGGTGCTGACCTTTGCAGAAAATATAAGGAATCGCCCATCGTTATCAATGCGGTTGAAGCTCATCATGGCGACGTTGAGCCCACATCGCTCATCGCGGTCATCGTACAGGCAGCCGATGCTATTTCAGCGGCCAGACCCGGTGCGAGACGCGAAACACTTGAAACTTACACAACAAGACTTAAGCAGCTTGAAGACATCGCTAATGAATTTAAGGGTGTCGACAAATCTTTTGCCATTCAGGCAGGTAGAGAGATTCGTGTTATGGTTGTTCCCGAGCAGGTATCCGATACCGACATGGTGATCATGGCCAGAGATATTTCAAAGAAGATCGAATCCGAAATGGAATATCCCGGACAGGTCAAAGTCAATGTTATCAGAGAATCCCGCGTCGTGGACTATGCTAAATAACGAACGAGTAATTTTTCGGAAGACTTGGATCAAGATCCAAGTCTTCTTTTTTGTCTTAACTTGAGAGGGTGTGATGAGGGGGCGAAGATATGATGCTTTCAACGCAGATACGCGATACGAAATACGAAGGCATGAATACTTGAGTATGGTCTTGAAATATGAGATGAATTAAGATAAGATATAAGAGTTGTGGATTGTATACAATTATACAAAGCCACAGACGAAGATAAGTGAGCGTATGACATTGGAGGATAAGATGAAAAAGTACGAAGAATTATCTAAAGAAGAACTGCTTGCTCTTAAAGAAGAGCTTAACAAAGAATATAAGGACGCATGCTCAAAAGGCCTGAAACTGAACATGGCAAGAGGACTTCCTTCAGCTAAGCAGCTTGATATGGAAGCGGACTTTTTCAATACACTTCATCCCGAATCGGATTTCATTTCCGAGGCGGGTATAGACTGCAGGAACTACGGTGAACTGATCGGTATTCACGAAGCCAGAAAGCTTATGGCTGATATGATGGAGATCTCCGATGATGAAGTTATAGTTTTCGGTAACTCTTCACTTAACGTTATGTATGATACGGTATGCCGTTCGATGATCCTGGGAGTCTGCGGATCGACACCGTGGTGTAAACTCGATAAGGTTAAATTCCTTTGTCCCGTACCCGGTTATGACAGGCATTTTGCGATCACCGAACAGTTCGGGATCGAAATGATAAACATTCCTTTGAATGATGACGGCCCGGATATGGATCTTGTTGAAAAGTATGTCAATAACGATCCTGCCGTAAAGGGAATATGGTGTGTTCCCAAGTATTCAAATCCTTCCGGGGTAACATATTCGGATGAGGTCGTAAGAAGGTTCGCGAATCTCAAACCTGCAGCCGAAGATTTCAGGATCTACTGGGATAACGCTTATACGATCCATCATCTTTATAACGGTAAGGAAGAACAACTGCTTGAGATCCTTAACGAATGTAAGAAAGCGGGAAATCCCGATATGGTATTCAAGTTCTGCTCGACGTCCAAGGTTACTTTCCCCGGTTCCGGAATAGCAGCACTCGGAGCGTCAAAAAAGAATCTGGATTATGTAAGAAGCATAATAACCATCCAGACGATCGGACACGACAAGCTCAATCAGTTAAGACATGTAAGATATTTTAAGAACATAGAAGGCATGCATGAACATATGAAGAAACATGCCGAGATAATAAGGCCCAAGTTCAAACTTGTTGATGAAGTGCTCACAAAAGAACTCGGAGAACTCGGGATCGGAAGATGGACCAAACCGAACGGAGGCTATTTCGTTTCGTTCAACTCTCTGAACGGTTGCGCAAAGAAGATCGTTTCAATGTGTAAAGAAGCCGGCGTAACGCTTACCGGTGCCGGTGCAACATATCCTTACAAAAAGGATCCCGACGATTCAAATATCCGTATAGCTCCGACCTTCCCTCCGATAGAGGAACTTGAGAAAGCACTCGGGATATTTGTTCTTTGTGTTAAGCTCGCTTCCGTTGAGAAGTATCTGGAGGACTAGAACCGTATGGAACAGATTAAAAGGATAGACAGAAGACTGGTCGCTGAAGGATCGGTCATAGATTACTACAGGGATACGATGCTCCTTCCAGACGGGACTACCAAGGAATGGGATCTTATCGATCATAAAGGTGCCGCAGCCGTTGTTCCCGTGCTTGATGACGGAAGGATCATTATGGTACAGCAATTCAGGAATGCGCTTGACAGGAACACTCTCGAGATCCCGGCCGGCGGACTTAAGACCAGAAAAGAACCCACGCTTGATGCAGCCAAAAGGGAATTGAAAGAGGAGACCGGATTTACATCCGATGATCTTGAACTGCTCATAAGCATCAAGACTACCGTGGCTTTCTGTAATGAAAAGATAGACATTTATGTTGCCAGAAATCTTAAGGCGGGAGAGCAGCATCTGGATGATGACGAGTTTGTCGACTATCAGGCTTATGAGATAGATGAACTCATCCGCAGGATCTACGATTGCGAGATCCAGGATTCGAAAACGATCTGCGGCATCCTTGCATATAAGGAAAAGTACATCAATAAGTAATTTATGTAAACAATCATTTGTTATTTTTTAAAAGATTTTTGGCTTATTTTTACCACATATAGTAGTCATAACTTTTATGGCTGGCGATATGTGGTATTTTTAATCAAAAAACGACCGAAACCCTTGTAAAATAAAGCAAAAATGCGTTTGCAATTTACTTTTTTTGTGGTTATAATAAAACTCGCACGGCGTTTATGTAAACGTTAAAACGTTCTAGGGAGTTTTCGAATGGAAGAATTGATCAATAGCTTTATGACATATTTACATAACGTAAAGAAAATGTCACAGAACACGGAGCTATCATATCGAAGAGATCTCAACAAAGTTGTTTCCTATCTCAGAGAACAGGGAATAGATGATATAAAAAAAGTAACGGCAACAAATCTTACGAGTTATGTAATGTATCTGGAGAAGAATAAATTCTCGGCAGCTACGGTTTCACGTAATATCGCTTCACTTAAGGCTTTTTATCATTATCTTGTTAAGGAAGGACTGGTCGACGAAGATGCGGCTACTTCTCTTCATGCGCCCAAGATAGAAAAGAAGATGCCTGAGATCCTTTCTATGGATGAAGTGGTCAGGTTGCTTGAACAGCCTGCCGGTGATTCTTCAAAAGAGATACGTGACAAGGCGATGCTCGAGCTTTTGTATGCTACGGGTATCCGTGTTACCGAGCTTATCACGTTAAAGACAGAGGATGTGAACATCAACATGGGTTATATCGTCTGCCGTGATGCAAACAAAGAAAGGGTTATCCCTTTCGGTAACGAAGCCAAGAAAGCTCTTACCAGATACCTTTCAGGAACAAGGGGAGCCATGGTGGCCGATCCCAATTCGGAGTTCCTGTTCGCGAACTGTTCGGGACAGCCCATGTCCAGACAGGGATTTTGGAAGCTTATTAAGTATTACGCAAAGAAAGCGGGTATAGTTGCGGATATCACGCCTCATACCTTAAGGCATTCTTTTGCTGCCCACCTGGTTGAGAACGGAGCCGACTTAAGGAGCGTTCAGGAAATGCTCGGACATTCCGATATTTCGACCACTCAGATCTATGCGCATATGAACCATTCGCATATCAAGGAAGTATATGCAAAGGCCCATCCGCGCGGATAGTCGAAGAAACAATAAGTTTGTATATTTCACTGATGAAAGGAACTTCGACAATGAAGTTCCTTTTATAAAATCATTTAGGATATAACGGAGGAATTTAAAAATGGCATTAAGTAAAAAACCGGTTACCGGAATGAAAGATATACTCCCCGGAGAAATGGAGATAAGGGACTATGTGATACGTGTCATCAAGGACACATACAGAAAATTCGGTTTTACCGGAATAGAAACACCCTGCCTTGAGAACATAGAGAATCTTACCAACAAGCAAGGTGGAGAAAATGAAAAACTGATATTTAAGGTGATGAAGCGCGGCGATAAGCTGAACCTGGAAACGGCCCAAAGCGAAGCCGATCTTTGCGATCTCGGATTAAGATACGATCTTACGGTACCGCTTGTACGTTACTATTCCAATAACAGCGCAACATTGCCCAATCCTTTCAAGGCTCTTCAGATAGGCCCTTCATTCAGGGCGGAAAGGCCTCAGAGAGGAAGATACCGCCAGTTTTACCAGTGCGATATAGATATATTGGGCGATCCTTCAAACCTTGCAGAGATCGAGCTTATAACGGCCACGACCACATGTCTCGGAAATCTCGGTTTTAAAGGTTTCGAAATAAGGATCAACGACAGACGTATATTAAAAGCCATGGCTGAATATGCAGGCTTTAAAGAAGAGAGTTTTGACGAAGTCTTTATCATACTTGATAAGATGGATAAGATCGGTCTGGACGGGGTCAGGGAAGAACTTCTTGCCGAAGGATTTTCGGCCGAAAGCATAGATAAATATGCGGGTCTTTTCGAAATGATCAAAGATAAGGGCAATGACGGTCTTAAAGTTATCGCTGAAAAGATCGGAGATTTCATTGACGGATCGGTAAAAGACTGGCTCGAAGAGATAATGGTGAGCGTTGATGCGGCAAAGGAAGCTTCTTTTGAAGTAGTCTTTGATCCCACACTTGTGCGCGGAATGGGTTATTATACCGGGACGATTTTCGAGATAGCCATTCCCGAATTCGGAGGAAGCTGCGGAGGCGGCGGAAGATACGATAAGATGGTCGGAAAGTTCACGGGACAGGAGACACCTGCTGTGGGATTTTCGATCGGATTTGAAAGAATAGTAATGTTGCTTTTGGAGCAGGGATATGAGATCCCCGATGCGGGAAAAAAGATAGCTTTTCTCGTTGAAAAGAACATGGGCCCCGAAAGACTGAGCGATATAATGAAGGAGGCTTCTGCGCTCAGAAAGAGCGGGAATGTAGTACTTGTATCAAGGATGAACAAGAATAAGAAATTCCAGAAGGAACAGCTTTCCAATGACGGGTATACCGAGTTTAAGGAATTCTTTGTCGAAGCAAGAGATTAAGCCCGCTGAGGGTTTTGCGTTAAGATCCTAGATGGGAAGCATTTCGAGTATAAATACAGCGACACAGCATATGACGGATACCGGGAAAAGTCCGAGTCCGGCCCATGCCGCAATTATCCCGAGGCCCAAAGCTGCATAACCCGCAACGGGTGAAGAGGTTGCTTCGGTAATGGCAGGGAATGTCATCACGGCCAGGGTCACATACGGAACATAATATAAAAAGCTTTGGATAAAATGATTTTTTATCTGCTTTCTGATAAGGGTTATGGGAATAACCCTTATTATATTTGTGGTCAATATCATTAAAAGAATGTATATCCAGGTAGAATGTGTCATATCATGAATCCATTTCGTCGGTATTTGTAAGTACGGGTCTTATAACAGCCGCTGCGGATGATATCAGCAAGGTCAGGATGATGGTTATCGTTCCGGAGCTTAAGTTCAATGACTTGAGAAGATCGAGATTCCGGCAGAGATAACTAAGCAAAAAACTGCAGATGACCGCAACACCTACCGCCTTATCTTTTTTAGAGGGCGGTATTATTATCGCAAGGAACATACCGTAAAGAGCGACACTCAGTGCGGACACGGCCTTTACGGGGAGAACGGAACCGGCGATGATGCCGAACATGGTTCCCAGAGCCCACAAGGGAGCTGCTATTGCGGTAGCTCCGAATGTATAGGCAGGAGCCAGATATCCCGGATAAGCGATGGATATTCCGAATATCTCATCCGTAACACAACATCCTACGAGTATCCTTTTGATAAGAGGAGTCTCGGGGGAAAACTTCTGACTCAGAGCAGTACTCATCAGAAGATATCTTAAATTGGTAACAAGGCTCATTATGACAACGCTGAGATAGGAAGCATCCTGTAATACCATGGTATACACTCCGTACTCGCCGGCAGATGCCCTGGTAAAAAGACTTCCTATGAATCCCTGTATCGGTATAAGGGTACATTTCTTTGCCATGATACCGAGTGAGAAAGCCACGGCAAAATATCCCAGCCCTATCGGGATCCCGTCTCTGAACCCCTTGAAGAAAGCTTTTTTATTATTCATCGCATAACCTCAAAACGCTTCTATTATGCACCATATTATGGAAAAAGTGAAGAAGTTTTGATACAATTAGGTACATGATGCACAGATCGGCTTACAGCACACAGTTTAAGATCCTTAAAGCGGTATTCATCATACTTGCGATATTGACGGTATGTTATGCGTTTTATTACAATTCCCACGATACTGTTCAGGGCGACTCGTGGGATTACAGCCTGGTTTTCATGGAGGACTGGACGACCGTCGATGAGAACGGCGTTACGCAAAAGGTCGATCTGAACCGCGAATACGGCTATGATCCGACCGGATCTTTTGCCATAGAGGGTGTTCTTCCCGAACTGACATCCAATCATACCTATATATGTTTTCTTACGGTACGGGATACCGAGGTCTATGTTGACGGTAAGCTTCGAAACGACCTGAAACTGTCAAGGGATGTACATGTGATAGGCGGCCCTACGAAAATGTTCTATTTTTTTACGCCTCTTACCATTGCAGATTCCGGCAAAACAATAAAGCTGGTCCGTCACTGGCAGGAAAACTATTCAAAAAAGAAGGGCATTTCCGAGATAATAGTCGGTACAAGGGCAGATGTATACAGGCTTCTGTTCGGACGCTACGGCATTTCTCTGGTCCTTAATCTCGTCCTTTTCTGTGCGTCGATCGTGATCATAATAGTCGGGTTTGTTCTTAAACTCAGAATGAAACTGTCCGTAAACGTGATCTATGCAGGACTGGCTGTCATGATGACCTGTGCCTGGCTGATCACGGACTCGTATTTTTATCCGTTTTTTTTCGGACATTACCATATCGACGGACTACTTTCTTATCTGATATGTCTTTTGCTTCCGGTACCTTATATTGCGTATTCGAGCAAGCTTCAGAACGGCCGGCATGAAAGATTCTATCTTAATATGTATATCTTTATACTGGCAAACTTTTTTGTCTGGACCATCCTGCATTTCACAGGGGTATTCAAATTCTTCCAGTCTCTGTTTTTTATAGACGGATCGCTGGTCCTTATAATGATCGCATATCTCATCTTAATGGTGAAGGAATACAGGGAAGGCCATATCGAATCTTACCGCTATACGGCCATCGGCATATTGGGATTTATGCTCTTTTCGATGATAGAGATAATCGTGATCATCATTCCCAACCTGAATAATACCGGAAACTGGCTGTTTTTCGGAATGCTGTTCCTTCTTATCCTTTCGGTCGGCCAACAGTTTGAGGACCTTAGCAATGCCGACAAGGAGAGAAAAAGGGCGGTGGAGCTCTCCGATGCCAAGACCAATTTCCTTGCCAGCATGTCTCACGAGATAAGAACCCCCATCAATTCGATCCTCGGAATGAACGAGATGATCTTAAGGGAGAACAGCGATCCCGATATAGCTTCATATGCCAGAACAGTGCAGAATTCCGGCAAGATGCTGCTTTCGCTCGTAAATGACGTTCTGGATTTTTCAAAGATAGAAGCCGGAAGGCTTGAGATAATGAACGAAGATTACAAACTCAGTTCGTTACTTGAGGACATCGATTCGATCGCAAAGGAAAGAGCGGCCCAGAAGGGTCTTGAATATGAGATAATCATCGACAAGGATATTCCGAACGGACTTAATTCCGATGAATTCAGGATAAAGCAGGTTCTTCTGAACTTTGTGAGCAATGCGGTAAAGTATACCGACAACGGCAAGATCACTTTGCGGGTATACGGAATGTATGAGTCGGATGATGTATTTACCCTTTGCTTTGATGTCAAAGACACCGGAAGAGGGATAAAGGATGAAGACAAGGATCATCTTTTTGATGCTTTTTCAAGGATCGATCTTGCTAATAACAGGAGTATAGAAGGAACCGGACTCGGGCTTGCCATCGTTAAGAGCATCATAGATTCGATGGACGGCAGGATAAGCGTTGAATCCGAATATCTGAACGGCTCGGTATTCTCCGTCATGATCCCGCAAAAGGTGGTTGACAGGACTCCCATCGATCCGGAGCATATCCACAGAAACCAGAGCCTGACAGAGAGGCATGTCTGCGATTTCAGGGCTCCCGAAGCGAGAGTACTCGCAGTGGACGATAACGGTCCCAATCTTGCTATCGTAAAAGAATTCCTTAAGATCACGGAGGTCCGACTCGACCTTTGTACAAACGGTATAGATGCGTTTAAAAACTGCAGGGAGTTTAAGTATGATCTTATCCTTCTTGATCATATGATGCCCGAACCCGACGGCATAGAAACACTTAAGATGATAAGGAACGACCCGCATACCCTCAACAGAGAGACAAAAGCGATCGTCCTTACGGCCAATGCCGTGGCCGGGATAAGACAGATGTACATAGATGCCGGATTTGCCGATTATCTTACCAAACCCATCGAATCGATCGTACTTGAAGAGACCGTAAAGAATAATATACCTCCGGAAAAAGTGATACCGGTTGACGTTACCGCCGCCAAAAAGAAGACGGAGGAAAAGAAGGACGCAAACGGTAAAAGTGATGCAAATTGCGTTGAATATGATGACGGAAGCATGGAGTTTTCCGCTGTGGAAAACCATGAAGCCACGCCGCCGGGCGACAGTATAAAAAACATACCTGAGATCGATTATTCGATCGCACTTCATCATTGCGGAGGATACGATGATATTGTAAAAAAGGTCATTACCGAGATCGTAAAAGATGCACCTTCCCGTGCGGAACTCATGCGTGATTCCGTTAAGGATAAGGACTATGACGCATACCGTATAGGCGCCCATTCCATTAAGGGAACCATGGCGACCATCGGAGCCATGGATATGAGTGAAAAGGCAAAGAAGCATGAATTTGCTGTTAAGGAAGAAAACTATAAGTTCGTTGATGACGGTTACAAGGAATTCCTCGATGAATTCGTCGATCTGTGCGAACGGTTGTCAAAGATCCTTTAGTTGATCGCGAAGGGGGAACCTTATATGTCCGAAAACAATGGAACAAAGAACGGTTTTAAAACTTTTCTCATCCGCAAGAACATCATTTTTTCCGCAAGACGCTATTTCGTAGATGCCATGGGAGCGATGGCAAGCGGTCTGTTTGCTTCACTGCTTGTCGGAACGATCATTTCGACTCTTGGACAGCAGCTGGGAATATCTTTGCTTACGGATATCGGTAACTTCTCCAAAGGCGTAGCGGGACCGGCCATGGCTGTTTCCATAGCCTATGCGCTTCAGGCACCTCCGCTCGTTCTTTTTTCCATGCTGGCAGTCGGAAATGCCGCCAATACACTCGGCGGAGCGGGAGGGCCGCTGGCGGTTTTCTTTATCGCGATAATAGCTTCCGAACTGGGTAAGATGGTTTCCAAAGAGACCAGGATAGATATACTTGTGACTCCGATAGTCACCATATGTTCAGGCGCGCTGCTTTCCGTATGGCTTGCGCCCGGAATAGGACTCGCGGCCAGCTCAATAGGAAAGCTTATCATGTGGGCTACCGAACTTCATCCCTTCCTTATGGGAATGATAGTATCCGTTGTGGTCGGAATGGTCCTTACGCTGCCGATAAGCTCAGCGGCGATCTGTGCCGCACTCGGTCTTACCGGACTGGCGGGCGGAGCGGCAGTCGCAGGGTGCTGCGCTCAGATGATCGGGTTTGCCGTTATGAGTTATCGTGAGAACAAGGTCGGCGGGCTGATATCCCAGGGACTTGGGACAAGTATGCTTCAGATGGGTAATATCGTCAAGAATCCCAAGATCTGGATACCTCCGACTCTGGCATCTTTGATAACAGGCCCTATAGCCACCTGTGTTTTCGGACTTACGATGAACGGTGAAGCAATAGCTTCCGGTATGGGAACGTGCGGCCTGGTCGGACAGATCGGGGTTTATACCGGATGGCTGAATGATATCGCATCAGGTGCAAAAAGCACGATCACGGCATTTGACTGGGCAGGCCTTATCCTTGTCTGCTTTATCCTTCCCGCGATCCTTTCGTGGGCATTTGCACTTATATTAAGAAAAACCGGACATATCGGGGAAGACGATCTTAAACTTGATAACATATGATCATATAGGATGTGGTCGTGATAATATCTTCATAATAAACATACAAACCGCAGGACATCGTAATCCTGCGGTTTGTATTAAAATCAGATTAAAAATGAAAATACTATTGACATATACAATATTATATGGCATATAATATTACATAAGCTAAAAGAAAGGAGATTTATCTATGACATACCAATTAACAGCACCTTTACTTGATGCCTGTGTTCTGGGGATTGTCAGGAACGAAGATTCTTATGGATATACACTAACTCAGAAGGCCAGACAGGTCGTTGACATATCGGAATCTACGTTATATCCGGTCCTCAGGAGATTACAGAAATCCGGTTATCTGACAACCTATGATGCACCCTATCAGGGCAGGAACAGAAGATATTACGCGATAACCGATTCGGGGCGCAGCATTCTTTGCTTTTACGAAAAGGAATGGATCGAATACAAAGATAAGATAACAGGACTGATCGTAGGCAACGGAAACGATTCGGACAAGAATGAGATCATAGAAGTTGATGCTTCGGAAGTGATAAATGATGGAGGAGCCAATGAATAAGAGAGAATTTCTACAGGAATTGGAAAAGCGTCTTCGCTACATTCCCAAAGAAGACAGGATAGACGCATTACAATACTATGAAGAATACATTGAAGACATGGGGATCGGAGAAGATGAAGATGTGCTTTCAAAACTCGGAACACCCAAGGATGTTTCAAGAGATATAATCGACGAATGTGCTATCAAACATGCCGAGCAGGCTGAAGAGACCAAGACAGTTAAAAGTAAGGCTACGGTCGCATGGCTTACCGTGCTGGGGCTTCTGTCGCTCCCGATCTCGCTTCCTCTGGCAATAGCGGTGATCGCGATCGTTTTAGCTTTATTGATAACCCTGTTTGCTGTACTGTTCGCTTTGTGTGTTGTTTCGGTCGCAGGGATCATATCAGGTGTGGCAGCTTTTTTCTGGGGTTTACTTGTCGCAGGGTTCGGCCAGAAACTGTTTACGATGGGAGTCGGACTGCTGATGTTTGGAATAGGAATACTGTTCTTCCTGACGGTAGCTTCGCTTACTAAAGGGATAATAAACATTTTCAGAAGACGCAGGATGGCTAAGATGGCCGAAAAGGAGGTTTCATATGAATAAGTTTAAAGTTACGGCGGTCATAGCCGGTATAGCCGCTTTGCTCATAGGCATAGTGCTGATGATATCCGGACTCAAATTCGGGGCATCCCCGTTTGTAAGTATCGGTAAGAACGCATCTGTGACAGACAGAGAGATAATTGATGGAACAGTAGATATAGAAGAGTTTGACGAACTGATCCTGGGAGTATCTTCTATAGATGTAAAGGTTGTAAAAGGTAACGGATATTCACTCGAATATCATGCTCGTGAAGATAATATACCGGAGGTAAAACAGAAAGGTAAAAAACTCGAGATCGTACAGAAACCGAGTTCATGGGTACTGCTGGATTTCAGGAGTATCGGCTACTCCGGTGAACAGTATTATGTTCTGACGATACCCGACAATGACAAAATGTATAAGGGTGAACTTAAATGTTCATCCGGATCGATCTCGCTGGACGGATTTAACATGAACGGTTCGGTCTTAGCTTCTTCGGGAGAGATAAACATCGCTAACAGTATATGTGACAAGCTTAACCTTACACTTTCTTCAGGCGATATAAGGCTTGAAAATGGTGAGTTTGGTACTCTGGAACTGGCATTATCATCGGGAGATGTAGTGTCGGACGGATGCAGAACCCAAAATCTGAAAGTGGGACTTACCAGCGGAACAGTCACTTTCAACGATCTTACCGCCGATAACGTTGAATGCGGTCTTACATCGGGTGACCTGATGATACAGCTTAACGGGGCTCCTTCGGATTACGATGTTAATCTTAAGGCGACTTCGGGAGAAATTGTTTTTGACGGAAAAGAGATAGACGGAAGCTATACGGAGAGGGCATCTTCAGGAAAGAAGATAGATGTTCACTGTACATCCGGAGATATCGATATCTCATTCAAATGATGATATCATTCGCAAAATAAATAATCAAACGGATCGCGAAAGCGTCGGGTTCATTCCCGGCGCTTTTTTATTGAGATATTTGGAAAATGAGCGAAAATAGGGTATTATATCTTTCGGGAGAAAATATGGATTCAGTAAGATCAAAGGTAGTGGTGATCCCCTGCGATGACTACGATGAAGAAAAAGTGTATAAATGCCTGAGGAAAGGCATGGATCTGCTTGGCGGCATGGAAAATTTCG
This sequence comes from Lachnospiraceae bacterium, assembly GCA_024682115.1. Lineage (GTDB taxonomy): Bacteria > Bacillota > Clostridia > Lachnospirales > Lachnospiraceae > JAILLW01. Next base: position 24,025 of record JAIKZO010000017.1, read on the forward strand.
TCAAAAGGGATGAAAAGATCCTTGTAAAGCCGAATCTTTTGAGCGCATCGGATCCCGATAAAGCAGTGACTACTCACCCTTCGGTGCTGAAAGGTGTTTTCCGCCTGCTTAACGAATACGGGTGCAATGATGTAAGCTACGGCGATTCTCCCGGTCACGGCAGCGGTCTGGGAGTGATAAAGTCGTTGGGACTTGATGAAGACAATACGTTCGGAGCCAGAGCGGTCCCGATGTCAGAAGAGATTTCCGTATCCTTTCCGGACGGTATGGCCTGTAAGGAGTTTTATTTCTGCAGGGAGATAACCGAAGTCGATGCGATCATAAATGTCTGCAAGATGAAGACGCATGCCCTGGAGAGGATAACAGGTGCCGTTAAAAACGTTTACGGTTTCATCTGCGGCTACCGTAAGGCACAGGGCCATGTAAAATTTCCGAACGAGACTGTTTTTGCCAGGATGCTGGCTGATATCCACAGATACACGCATCCGAGGCTGCATATAATGGACGGTATCATGGCAATGGAGGGAAACGGCCCTTCTGCCGGAAAGTCGGTTCCGATGAACGTTATCTTATTATCTGCTGATCCGGTTGCGCTGGATACGGTATACTGTTATCTGGTAGATCTGGATCCCGAGCTTGTTCCGACCAATTCCCAGGGCATGAGGATGGGAATAGGAACGGATCGGGAAGAAGAGATAGAGATCGTTCTTGCCGACGGGGAAACCGGTCGGAACGTAACCCCCAAAGAGTTGTTTGAAAAGATCGGGAACGGAACTTTTGATGTCGGGAGAGAAAAGCCGAAAAAGACGTTCCTTATGGAGTACTCGGGAATCATGACCAGACTTTCAAGAAGACCTGTTATAGACAAAAACAAATGTATCAAATGCGGGATATGTGTGGAGCATTGTCCGGTGCCGGGAAAGGCAGTTGACTTTAAGAACGGAAAGAGTGCACCTCCCGTTTACGACTATTCAAAATGTATAAGATGCTATTGCTGTCAGGAAATGTGCCCTCAACATGCTATCGAACCGGGCAGAGGGCTGTTCGGCAACAAAAAGGGAAGCGTAAGCGTTAAGGTCCTGCTTCTTATAATTTTGCTCATCCTTATAGGTATCGGTGCGATGGTAGCGGTTTCTTTCAGGAATCATTCATTTATAAGCACAGGCGGTACAGGGGCAATCACGGTCAGTGATACCTCCGTCGAAGAAAACGGTGTATCTTCGGAAAGCGTCGATGCATCACCTGCTGAAAACGATAACTCCGCCGGGAACACGGAAACATCAGTTGAAAACACCGATGCTGCCGACACTTCCGATGATAAAGATAAAGCGGCGGATGATGACGCTGCCGAACCGGAAAATAAAGAACAAGAAGGAACCGAAGTGATAGATGATGTAAAAGAAATATCTTTGATGAACCCGGATGATCTGCAGGTAAAGAGCGTACCTCCGGGATATGAAAAGATGAGAGGGCTTGAAGCTACCGAACTTGTGGCCGAGCTTAAGTGCGGATGGAATCTGGGTAATTCTCTTGACGCTCTGGGATCGGAGACCGACTGGGGCAATCCGAAGACCACGAAGGAGATGATCGATGCGATCGCGAAAAAAGGGTTCAATACGATAAGGATACCTGTTTCCTGGGGACAGTATACACAAAAGACCGATGAAGGTTATATCATCAAAAAAGAATTCCTTGAGAGAGTCGGCGAAGTGGTCGATTATGCGATCGAAAATGATATGTATGTCATTTTGAACACCCACCATGAAACCGGATGGCTCATCCCGACCGAAGCAATGATAGACGATTCATATGACAAGTTTGCCGATATATGGATGCAGATAGCATGCTATTTCAACGACTACGGCGATCACCTGATCTTTGAGGGACTTAACGAACCCCGTGACGAAGGCGGTGAAAAAGAATGGGAAGGCGGTACGGCCGAGAACAGAAAGATAATAAGCGAACTTGAGGATATCTTTATTGAGACCGTCCGTTCGACCGGAGGCAACAACGAAAAGAGACTGCTCCTTATCACTTCGGAAGCCGCATGCTTCATGGATTCCGCTCTTAAGGATGTCAAAGTTCCGGAAGACGATCCTTATGTCGGTGTGTCCATCCATGCATATACGCCTTATGATTTTACGTTTAAACACGACGGAGATTACGATACATGGAACGGATCGCATAAGAGCGATATAGTATGGACATTCGGCCAGCTCAACAAGTATTTCCTGAGCAAAGGGATACCGGTGGTCATGACAGAGTTCGGAGCCGAGAGAAAAGGAAGCCCGAGTGACAATAATGACGAAGAAGTCGTAAAATGGATGAGAGATTATATGACTCTTGCGAGCAAATACAAAGTTCCCGTTGTAGTCTGGGATAATAACCTTTCATCGGGAACGGGTGAACTCTTCGGATTGTTTAACCGAAGGACACTTGAGTGGGACCGCGAAGAGATTGTTGATGCACTTATCGAGGGGTATACACCCTGAACGGATATAGATACAAAAGAGTAAGAACAATGGCTAAAAGACTGTATCGGATACTGATCCTTGTCATGGCTGCGATGATATGCGTATCATCGTTTACAGCCTGCTCTTCTTTGGGCAAAAAAGACTCAAAGGAATCTTCGGAAGAAGATGAGGAAGAGGAAGAGGAGACAACAAAGAAGAAAAAGAAAAAGAAGAAAAAGAAGGAAGAGGAAACCGGCGGTTGTCTCATAAAGGTCTACAATGAAGACGATTATCCCGGCGATCTTTCCGATTGCGACGAATATGAAACGGAAGGAACGGAATCCGCTGCGGGATTTGTTTTTGAAGCAACCGGGAAAGTAAATAATTTTAAGATCTACAGGATCACCGGGACGAATGAAGATATTTTGATAGATCCTCCGGTAGAGACCGACGAACCTTATGATGCATGCCCGTATTATGTGTGTGAAATCCTTTCGGTAGATAAGATCTCTACCAAGACTCCGCTGTATGTGACAGTGCACGTTCCCGATTTAAGCACGGATATGGTCTTTTCATATGAGGATAAAGACGGAAATCTGTCTTTTTACAGGGTTCAGACTTTTAAAGGTTCTGACAATATCGATCTTTATTATGTACTCAGCGCAACGATCAGGGATTCGAACGAAGTTTATGCGGATATGGAGAATTACCTGTTCTACTTTACCAGCGGAGCCGGAGGCTGGGAGACCGATATGCGCGTCCATGAAGACGGTTCTTTCGAAGGAGAGTATTATGACTTCAACATGGGCGAGATCGGAGAAGGTTATCCCGACGGAACGGTATATCGCGCAAGATTTTCGGGACATCTCGGCGAGATGCGTGATGTAGACTATAACCGTTATGAAGCCGATGTTTTGGATATAGAGTATGAGAATGAGCCCGGAACTGAAGAGATAGTTGATGACATGCTCAATATCTATACCGAGGCATACGGGATCGCCGGTGCTAAAACTCTGGAGATATATGCACCCGAGATGGGTACGGGATTCCTTTCCGATGAGTATGTCGACTGGGTATACTGGCAGTTCTATGATTATGAATCGGATGAGATGCACCTTCCCGCGGAGATGCCCACGTACGGTCTTTTCAACCCGGACGGAGGATACGGGTTCTACTCAAGAAGCCTTCTTGTTAATAATTCCATCCTCTCAAGTCAGACTGATCTTCCCGGACTTAAGAACATAAAGTCTGACATTGATTACGAAAGTAATTCATATGATTTTACGGATGAGTATGAGGGTGAATATTTCATAAGAAACTTTGCATGTTTCGATGATAAGACCTACGATCTTAAGAATGATCAGGATGAATTTGTAGACAAATACACAGATATGATAACGGATAACAAGTCGGATCTTTATATCTTCGACTCGGATGATGATGAATGGATGCACGATCTGGTGACGGTTGAAGGAAAAGAATGCCTGTATGCGATCTGGAACGGTACCGTGGACGGCAGGGAGGTAAGATGCAATGCCAAGTTCGTTCAGTCCGATAAATTCGTTCTGGTCTATGCTATTGTCATAAATAAGGATTCGAAAGTTATGGACGGAGAGCTTGCAACATTCGTTTTATCTAAGCTGATGTACCTTATGCCGTACGGCGATATGCACGATTATCTTACCACTGAAGGCGAAGATGCTACCGTAGCAAAAGTGATCCTTGCCGAAGTTCAGGCTAAAACTTCCAAGGACGGAAACACTTATTATCTGGTTGCGGACGAAATTGATCTCGTAACGGAGAATGATGAAGAGCTTCTGAAGAAATACGGCATGACTGCGGATGATCTGGATTATGATTTCGAGATAATGGGTGAAGACGGCAAGACTGTAGAATATAAGATATCTGATAAAGCCAGGTTCTTTATCCAATACGAAAGATCTCCTTACTACAACCCGATGTGGCCCAAGGATTTTGTTGGATTACTTAATGAATATCCCGATCCGCCGATGTACATTTTCCTTGATGATAATGATAATGTTATCCTCGGATATGAGATGTATCTGCCTTAAAGGCAAAATATCATGCTTTGACGGAACAGATCATGGAACGTAAAAAGCCTTCCCCTTTGCGGGAAGGCTTTTGTTATACATACGTCAGAAGGCGTATCGTTTAACCCTGTTTGCCGTCGGACTGTCTGATCATGTCCTCTACAACGATATCATATATCTCGCCTACGGAATTACAGTATTCAAGGATCTTCCAGGGCTCGTTGGTGTGGAAATGGATCTTTACCATATCCTCGTCCCCTGCAGCTATGAGGCTGTTTCCTTCAAAATGTTCCGTGATATAATCCGCGATATCGTCTTCGTCCAGATCTTTGTCTCTTCTGTCGATGAGAAGCTGCGTATCATATCGATATGCAAACTGATCATCTTCGGCATCAATACTAACAAAATCAGCCATATGAACCTCCGTTTCACAGATATTATTCCAAAATAGCAGATCTATGTCAAGTCGTCCACGATGTTCCTGACAGTATCTATTATGCTGGTCTGGGCTTTCTGATAAGATCTTACGTTTTCGTCGCCAAGGAAGAAGAGAGCAACCGTTCCGGGACCTACATGTGATCCGGTCACGGGTTCGTAACATACGGTCAGTATCTCTTTTGGCGGGTTGCTCTTATTTAATAACTCTATGAGATAAGCGGTATCTTCTTCGTTGTCGGAGTGGGCTATACCGACGATCTGACTTCCCGGATCCTTTACGAGCTTATCGTAACGGTCAGCCATTTCTTTTATCGCTTTCTTGTTTCCGCGCACCTTTTCGACATTGATGATCTGCCCGAGCTCATTACCCATAAGTATGGGTTTGATGTTCAGAAGGTTACCTATGATCATCGCTGCGTTTGAGAGTCTTCCGGTCCTCTGAAGATGGCGGAGACTGTCAACCGTGAATACCTGATAAACACATTCCGACATTTTGGAAAGCTTTTCGTAACATTCCTCTATGGTAAGGCCCTGTTTTCTTAATTCGATCGCTTCAAGAAGGACTATTCCTTCACCGAGCGAAGCTGCCTTGGTATCAAGCATGAAGAATTTCCTTTCAGGGAATTCTTCTTCAAGCATCTTTTTTGCTACGAGAGAAGAGTTATATGATCCGCTGATACCCGAAGACATGGAGATATAAAGTACATCCTGTCCTTTTTTGGCGTATTCGGATATCGTATCAAAATACGCTCCCGGAGACACCTGGGAGGTATTGTACAGGATACCCTGGCGGATACGGTCATAGAATTCCTTTCCGTTGAAAGAATCAATATCTATGCATTGCATTACATTGCTGTCATCATCCTTCTGATAATACGAAAAGGGAACCAGAGTTATATCCTCGGGTTCAAGAATCCTCATCGGAACATTACAGGATGTGTCGGATATTATTGCAAAACTCACGTTAATTCCTCCTGAAAAGTGTTTCGGACACGGCGTTAAACAAAACACTCTACATATTGTAGTATAGAAAACTACATTTGACAACAATAAAAACCGTCTATATTAATAGACATATTGCACAAAAAATAAGCACAATTTTCACAAGAAGTAAAAATTATGCTTAAAAAGGTAAAAGATTTACATTCTATACATAAAATTATTCATATATATTATAGTTGTGAGAAAATTTTGGGTCATTGGCGGGTAACCGCTTTTGATAGAAACGGCAGGCATACTGCCAAAACCAAGTTTCATAAGGAGGTTTTATTATGAAGAAACGTTTAGTTTCAACACTGTTGGCAGCCGTTATGGTTCTGTCACTTGTAGCGTGCGGTAGTAACGCAGCTGCTCCTGCAGCAGACACAAGCGCACCCGCAGCAGACACATCAGCAGCTGACACAACAGACACTGCAGCAGCAGACACAACTGAAGACGCAGCTGCAGACACAGCTGCAGATACAGCTGCAGATACAGCTGTAAGTGACGAACCTGTCACACTAACAATGTGGTGTATCGCTACAGAGGGTGACTCTAACCGTCACGCTTATGAAGCAGCGATCGCTGAGATGGCTGAAAAGTATCCCAATATCACACTTGAATGGGAAGCAATCGAAAACGAAGCTTACAAGACAAAGATCAGTGCTGCTATGGCATCAGGCGAAGGACTTCCTGATATCTTCTTCACATGGTCATGCGCTTTCCTTGGCGATTTCGTAGCTCAGGACAGAGTTTATTGTCTTGATGATGTTCTTGCTAAGTACTCTAGCGAGCTTCCTGAGAGTATGCTTGGTAACACAACATACGACGGAAAGCACTATGGTGTTCCTACAACAATGAACATCGTTGCTCTCTTCGCTAACATGGACCTTATTGCTCAGGCAGGTTGCGACAAGGTTCCCGAGAACTACGACGAGCTGATCAAGTGCTGTGATGACCTTGTAGCAGCCGGCATCATTCCTTTCGGATGTGCAGGTGGTGAGACATGGTGTGTTACAGAGTACCTTGAGCCCATCATAGAGAAGAGCATAGGTGCTGACGCTCTTAACGACATCTTCCTTGGAAGAGCTTCTTACAACAACCCTGACGTAGCTAAGGCTGTTGATACATTCCAGGAAATGATCGACAAGGGTTACTTCGATCCCGCTGGTGCTTCTCTTCCTAACGATGATGTTAAGGCTAACTTCATCGCAGGCAGAACAGCATTCTATCAGAACGGTACATGGAACTGTGCAGACTTCGCAAGCAACGAAGAATTCCTTCCTAAGGTTAAGGTTACTGAGTTCCCTGTAATCGACTCTAGCAAGTCTAAGCTTGGTCAGCTCATCGGTGGACCTTCAGATACTCTTGCAGTAACTGCTTCTTCACCTAACGCTGAAATAGCTGCTGAATACGCTGCTGAACTCGGAAAGCTCATCTGTCACTATGGTTACCTTGACGGATGTGGACTTCCTGCTTGGATCCCTTACGGCGATACAAGTACAATCAACCCTCTGACACAGGCAGTATCTGAGATCTGCGCTAACGCTGATTCTTACGTTCTGTTTGGTGATACCGCTATGAGCGCAGTAGATAAGGATCCTTATCTTGACGCTGTAGCTAAGGTATACGGTAAAGAGCTTGATGGTCAGGGCTTCATTGAAGAGCTGGCTGGCGCTATCAGATAGTAAATATCTGTAATCATTAAGTAACACAAAATAGCGGCCTTTCCCGTTTCTCCCAAATGAGGATGGGGGGAGGCCGCATTTTTATTACACTGTTCCTGAAACGGAAGGAAAATATCATGCATAAGAAGAATAAACCTATTACGATTTTCCTGTTTCTGCTTCCGGCCCTGGTTCTGTTCATAGGCATTTTGATCTGGCCTATAATTGCCTCAGTTCATCACAGTTTGTACCAGTATCCAACTTTTTCGGATCCCGGAGAATTTGTCGGATTCCAGAATTACATTGATCTGTTTAATAAACAGTACGATTTCGGAAAAGCCGTTATAAATGCACTTATCTTGGCGGCTCTGTCTGTCTTTATCCAGTTGCCCCTGGCTTTGGGACTTGCGCTTATGCTGGGTAAAGGAATCAAAGGTGAACGTTTCTATCTTTCAGTATACTTTACACCGGTTTTGATTTCTGCGGTTGTTATCGGTATGCTGTGGGAGAAAATATACAATCCCATTTACGGCCTTGTCGTAAAGGGTGCCGCTGCTCTTAACATCAGCGATGTTCTTCCTCCGGAGGGACTTTTGGGTAATCCCAAGACGGCGCTCCTTGCGGTATTCATACCCACGATATGGCAGTATGTCGGATATCATATGCTTCTGATGTATGCCGGAATAAAAGGTGTTTCTCCGGATCTTCGTGAAGCTGCAATGCTTGACGGCGCTACGGATGGTCAGGTTAACAGATACATCATCATCCCTACCATCAAGCCCATTATCAAAGTTAGTATCATTTTTGCCATAACCGGATCATTAAAGTCTTACGATCTTATCAAGGTATTTGCAAAAGATGCCTATAACTGTTCGTACAAAGTTCCAAGTTTGTTGCTGGTTCGGTATGCATTTCATAATGCGGGTGGTATAGCCAGTGCCATAGCGGTCATCATGATCATCATGTGCTTCGGCTTTGCTATCCTGATCAATTGGATGTTTAAGGAGAGAGATTTGTATGGCAAAAAGTAAAGCGATTTCATTTGATCCGGAAATGTACAGCGTTAAGAAAACGAATAAATTCGTAGCAGCGCTGATATATGTCGGACTCGTAGTATGGCTGCTTATCGATCTGTTCCCGTTATACTATCTGTTTACTTTTTCTTTGAAGAGTACAAACGAGATCACGGGCTCCAACGTTATCGGCCTTCCCAAAGAGTGGCTCTGGAGCAATTATGCCAGAGTATTTACCCTTGGTAAGAAAACAGGTAATCCTCCCGTAAGGCAGTTCTTTGCCAACGGAGGTCTTGAAAAGAGTTTTTGCAACAGCGTGCTGGTTGCGGCCCTGACGATCATCATCTGCCTTATCGCGGCACTGATGGCCACTTATGCGATAACAAGGATTGCATGGAGGGGAAGTAAGACGTTAAACAGCATTTTCATGCTTGGTATCACGATACCGATGCATGTTGCTCTTTATCCTATCTATGTTTCTTTCAGTAAGATGGGTATCCTTAAGAGCTACTGGTCACTTATCATTCCGTATGCCGCGTTCTCGTTGTCGATGGCGATAATGGTGTGTACCGGATTTATGAATGATATTCCCAAGGAACTTGACGAATCAGCCTGCATAGACGGCTGCGGAACGTGGGGAACGTTCTTCCATATCATAGTTCCTCTTATGAAGCCTGCTTTGGCTACGATGGGTATATACATCTTCCTTCAGTGCTGGAACGAGTTCATGTTCGCCAGCGTATTCGGAGATGAGGCTCATTACACACTGCCCGTATTCGTATCAAATCTTAAGGGTAGTAACATTACTGACTGGGGTCTTGTCGGTGCCGGACTTGTCCTTGCCACATTCCCCATGCTCCTTGTATACATTTTCATGAGCAGACGTATTCAGGAGAGTTTCATGGTCGGTGCGGTAAAGGGTTAATTATCCCGATACCTGTGATCATACAGAAAGATCAAAAGGAGATCGTTTAATACGGTCTTCTTTTTTGTGCGGATAAGGATCAAAAGGAGACCCACTCGATTTTATCCGTTATGAGTGATAAAATAGCATATACGGAGCGTTTATGGATTCGATAAAAGAAGAGTCGAAAATAATAAGAAAAAAAAGGAATTCACTTGTAACGGGTTTAAGGGTCATCACACTCTTTATGGTCGTTATCATGGCGGTTTCCTTCTTTTTTGCTGTTCTTTATCTGGTACGTCAGGAACGGATAAAAAATATCAAAGTCGAGGCGGAAAGGACCCTTAATTCACTGGAGGACGGTGTTCAGGCAGAGCTTAACCGCTATAAGGAATTATCGCGTCTTATCATGATGGATAAGGGGCTGGTCAACTATCTGTGTGCTGACATTGGGGCAATAGACGGAGGGTTGAAGAACAGAACGCGTTACAGCGTATTGAGCATTCTTAATGTTACGACGATGGTCGATTCCGTCTTTGCGTTCAGGAACGACGGCCTTTACATCAATTCAAGCCATGACAAATATACCCTCGACGATAATAAGATGAAAAACGAAGAATGGCTTGCAGATATACTTGAAAAACGTGGGGCGTCCGTTATCTCAATAAACGGTAACGGAGCGATCATGAGGACAAACGGGGTACCTGTAGTCAGTATCGGAAGGGTGATAAATGATATTTCTTCACAGGAGAAGATAGGTATACTGTTCATGAATATATCAACGGTCTGCCTTGACCGGAAACTTGATGTATTGGGCGGAGGAGCTCTTACTGTTATTTCGGAAGACGGAGTTGTCCTTTCGGGGGAAAGGAGATTAAAGGAATTCATTCCGTACGGTGAATGCTCGGAGAAGATCACACATGAAATGATCCGCGACGGAGTTGCCAACATCATGATCTCATATTGCAAGGTTCCGGAAACACCATTGGTCATCGGATGCGCGACTCCCGTGGGCAACGGGTTCGTCATGTTTGAGACTGTAAAGGTCATAATACTTCTGATCCTGATCTTTTCATTGCTTGTTATAATCACGAGTGCTTTTGTTACGAGAAACGTTACGAATCCCGTCAAGGAACTTACGCGCGCGATGGAACATAATAAAGAAACCGGACGGCTTGAGACCATTGATGCAAAGATCGTTGATAACGAGATAGGAATGCTTAGGGATTCCTACAACGCGATGGTCCTGAGAGTCAATGAACTTTATGAGCAGAATGTCGATAACGAAAAGACCATAAGACGGGCAGAGATGAGGGTCCTTCAGGAACAGATAAAGCCCCATTTTCTTTATAATTCGATCGAGACTATCGGATTCCTTGCACTTGATGCGGGAGCCGATAAGGTTCATGATGCGCTGGAAACAATGGGAAGCTTTTATCGGAATTTCCTCAGCAAAGGAGTAAGGGAGATACCCTTATCGCGTGAGGTGCAGATAGTAAAAGATTATCTTTCGCTTCAAAAACTCCGTTACGGCGACATCATAGAGGATTCGTATGACATCGATGAGAATGCGGAAGATTTCATCGTGCCCAAACTTATCCTGCAACCGTTGGTTGAGAACAGTATATATCACGGAATAAGATTAAAGGGTGAAAAGGGTGTCATTAAGATAGCGGCACATCTTGAAGACGGGACATTACACCTTTCGGTCGAGGATACCGGAGTCGGGATGTCCAAGGAAATGATAGAGCGTGCGATGAGTGCGGGAAGCTCCGGACCCGAAGATAAATCCGAAGAGAGTTTCGGACTCTGGGGTACCATAGAGAGGATAAGGATCTACTGTAATAATGACGATGTTGTCAGGATAAGCAGTGAACCCGGAGAATATACCAGGATAGAATTTTTGATCTCAGTACCTCAAAGAAGGATCTGAAAACAAAGCGTTAAGGAGAGAATATGGACAGAAAATTCAGAGTCATGATTATAGATGACGAAGAATCGGCCAGAAAACTGATGCGGGCTTCCATCAACTGGGAGTCGCTGAATATGGAGGTAGTCGGAGAAGCTGCCAGCGGGATCGAGGCGATCAATGTTATTGATGACCTTAAGCCTGATATAGCATTTGTTGATATTTCAATGCCCTTTATGAACGGTATTGAATTTACCGAGACAGCTACCGAACGTTATCCGAATCTCGTGATCATCATCATGACCGCTATAGACCAGTTTGAGTATGCAAGAAAATGTGTTTCCCTGCCTGTGTTCGAGTATATGCTGAAACCGATGGTCCGTGCGGAGATAACCAAGGTCCTTGAACGGGTAAAGAGTAAGCTTTTGAATGAAAGGGATTACTGGGAAGAACTCCGGATAGAGGGTGAAAACGATATCCCCGGTGAGGTCAACTCGATCGACAATATCAAAAAATATGTTGAAGAGAACTTTACCGATTCCAAACTCAATCTGGCATTTGTTGCCCAGCAGTTCGGATTCAGTTCAAGCTATCTTTCACGTAAGTTCAAGCAGGATACGGGGGTGAATTTTGTCGAATATCTTACCGATCTAAGGATGAAAAAGGCCATTAAACTTGCGAAGTCAAACTATAAGATGTTCGTTACAGCATCCGAGGTCGGGATACCCGATCCAAATTATTTCGGCAGATGCTTTAAAAAGTATACGGGCATGAGCTATTCGGATTATGCATCAGAGAATTCAAACTGATATGCGGATCCCTAAGGAAGGAAGACCGATATGAAGATCCTCGTTATAAACGGATCGCCTTCGGGTGATGACAGCATCACGTTGCAGACTGTACTCTATATTAAAAAATATTATCCAAAACATAAATACGAATTCATAAATGCGGGAAGAATGATAAGAAGCTTCGAAAAGGATTTTTCCGGATCGGAAAAACTTTTGAAAGAGGCCGATCTTATCCTTTTTTGCTATCCCGTTTATACGTTCCTTGTACCGTCTCAGCTTCACCGTTTTATCGAACTGATAAAAGAAAAAGGTATTGATCTTTCCGGAAAATATGCCGCTCAGATAACCACTTCCAAGCATTTTTACGATACTACGTCTCACGAGTTCATAAAAGAAAACTGCTTTGACCTGCGCCTCAAATATGTCGGAGGTTTATCTGCCGACATGGAAGATCTTCTTAATAAACGGGGACGTCATGATGCGCTTTCGTTCTTTCATCATGTCCTTTGGTCCGTTAAATTCGGAGTTTACGAAGAGGGCGGTCGCGTTGAAGACCGGGAAAGACTCATCCCTGCAAAATTCGATATCGAAGACAGGCCCAAAAAGAAAGGGAAAAAGGTTGTCATAGTAACCGACTGCGCGAAAGAAGACAAGGATCTTAGGAACATGACGGAAAGGTTCAGAAAGATCTTCGGCTATGAGACAAAGACAGTAGATCTTAACGAATTCCCGTTTGCGGGAGGATGTCTCGGATGTTTTAACTGTGCATCTTCCGGAAAATGTATTTATAAGGACGGTTTCGACAGCTTTTTAAGGGAAAAGATCCAGACTGCGGATGCGACCGTGTATGCTTTTAAGATAAAAGACCATTCCATGGGATCCTTGTTTAAGACTTTCGATGACAGACAGTTCTGTAACGGACATCGTACCGTTACGATGGGCAAACCCGTTGGATATATCATAAACGGACATCTGTCTTCCGAGCCGAACCTTAAGACACTCATCGAAGCGAGAGCCCAGGTCGGAAATAATTATCTCGTGCATATCGCATCAAACGAACATGATACGGATGCGCAGATCGATATGCTCGCTTCGGAAATGGAATACGCTCTTTCCGAGCATTATGTTCAGCCCGCAAATTTTTACGGAGTCGGAGGACTTAAGATCTTCAGGGATCTTATATATACAATGCAGGGCTTGATGAGAGAAGATCACAGATTCAATAAAAAACACGGATTTTACGATTTTCCCCAGAAAAACATCGGAAGGATACTCGGAATGTATGCTGTCGGTATGCTCATAAACAATAAAAAGATCGCAAAAAAGATCGGTTCTAACATGACGCAGGGTATGCTCATGCCATATAAAAAGATAATAGAAACAAAATGAAAGTGAAGGATAGTTTTTTGATAAACAATAATACATAAAGGAGCAACTCATATGGAAAAGAAAAAGTTTGGAACAAGAGAGATAGCTATAACAGCGATCCTGCTGGCATTATGTGTGGTAAGTCAGATATTTAAGAACCTTAGCGTTTTTATAACGGGTCCTATAGTCAATACCTGTCTGCTGCTTGCGGAACTGACAGTAGGTTTGCCCTGTGCGATCATACTTGGAATGATCACTCCGATAACGGCCTTTTTCATGGCACCTTCGCCGGTAATGTCGGCCGTGCCCGGTATCATTCCGCTAATCATGCTTGGAAATATCGTGCTTGTTTTAGCATTTCATTTTCTTATGCACAAAGACCTGAGTAAAGGCTCTGAGGGACTTAAGAATTTCACGGTATACCTTAAGGCCGTTGTTTGTGCTCTTGCCAAGGGTGTCGTCATGGGGGTTACGATAGGTTTGTGGCTTCTCCCGACTTTTCTTCCCGCCCAAAGCCCGTTGCGTGAAAAGCTTCCGATATTTAAAGCGATGTTCTCTGTGATCCAGTTCGTTACAGCCTGCATAGGTTTTGTTTATCTGTTCATCTTATGGGCTGTTATCGGAAGAAAGGGTGACCTATCGGGGACGGAGTTATAGGGCCATTTTAAAATGCGAGAATATCTGTTACTTTTACCCATCATATTTATATTTCATGATATGGAAGAGATCATAGGGTTTGGATGGTTTTTCAGGAATAACCCGGAGATATTTGAGAAGTATCCGGGGATCACTGCGGCATACAAGGATTTTACGACCGCGGGAATGGCACTTGCGGTATATGAAGAGTTCATTCCGTTTTTCGGCATCAGCCTTCTGGCATATTATTTTGAAAACGATGTATTATATGCGCTGTGGTTCGGGCTGTTGATTTCTCTTACGGCACATTTTGCGGTACATATCGGGCAGAGTATTTTTATCAGAAAGTACATCCCGTCACTTATTACAAGCATTATCTGTTTACCTGTAAGTGTGATCATTCTGATCAATTGTTCTCGGCATATGATTTTTGGCGCTGTGACGATAATACTCATAGCAGTCTGCATTATATTAATGATGGTCAATCTGAAATTTGCTCATTGGCTCATGCATAGATTCGGTGGCCCATTGGGGACGGGGTTATAGGGTCATCCTACATATTCTTTTAACAGTAGTTTCCGATATGTCCATGATCCGGGCTGTCTGCTTGATGGTTAGGCCATTTGCCCTTAATGATCGAACATATAGGTTCCGCTGTGTTTTTCCCAAGTTTGAGACATCTGAGATTGAAGTAAGATGAGACACTGATTTAAAGATTTCGAGGGCTTTTTCATCAGTAAGAAAGTGATTGATCTTTCGATGATCATTTTTGAACATATCATCTTCGCTAGGATTGTTTTCCCTTGCAAAGAATTGAAGTAGAGAATCCTTTGTGCCGGTGATGTCATATGAAAATGACACGTTTACCAAAGGATTCTTTTCGCCATAAAAGGCGTTAATACTGCTCCAACGATACTCAGATGCATAACGACACATATTTGCTTTAACCGGATTGTTATGAATGTAAACAAGTGCAGACAGGAAAGCACTGTCGTTTTCCATAACCGAACTGTAGAAACGATCCTGAAACAGATGACCGCTACGTGAATACTTGCTGTTGTACCAACGGACAAATCTAGTTCCGAGGCTTTGAAAGAAACTGGATAGTTTATCATTATCGGTACGAAGCAACAGGTGGATATGATTATCCATTAAGCAATAGGCAAAAATATCGCTATCATATTTCTTTTTACAATCTGATAAAATAAAAAGGAATTTCTGATAATCGGACTCTTCTTCAAAGATGATGTGCTGATTTACAGAACGAAGTATGATATGATATATGCCGGTTGAACTCATGATTCTGGGTTTTCTAGGCATAACACACTCCCTATACGAAAATAAAAAACGAATGTCAAATGATTTGACCTTGAAATTATATAGTTATTAAGAGGAATTTGCAATATGGATATAAAAAATGGACCACTAACCCCGTCCCCGGGGGTCATGATTCGGGAAGCGCGTCCGGAGGATGCGGAAAGACTGCTTGAGATCTACTCGTATTATGTGTTATCCACGGCTGTTTCTTTTGAATATGCCGTTCCGACTGTTGAAGAATTCGCTGAAAGGATACGGAAGATAAAAAGAAACTATCCATATCTCGTTTGTTTAAAGGATGATCGGATCATAGGATATGTATATGCTTCGAGATACAGTACAAGGGAAGCATATGCCTGGACCGTGACCACCTCGATCTATATCGATAAGGATCATCGAAGATGCGGAGCCGGTACTGTGCTTTATAAAGCGCTGGAAGAAGAACTGAAGAAACGCGGTATCATAAATCTTCTTGCTGGAGTTGCCTATATTGATGAAGAAGATGAGTATCTTTCTCATGACAGCTGCTGTTTCCATCTCAGAGAAGGTTATTCCGAGGTCGCACTTATGAGATCCGTCGGAAAGAAGTTCGACAGATGGTATGATCTTAAATGGTATCAAAAGAGGCTTTTGTAAATACATTCAAGTTTATAGAGTTGACAAGTGACCGAACGGTAACTAAAATTAAGTTACCGCTCGGTCACTTTTCGTTTAGAGAAGGAATAAATGAAATTGCAGTAATGAGGCATTAAGATGAAGGGCAAAAGGAAGAAAAAGATCGTTATGATTGTACTATGTATATTGGGCATTATCGTTTTGTCACTTACGATAGATTTTTTTGCAGTCAGGAAAACAGCGCTGGACAGATTTTCGGGCTATAAGGCTAAAGCCGGGACAATAAACAGTTCCTACGGACAGATCAGCTATATAGATGAAGGAGAGGGAGAACCTTTTCTCATATTTCACGGAATTACCGGAGGGTATGATCAGGGTGTAGATGTACTGAGTGATCGAACCGCGGATTACAGAGTCATAGCACCTTCCAGATTCGGATATCCGGGAAGTGATATGCCGGAGAACGCTACGGTAGATATGCAGGTGGAAGCGTTTGTAGAATTACTGGACGCGCTTGGCATAGATAAAACCTTTGCAGCTGCCACCAGTGCCGGCGGAACTGTTGCTCAGAGATTTGCGCTGATGTATCCTGAAAGATGTAAAGGATTGGTACTGTACTGCTCAGGATATCCTGCGCCGGAAAAACCGACTCAGCCGGCAGAGGGAATGACAGGGCCTCCGGAAGCAATATGCAATGATCTTGCCATGTGGATGATAAGCCCGTTGTTTAAGCCGGTCATGGGAATGGACAGAAGTGTGATAAAGCAGATAATGCCGATGAGAGAACGTAAGGCAGGCATAGTTTTTGACGGAGATGTGGTTAATAAGGATCATACCAATAACTATGATGATTATGGTTTAAGAAATATCAGGGTACCTGTGCTGATCATCCATTCAGAAGATGATAAGCTGGCAGATCCGGAGAAAGCGCAGTACTGGAGTGAAGAGATCCCTGATTGCATTGCTGTATTCTTTTCGGGAGGCGGGCATCTGATGTCGGGGAACGGCGAAGAGATCAATAATGCACTTGATGAGTTTGTGGAGAAGAATAAATGAATACGAAAGAACAGATCCTTGAAGAGGCACTCAGACAGTTTTCGCGAAAGGGCTTTGACGGAACATCCATGAGTGACATAGCCGGTCCGCTTGGAATATCTAAAGCTGCCCTGTATAAACACTTTAAAAGCAAACAGCAGATCTTTGACAGGATTATAGAAGAGTCGGAAGAAAAATATAAAGATGTTCTTGACAAATTGTCGGTTCATTACCCGGATGGCGGTAATGCGAAAATGAATAAAAAAGATGTGGATGTTTACAGCGGCATCTCAGCAGAAGGACTATGTGAAAATGTCCTGACATTCGTCCGCTTTTCCATGAGTGATGAATATCCAAAGCAGGTGCGCCGTATGCTGACCATATCACAGTTCCAGAGCAACGAGCTGAGCAAAATGTATTCGAAACGTTATGTTGATGACATGCTGGGATATGACGAAAAACTGTTTGAACAGTTGATCAAAACCGGGGTAATAAAGAATGGGGATCCGAAAGCCCTTGCTGCGATGTTTTATGCGCCTGTTATAATGTATATGGGAATATGGGACAGAGAACCGAAAAGAGCTAAAGAATGTGAGAAAGCAATAAAGGATCATGTGGAACAGTTCTTTAACATGACAAAACTTTGTTAAATATACAGGCAGTAATAAGGAGAACGGTTTGAAGCGAATTTATTCATGGGAACCATGGTTTTTCATATTTTTTGGATTATTCCATATGCATAGGGTATGGGCCCTGATCGACAGGGAAACCTATGCTTCTTTTTGGATCGGAATTATGGAAAACAAGGGTTTCCCTTATTTTCTGACAATGGGAATACTTGCAGGACTCTGCATTTTAGGGATCATTACGTTTATCCGTGAACGGAAAGATAATTATACCTGGCGTTGGATATATCTTTTTGGCGGAGCATATGTTTTGTTTGATCTGTTTGCAATAGCCACCAGACTTGAAGTATGGCAAAAACTACTGGCTTTCATGTTTGATATCAATTCGCCGTATTGGAATCTTATATGGGGATTCTTCATATTGCTCGGCACGGCGGTATTTGTACTTGGAATTATTTTGATGGTCAGGAGAAAAACAGGATCGTACGGAGATGAGAGAGCAAAATGAAGACAGTAGAAATACTTGGTGCGAATCGGTTTGAAAAATATACGAAGACCCGTGAAGGGAGTCGTGCGGTCATTGTACAGGATGGGAAGATTCTTCTTACTCATGAATTACACTCAGGATGGTGGCTGCTCCCGGGGGGCGGCATGGAAGAAGGAGAGACACCGGAGGATTGCGTGATCCGCGAGGTTGAGGAAGAAACAGGGATTCTTGTCCGACCGATAAGACGTTTTCTTTTCATAAAAGAGTATTACGAAGAATACTGCTATACGGGGTATTGTTTTGCCTGTGAAGTGACAGGAATGGGACAGATGAACCTTACCGATGCGGAAAAGCGCCGCGGAGTACAACCGGAGTGGATTCCTTTGCAGGATGCGATCAAGCTGTTCTCAAAACATGAGTCGTATGCTGATATAAGCGAGGAAAAAAGAGGTTCCTATCAGCGGGAATATACGGTGCTTAAGGAGTATATGGAACTTCACCCTGAAAGTATTGTAAGACAGATTTATGAACGCTTCCCGGGGGTAAGCTGTGCATACAGAGACGCTGCAGGAAGGGAGATATTAAAATATAACGGTACTGCCGATAAGGAAAACAGTATTACGGTGGACGGATATACTGTTTTTCCGGCCTGTTCGATATCAAAGTTTATTACGGCAATAACTGTGATGAATCTTCAGGAACAGGGACTGCTGAATATTGATGCTCCCGTCAACCGCTATCTTGATAAGTGGAAGCTGCATACAACCGGCGGAAAAGAAAGTGACGCGACAATAAGTTCGCTGCTTAGTCATACATCGGGAATTGTCGATGGAGAAGACTCTTTTTACGGACTTCGCCGCAGTGATCCAGAGATTGGTTTATTGGATATTCTGGAGGGAAAAACGGCATATAATGATCGTCGAGCCATAACGGGGAAATTACCCGGATCGGAGTTTGAATACAGCGATGCAGGATATTGCGTGCTGCAGCTGATGATCGAGGAGATCATGCACTGCGCATTTGAAGATGTAGTGGCAAAACTTGTTTTTGAGCCATTGGGCCTTAAATTAAGTTTCTATGCGACACTGCAGAATCTTGAACTTCGGGGAAAGAATAAAAATATGGCCGCGGGTTATGATGAAGAAGGTTCATTGATCCCGGGAAAGTACCCGCAGGTTCCGGATCTTGCGGCTTCGGGCTTGTGGAGCTCACCCTCTGAACTGATGGTGATCGCAAAAGCATTTATTGACGCGGCAAAAGGCGGGAATTCTTTACTTAGTAAGGAATCTGCGCAAGAGATGATCAGGCCGGCAGAAAACTTTTCATGGGTGGGCCTTGGATTGTTCCTGCGTGGTGATAATACTTTGGTATCGCAAGGCTGGGGAGAGAATGGGCAGTGTATGTTGAAAATGGATGTTGCAACCGGAGAGGTGTCTGTCATAATGACAAATAAAAATCCGGGTGTAGACCAGTCAGAGTCCGGAGTAGAACAGCTTGCATGTAAAATTTTTGGATAAATTATATTTGGCTATGATGCCGGGCCGCCCAAGAGGCGGTTTTTTTATACTTTTAAATAAACAGAATATTGTTCTGATAATTATTGACAAATGACATATACGGCGATATATTTAATTAACAGAACGATATTCGGTTTATGGAGGACATATGTATGGTTAACGAAAAAACTATGTTTCAGGCAGGCTACTATACTTTTCATGAGGATGAAGGATTAAACTTCCAGTTGAACAGGTTTTATACTTACGGTGTTTTTTCAAAGGAAGAACTCATGGATATCGGAAAGAGGATCGACAGTTTTGAGAAGTGGATCTCACTTTTCGTGGAGACAGGAGCCAAGGCGGAGCAGGATAACGAACCGCTAAAGGCTGCTACATGTTATCGGGCGGCGCAGTTTTATACATTAAGCGGTCAGAAGGATGAAAACGGGAACAGTCTCAAGCATGTTCTGTACGATAAGTGCATGAAATACTATAATGAATATTATGAAGGACTGCCTTATCTTAAGTTGACGAGGATACCTTATAAGGACTATGAACTGCCGGTTTATCATGCGTTGTGCGAAAATCCTTTGGGTACCATTGTTATTCATGGCGGATATGACAGCATCGCACAGGATCTGCTTGCAATGATCCCGTATTTCTATGAGAAATCCTATAGTGTCTATTATTTTGAAGGACCGGGCCAGGGAGAGCCGCTGATGCAATATGATGCCAGGATGACACCTGAGTGGGAACACTGCACGGGAGCTGTTCTTGATCATTTTGATCTTAAAGATGTAACGTTGATAGGCGTATCGCTGGGTGGATATCTGGCAACAAGAGCAGCGGCTTATGATAAGAGGATATCCCGTCTTGTAATGTACGATCTGATCTATGATTTTTACGGAGCGATACTTAATAAGATGGGGAGTTTTGGCAGGTTTTTCGATTATCTTACAAGGCATCCCAAGAACGTTTCCTGGCGGTGGCTGAATAAAAAGTTTGATCAGAACTATTTTACAAAATGGCTGCTTTTGCAGGGATATTCCATATATGAGGATGTTCATACTCCCTGTGAGTATTTTAATCATATCAGGAAATATAACACGAGAGAGATTTCAAAGCTTATTACTCAGGATACGCTCGTACTTGCGGGAGCTGCCGATATATACACTGTATTTTATCAGGATCAGATAGATGCACTTGTCAACGCCAAAAGTGTGACAGGGCGACTTTTTACAAAAGATGAGAATGCAGATCACCACTGTCAGGTTGGCAATATGGGACTGCTGCTTGAAACAATTGCAGACTGGATCAGGGAGAAAACAGATGGCAAGGAAGAAAGTGCTTGAAGGCGGTAAAAGGGATGAAATCATAGGAACGGCGATGAAGCTTTTCTTTGAACAAGGATACGAAACTACCTCCGTCAGGATGATAATGAACGAGGTCGGCGGTGAGATAGGGATGTTCTATCACTACTTCAAGTCCAAAGATATGCTGTTTGATCTCGTTGTGGAGAGGTTCTTCCAAAACTACAGGGAGAGATTTGAAGCAATGCTGTCCGATTGCGATACCCGGGAAGACTTTGTAAATACATTTCTTCCGATGTATGAAAAGTCCATGGAGGAGTTTGGACAGATACAGGGAAATGTTCACTGGACCGTTCAGGCAGCTATGCATGATGGGACTCTCGAATTGCTCCTCCCGCTTATAAGTACAAAGATAGATAAGTGGGGCAAAAAGAACTGCGAATCTGCTGATATTCTTGCCGGGCAGCTTCTATACGGATTGTCAGCAACCATTCATTCACCCGGATTTGAAAAGATGAATACGGATAAAAAGAGAGACTGCATTCTTGATTATATAAGAAGAGTACTTGACTAACAGGATAAGATTGATAATGAGATAAGGAAAGAAAGATTCATGTCAGATAGAAAGTATTTATATACGGAAAGAGCGCACTATATGTGCCCGAATATGCACTTCGGCATCGTGGCGGAGATCGGGGCAGAGTTTGATGCAAACGGGATCATTGAGAGCGTAGATGTTCTAAGATCGGCTCACCCGCTTATGAGAAGTCTGATCGCCGAGGAGCAGGGAAGTTCCGGGATATATTATGAGGAGCATTCGGAACTTGAGATCCCTATAACGATAAAAGAGGCAGACGATAACTGGCAGACTGATTATGAGTCGGTATCTTCAGCCGGATGGAACGTTCAAAAGGAAGCTCTGCTCAAGATCTTTGCTTATCCTTCCGAGAGCGGAACCAGAGTCCTTTTTATAACGCATCATCTTCTTTGCGACGGAAGAGGACTTCTTCAGCTGGTACAGGAGTTTGCTGATCATTATGCGAACGGAGCCAGACCGAACCCGGTTGACGAGAAGCTTATGGAAAGCCTTGATGACCTCCCTGGCGGCAGCAACCTTGGGTTTATCAGCAAAGTGTTGATACATGATGCTAATAAGAAGTGGCTTAAAGAAAGACATAAGGTCAGCTACGAAGAGTATCTTAAGTTTGAACGTGATCATGATTCCAAACAGGATATAAAGCGTGAAATAAAAAATGTCGACGGAGAAGAACTTGATACCATCCTTGGTTTATGCAGGGAAAACGGGGTATCGCTCAATGACTATCTTATTGCCAAGATGATGATCGATGAGGGGACTGATAAGGTGGTCATTGCTTCAGACATAAGGAATAAGATCAAAAACTATAAGGAAGGTGCTCTTGGGAACTATGCGACAGCATTTGGAGTGGTGGTTAAGAAAAGAGCCGAGATCATGGAGCTTGCAAGGGCTGTGGATCATGAAGTCAGGAGTATCATGAGTAAGCCCGATAAGGAAATGCTCGTTCTCTCATGTTATTTCAATATGGAGCCGGAGCTGCTCGATGCCTTAGCAATATCGACTCTTGGAAGTTTTGAGAGCAAGGCCGGCAGATTTGTCGGCAGCAAGATGTTCGGCTATGAAAAGCGTGACGGCCATTGTATCACGAACCTCGGTAGGGTAGAGAGCGGCGTCATAACAGAGGCTGTATTCATCCCGCCTGCATCACCCGCAAACAGGAAGGCGTGGGGCGTTCTGACGATAAACAAAAAGATGAGGATCTGTTCGATCCATTCAATGTGCAACCAGATTTAACAAAAAATGGCATAATATGTAAGCTTCGCTTGATAGACAGGCGGAGCTTACTTTTTTATAATCAAGAAAAATGTTAAAATATTTAGCAAAGGTGGTAGAAATATGAGAAAGACATACTTAGATAATATTCGCTGGATAACAGTAGTGCTGGTTGTCATCTATCATGTAATTTACATATTTAATGGCGTAGTACAGCATGGGATCATCGGTCCTTTCAGTGAACATCAGCCCCAGGATACATATCAGTACATAGTTTATCCATGGTTCATGCTGCTTCTGTTTGTGGTATCCGGCATGTCAGCCCGCTACGAACTGAGTAAGCGAACAGAGAAGGAATTCATAAAAGTAAGGACGAGAAAATTACTTGTGCCTTCAACAATTGGCCTTCTGGTATTTGGTTGGGTTCTAGGCTATTACAACATGATGATGTCCGGTGCATTCGATTCCATGAACAATGTGCCCAAGCCGATTCTTTTCCTGATAATGGCAGTCAGCGGTTCCGGCCCTCTGTGGTACATTCAGATGCTCTGGGTCTTCAGCTTGATACTGGTACTGATCAGAAAGATTGAAAAAGACAGATTCTATAAAATCTGTGGCAAGGCCAATCTACTGATAGTTATGCTGCTTGTCATCCCCATATACGGAGCTGCTCAGATACTTAACACACCGATAATAGTGGTGTACAGATTTGGTATATACGGACTTGGCTTTCTGATAGGATATTTTGTATTATCACATGATGATGTGATGGAGCAGCTCGGTAAAAACTGGCTGATCTTAAGCATTCTCGCAGTTGCTTCCTGCGTGGCCTTTGTGATTCTTTACATGGGTGAGCCTTATCCGGATCACGTTGTCCTGGATACGATCATGTGCAACGTATATGCATGGTTTGGAACTATCGGCATACTTGCTTTCATGAAAAAATGGGGGCATTTTGAGAATGCTTTCTCAAAGTGGATGTGCAAAAGATCATGGGGCCTCTATGTATTCCATTATTTGATGATAGCGGTCAGTGGATGGTATCTGCATACACTGTGTCCAACCCTTGCGCCCATCATAGTATACCTGTTGGTTGCAACAGCAGCATTTGCAGGCTCCTACCTTCTGTATGAGATCATGAGCCGCATACCTGTCTTAAGATGGTGTGTTCTGGGAATAAAAAAGGAGAAGAAAGAATGAGTTTTGCGGATAATCTGATCGAATTAAGAAAGCTTAACAATCTGTCCCAAGAGGATATTGCAGAGAAGATCGGCGTATCAAGACAGACCCTTTCTAAATATGAGACCGGAGAGTCGCTGCCGGATATAGAGAGATGCAGGCAGCTGGCAGACCTCTTTGGTGTGACCATTGATGATCTTATCTCGTATGAAAAGAATGATGATGACAATATGGGATTTGTAATACCGCCAAAAGGAAAGCATATCTTTGGAATGGTCAAAGTGGGAGAAAAGGGACAGATCGTTATTCCCGCCAAGGCAAGAAAAATCTTCGACATTAAAACAGGTGACAATCTGATCGTTCTCGGGGATGAAAGCCAGGGAATAGCTCTCATTAAGGAGAAGGGACTTCTTGGACTTATCAACGGAGCAAAACATCCTTGCTAATAGGCCACAAAAATTAGGCATAATAGGGCTATTCAGGAGGAGAGAACGCTATGATTCAACTGCTTTTCTGACATTTTGCGTTTTTTCTCGTACTACTAGGCATGTGCAGACAGTAGTTTTTTCCAGGCCATATCGTTAAAAGGTTATAGATAAATGACAGATTTTACTACTATTACAGCTTGCGGTGAATGCTGCGTGGGCTGTTCGAAAAAGATAAACGGGGAATGTCCCGGGTGTA
>JAIKZO010000047.1 GCA_024682115.1 Lachnospiraceae bacterium
GATTATAACGGGAATTCCATCTATCAGGCTGCGCGTGAACAGTGTAAAGACGGCGTTCAGCTTATCATAAAGATCGATGAGAGAAGTTCGCTTCTCATGGTACTTGAAGACGGAGTGATCGCTCTTAACAGAACCATTCCCTACGGTACTGATGAGGCTGTATCAACTCTGATGCAGACTAAGCAGCTTGGAGATGTTTCGAGTTATGATGCAGCTCTTGAACTCGCGCGTCGCAAGACAACCATCTTAAATAATTTCAACGGTGAGACCATGGCCACCGAAACGGAAGAAGAGAATCTGGGAGATCTTATCAGGGCCGATAAAAAACTTGTTACGGAATCTCTTCGTTCACTTGTCGGCGGCATTATCAGGGTTATTGACTTCTATAATTCAAATCACTCAAGTCGCCCTATAGAAAGAGCATATATTACGGGAATCGGAGCTGATTTTTCCGGAATCGGAGCACTTCTTACCAATGAACTTGATATGAAGGTCAAGAATCTGACCAGATTATCGGGGATCGATATTGAGAAGTCATTTAAAGATGCGACATTCGGGGAATATGTTGCCGTTGTCGGCGCAAGCATAGCTCCTTTGACATTCTATCCGGATCATGAAGAAGGAAAGTCAAAAGGCGGTTCTAAAGGCAGCTCATCGGGAAGCGCTTTTTCGCAGTATTCCCTGTTTATAGCATTGGGCGTTTTGCTGCTTGGAATCGTTGGCTCTATCGTAATGGTCCTGGTTACAATGATGCCGTATAACGAACAGAAAGCTTTGAATGCAAAGTATAAAAAGACGATAAATGATCTTCAGCCCTCGTATGATGTCTATGTGGAATATGTCAATTCTCAGAACAATGTGGCTTACCTTCGCCAGATAGATCATGCGACGGAGAACAGGAACTATCAGATGATGGATTTCATCAAGGCACTTGAGGAAGAAATGCCCTTTTCTTTCCGCGTGAATTCCATCGAATCCGATGACGAAATGCTGACTATGGATTGTACGGTTCTTGATAAAGATGAAGCAGCATATGTAATTGATAAGCTTAAGAAGATGGAAATGTTTTCTTCAACTTCCGTTACGGGAGTTTCTTTTGTAGAAAACGATATCGGCGGATATGAATACAATTTCGTTGTGGAAATGCATTATGCCCCGCTTGAAGAACCTGAGTTAGATACAGAGGAGGACGCATAAGATGAATATGCAGGTTACCAAAGGACAAAGAGATTTGCTTATAGGTTTACTGGGTATCCTTATAGCGGTAGCGGTATGGTTTCTTGTTGCTTCTCCTACCATGGAAAAGACTCAGAAATTGGAGGCCGAGAATAATACATTAAAGCCGAAAGTGGAAGAATACGAATTAAGAGATGCTAGACTTGATGAGTATAAACTCGGGATCGTTCAGAATAATGCCGAGGTTGAAACGATCACGGCAAGATTTCCTTCTGCTGTAGAACTTGAAGATTCTGTCATGTTCTGGGCCAATATAGATACTGCTTATCCCTTTAAGCTACGTTTTAAGGATCTTAAGCTTGCGGAGAGAGATCCCGTTTTGGTCGCGGGGGCAGAGGATATAGATGATGCTTCCGTTATATATGAAGAAGATGGTTCCGCAACGATCTCGGATGAGACTGCTGAAAATCTTTCCGCCAAATATAAGCTTTACGGAGCGCCGATGGGAATGAATTTCATCTGTAATTATGAAGGGATGAAAGACATGTTTGACTATATCGTTAACCAATATAATCGTAATGCCATAAATAATTTTGAGATCGCATATGATGATGAGACTGGTCTGCTAACCGGAGAGATAGGGATCGAACTTTTCTATATCGAAGGACTCGATAAGGAATATACGCCGCCTCGTATTCCTTCAGTTCCTAAGGGACAGTCGGATGTATTCCATTCGTTGGAGCTTGATCTTGATGAAGCGGCAGCGTTGCTTTTAGGCGAAAACCCCGGTGAAGTAAACAGTGAAGAAAACAGCGAAGATTCGCAGGAATAAAGAACTGAATAATCATACTCTGGTAAGCCTGGATAAGGGATTTACCCTTATCGAGGTTCTGGTCGCTGTCATTATCATTGCTATAGTGTCAATACCGGTATTCAGGGCATTTGTCACAAGTGCCAATACTACATCGAGATCCAAAATGAAAATGAAGGCTACCAATGCCGCCCAGAATATAATGGAGGATCTTTCGTCTCTTTCTGTTGAGGAAACGTTGAGAAAATACGGTCATGTGACCAAACCTGATGATCTTAAGGATCTGGGGATCATTGCTGACGGTATGAACAAAAATCCGTATACGGATGACGAAGGAAATACTATTGTTCCCGAATATGCGGACAGGGCATACAGGATAACGATAGACGGTACGGATCCTACATATGATAAAGATTTAAATGAAGCACTTGATGCGGGGTACAAAGCGGAGATTTTTTTGGACCCTACATTCTACAGTTACTCTAACGGACTAAATGTTTCAAATTTTAATCTGCTTTCTTCTGATATAGCGGCTATCTATTCAATGCCTCCCACCCTTGATGAAAAGGCATATATTGAATTTCTGCGCAGAAATGAAGAACTCTATGGCGAATCGCCGGATGACGGGGAAAGCCATTCTGCTCTCGGAGCAAATCCGCTGGATGCCGGAAGAGGACTCTCCGAAACGGATTATCACGGCTATAGGCTGAATAAACTGAAAAACAGTAACTCTTTATACCGCGAGATAAGGGTGGACATTGAAAAGAGCGGTGGAATGATCGACAACCCTGAGGGTGATCCGTTCCCTGAAGTTCAGGTTTCCGTTCAGGTCTCTTACTGGCTAAGACAGAGTGAAAATGTTGTAGATACGGATGATACAACATACGTTGTTTCAAGCAGAAGGGTATTTACGAACAGTGAATCACTTAAGAAACTTTCATCTGTGTTTGTCATGTATTATCCGCTTTATGGTGTTTCGAAATCACATGGCGATATCATAACCGTACATAATCATGACGGTGTTGAATGTGATCTATATGTGGTGGCACAGGATATAGATGCCAATCATGAAGATTTTATCGAATATCTTGATAAGAATAAAAAAGGCGGACTTACGCTGAATATATATGAAGACGAGGGGAAGGATTCCGTTACCGGAGAAAAGAAACATCCGATCAGATTACGCACAAACCTTATCTACTACAATCTTGAACAATATGGAATAGATGATGATGTCGAGTACAGCAAAAAAGAAGGGCTGACGGATGATGAGCATTTAAAGCCCATCAGGTGTTATCTTCAGACATATAAATCTTCGGTTGGTGAAACGCTGAATCATAATTATGAGTACCTTGATGAAGATCTTTGGAAAAAACTCAAGGACAATGATGAATTTGCCGACACAAAGATGACTAAAAAATTAAATGCCGGCGCACTTGACGGAAAAACGCTCAACGCAGTTGAAATAGATGACAGAATATACGATGTTACCGTCACGGTCTGGAAACCATCGGAAGGCTGTGAAGATATGTCTTACTCGGAATATATGAACGCCATCAATGATCCTGCCAACGAGACTGCTACCGAGTGGCCGGTAACGGTAGAATTGACCGGTTCGATGCTGCAAAAAGGCGAATGATCAGATTTACATGAAGAGAAAAAAGCTTATTATCGAAAAATTTTATAAAGATAATGGCGGAATGTCGATAGTTACCGTAATAGTAGCGATCGGCATGGTTCTTTTGATGGTTAACATTCTCTTGTTGACTTCGACTGTCAACTTCAAGATGAGAAATATGAATGTTTTGTCAAAGGATTCGTTTTATTCAGCAGAGCAGGTTCTTGATGAGATAGAGATCGGTCTTCAGCAGCTTGTGTCAGATGGGCTCAGCCAGGCATATATGGAAGTACTTACAAAATATGATACTTCGAAGATGACCTCAGCCATGAAAAATGAGGAGATAAAGCTGCGATTCTATCAGTATCTGGAGAAAAAACTCGCTGTTCCCGATAATCCGGGAAAATATATCGCGATGCCGCAGACGTTATATACCTCGCATCATTTGGCAGAGGCTGACGATGTTCCGGAAGGTCTTTTTGCGCTCGTTAAGACATCTACCAGATATCATTTATATTCCGATGAAAAGACAGAAGTAGAAAACTCTTACGGTGCCTTTTTGCGTACCGCACCTTTGAGTGACGGTTCTCCGGATTATGTTACTATCACGGATGAGTCAGGTACGCCCCAATACTATTACACGGGAGATATGATCGAATCGGACAGGGATGGGTTAAGACTTAAGAACCTGATCATATATTATAAGGACCCTAACGGGTTTGTTTCTACTATCAAGACTGATATAAGACTGGTATATCCCGAGTTTACATTTGCAAATACGACAATGCCGGATATAGGTTCATATACCCTTATAACCGATACCGGAATAGAACAGAAGAATTCGGGGAAAAAACGTAATGATGCCAAAACGACTACCATCAAAGGCAATTCTTTTGCTTATATGGTAGATGCGGCCGGTGTTAAGTTTGATTATGCAACTACTAAGACAGGTGAAAACGTTCATGTGGTTTATGACCAGTATAAAGTTGTAAATGGTGGGATAACCTCACATGACAAAACAAAACTATGGGCCGGGAATATTCTGGCCAGAAGTTCGGATATCTCTCTTTCGGGAAGAACCTATGTTAAGAATGATCTTAATCTTCAGGGAAGAGACTGTAAGGTAGATCTTCTGGGATATTATTACGGATACGGGGATGGAGGTTTGGTGCCCGGGAATACGGGAAGTGCCGATTCATCGAGCGCGATCCTCATTAACGGTGTAAATACAACGGTTAATTTTGAAAATGTCAAAGGATTATATCTGGCAGGAAGAGCATATATTTCTCTTGACGGTCCGGCGGACGGAGCAGATCCAGCTCCCGAGATCGGTTCGGGGAAGAATAAGGTTTATCTCGGAGAATCACTTGCGGCTAAATCAGATCAGCTTATCTATCTGGTTCCACCCGAATGTATAGGTGTAAGAAAGCTTTCCGAGGACGGGACTGTGGGAGATTCTTATTACAACAAGAATCCTCTGACAACAAGCGAATATGAATACCTGAGATCTCATCCCGATGATTTCATTATGATAGCCGAAAATGTCAGGATCAGCAAGCTGCCCGGTTCAAAGACACTGAAAGACTTTGTCGGTGAAAGCGGCGGCGTTCAGTGGTATATCCCTCCGGCGGCACCCGGAAGCGAATCGCTGGTATATTGCTATATGAAATTCGAAAGTCCTGAAAAGGCTGACGAGTTTTTCCTGTCATATTACGAAGAGAATAAAGAAGCCGTGAACCGAAATACGGATAAGTATATAAAAAGTATCACGCTTCCCTTGGATCAGACTGACGGAGTAGGTAATGATACCAATAATCTTGGAGTGGCTTCGGGAAGTCTGCCTTCGGACAATGATATTGAAGCCGGAACAAGGAATGTGTTCGAGTATTCCGATGGGGGAACCCTGGTTTCGAGGACACGCAGTGAAAGAAAAATGCAGTCGGTTGAGCTCTACGAAAATGACGGGACAAATTATGAGAACATGCGTCTTGCTTACGGTATGAAGCTATCCGATGATTATGAAGCTATCATGGCAAGCAGTACTCCGGATGCTCCCATCGTTACAAGAGATGCGGATAATGACGGTACTGATGATCATGAAGCCATATTTAGGAATCTGATAGATGAAGAAAAGTTTAAGGACATCAACGGATCCTTTGAAGGTAAAGACTGTAATGCCCTCCTTATACATCAAAGCTCTGCGTATTCGCTATCGGCTGCGGAATTGAAAAAATATAATCTGATCATAGCGGACTGTGATCTCAATATACCTTCCGGTGTTTTCTTCAAAGATAAAGACGGGAATAACACGAGCTTTGATGGGACTATCATAGCAAAAGGCAAGATCACGATAACCGGTGGTGGGGATATTACTTTTTCCGCAAACAGCAAAAAGGTTGATGCCTGTATGTTCCTAACAAAAGAAACGGATGATGGAGATGTTTCCGTTTCGGAGGTGTTCAGGGATTCTATGGAACTGACATCTCTCTCGGATGACGTGTCAACCGATGTAAGTATAGAAGACCTTGTCATGTTTGAGAATTGGACTAAGAATGTTGAAATCAAGTGACCTTAAAAATAATAGGGGTTTGTCTTTGGTTGAACTGATAGTTGTAATTGCGATAATGGCGATTCTTATCGGTGCGGCCGGATTCGGTCTTTCTTTGCTGTTCGGTACGGAAGCAAAGCAGGCGGCATACAGGACCGAAGCGGAACTCAATGATGCCAAAACCGGAACTCTTACCAAGGCCGGAGAGGATATAGTGATCAGGTATATAGCCGTTCCCGACAAAAAGACCGATCCGGATGATTATGAAGATTATTCAAAGAAAGGCGTGGAAAAATCAGGGTATTATGCGGATAAGTGTACATATACCATTATATATAATACTGCTCCGGACAAATCAAACCTTTCATCAAAGATCCCTGAAAGCGTCTATGAACAGGAGCATGAATACAGTTATATCGGTTCCGGGTCCGTGGAGATAAATATTATCTATAAAATAGAATCCGGCGAAGAAAAAACTGAAGCTTTGGGCTCGGACCAGGCTATAAAGATCTCGTATGACAGGGAAACCGGTGAATTCAAGAAGATAGAGCTTGGCGGCAATTATGATATAGGCGGATCTTTTACTGCCGCTAAGACTTTGCATGATAAGGTCAACAGACACAGTTATACCCCCGGATTGGAGAAATTCAGGATGGATTTTGTCTCCGGCGCAAGGGTTTTCAGCATAATTTTTGCACCCCTTACAGGTAATCACAGTATATCTGCTTCGTAGCAAGATGAATTCAGAAATTTCTTTTTGCTATGGGTTTTAAAGAGTGTTTTGATGGATCTGATTAGAAAGACGGGAAAAAATAATAAAGGGCTTTCGCTGGTCGAACTTATAATCGCGCTTGCTATTTTTGCAATAGCAGGCCTGGCGATATATGGCTTTGTTTCTTTTTCCACCAGGGCTTTTACCGAATCAAACAGGAATGTTAAGCTTCAGTATGAGCAGCAGATAGTTGTTAACAGGATACAGGATATAATCCTTGAAACAAGTAGGGGAATATCTTTTGATGAATCCGGTCATAAACTTTTGGTATTATCGAACAATCCGGATTATGACGGAACACCGGAATCGGGTTCTCCCAGAAAGATTACGCAGATCAGATGGGAGGAAGATACACATTTGCTTAAGATAGGTGATGCGGCTTCGGATATCATGACCCTTCGTGATGTTACCGTTCCGACAGAAGCCGAACTTGGGAATAACGTAACGGGATTTGATGTTGATTTAAGCAAACTGGAGAAGGGTAAAGTTACTCTTTCCATAACCTTTAAGACCGGTGAAAAAGAGGTTACGGTCAATCCGGTAATTTCTTTAAGAAATGATATAACCAGGGCAGATCTGGATACTAATCTTGAAGAGGTTTATCCGGAGATCGAAATACCGATCTTTTCGCACATACAGAGAATGGAGATCTGGCGAGACGGAATAAGACTTGCGCAGAATCAGGTCACCAATATCGCTATGGCAGGAGATTCGACCAGTGCTGTATACACGGCGGTGATAACGCCTAAAACAGGGTATGAATCTTCACTGGACAGATCCAGCAGCTGGGCAATAGATCTGTCTTCGATAAATGAAGCCGGGAAAGTTGAAATGCCCGGTGGGAAATATGCCTATGAGGAGTGTATCTCGATCGCTTCTGCTGGAACGGATGCGGATGGAAACAGCCTTTGTACGGTTACCGTTAAAAACTCGGGGACCAAGAAACCTACTGATTTTGTTGACGGCTATCTTACGCTGGTGGCAGTAAGCAATGCGGAGAGTTCATTTACCGCACGCGTGAGGATAAGTATAACGATCGGAGGAGTATATCCCGAGAGTATTACTGCATCCGTTGAAGAATCGGAACTTGATGCTTCGCATGGAATAATGTCTTATATTGTTAAGCATGCGATCACGTATACCGATGAAATAGAGGATCCTGTCAATCCGGGAAATAAAGTTAATCCGCTTTTGACTCCCGGTGCTTATCAGAAATTAAAGAATTATGAGATCCTTGAGATAACATATACCGGATCGGATCCGAACAAAGCTCTGTCGCAGATACCGGAGGGAGCCGGATTTACCAGCGTATCCGGAATAGACGGAAAATTCTATGCCGTAAAGAGCATGGAAGAACATACATTTAAGATTCGGGCTGAAGTTATTCAAAGGAATAAGGACGGAGGAGCCGTCTACGTGGATTTTGACATCGCTGTACCTAAAGGGGCGATCCCGGATGTGGTCGATGCAACCAAACCTGTTATAAGTTACGACAAGTATACGGGGCTTGTTCGTGCGGGATCGTTAAACCTCACTTCATACTGGTCTTCGGGAGTACCTGCATATAAGAAAAATGATGGCACGTCGGAAAACTATTTCTATTGGTTTGAATGGGAGATCGATAATCCCCTTGAAGAAGGAGCTGAAGGAAATAACTGGGGCAATGATGATATAAACCGGTTCGGCAATAATCTGTTTTTCTATGATCCGACACTTACATGTGATGACGGTAATCCGCCGGCGAATGATAAGCGCTCCGGAAATACATTTACTTCAGGACAGACGATCCGTACCGCCAAAGTATTCTGTCAGAAGTATCTTGATTGGAATAAGAGTTTTACGGTTAGAGTAAGGCTCAGAGTCAAACTTAATAAGAGCAATTCCACATCCGGCGCGCAGTACTATAAACTTCCCACCGAAGAAGGATCTGAAGATATCCTTACGGGAAACAAAGACGAAGCATACTGTGCCACGGAGATAATCACTATCAAACCCGTCAAACTGACGCTTAAGCCAGCCTATGAAGAGGGAACCAAAACTCCGGTTACTCTCTGGAGAAATAAAAAACCGATATATGCGGTATTTAACCATTCACTGACCATAGGACTCGGAAGAAGCCAGAACACTCCCTGGGACAGTTATAACTATGACAGCTGTTCGGACGGATATTCGGGTGGATATTATAAGATCTTTGTTCCCGAGTTTGAGGGTATCAATGTAAATGTTTATTCGGTGAACAATGTCGGTGTGATCGCCAACAAACTGGACGGTCCCCAAGGAACGGACAGTTCTCTTAAGTCCGTAGTTAAGGTAAATGGCGTAAGACAATATGTAAACGAGACTTCCAAGGATTATATCTGGGAATGGAATCCCGGGGCATCATATATGACTGCCATTGATACGGGATTCATGAAGATGGTGAACGGCAGAGAGGTTTCGACCAGTAATCTTTATTTCTACCTTCAGATATTACCGCAGGCATGGAACAGAAGTACTGTTAATCCCAAGCCCGGTTCATGCATATGGAAATGCCAGTTCGCTGATGTGGCTTATAACAGTTCGGGAGTACCTTATTACAGAAACAGTGTAGTCGGAACTTTTGATCTGGAAAATTTCAAAGGCGAAGAGATAGAATATACGATCAAATATCAATACGGTGAGTTTGCCGGCCAATAAGGAGAATCAGATGACGCAGGGTTCATTTAAGCGTCACAAAAGAATAATAGCACCGGTCATGGCTTTAGCGATTTTCGCGGGAAGCCTGTTTGGCGCATGCATAGTGGATCCCATACCGGCACATGCTGCAAAGGTCACGCTAAAGGGGATAGACGAGATCGCGAATGCTCACAGTATCACGGATGCCGATCCGAATCCCAAACCGTTTATCATCCTCGAGGTAGTACCGGACAAAAGATATGATTCTGCATTGGGATACCTGGTAGGAGGAGAAGAGCCGATCCACGATGGTAAATCATTGAAAGATATGCCTTCCAGAGCGGAACGCGAAAGATATATGAACGGTGATACTTCTGATGGAACACCCGGATATGATCCCAGGGTCAATCCGGCAGATAATCCGGATCTGCTCCCGCCTAACTTTGATAAATCAGATGCAGCAGCTTATGATCTGAATGAGCACGCTTTTACATTTTTGAATGAAAAATACGAAGAAGTAAAGCCGCCTGCATCTCCCACCCCCGGAGTTGATCCAACACCTACACCGGATAACGATTCAAAAAGGACCGAGATAAGAGGACGTTTTGTTCTGGATGATCAGGGGCAGTATGTTCCGAACGATTATTCCGATGCATATAAGAAAAAGTACGCGTACAGTGCTGACGGGAATTACGTTGACCCCGATGATACCACGAATACGTTGACGGATATCACGGGAATTTACGGTAACCCTGCAACTACGGATATTTACAGGAAGAGTGATAATTACGGTAAGGCTGATGACTATTTTGCCGGAGGATATATCTTCGGACTTAAGAAGGTGGAATCGGATTCAACAAGGCAGCTCCCTGTTCTGACGGAACGTTCGAATCCGTTGGATCTTAAATCAT
Source organism: Lachnospiraceae bacterium (assembly GCA_024682115.1). Taxonomy (GTDB): domain Bacteria; phylum Bacillota; class Clostridia; order Lachnospirales; family Lachnospiraceae; genus JAILLW01. Next base: position 10,492 of record JAIKZO010000047.1, read on the forward strand.
CTGCCAATACATATAACTGGCAGTATTTTAAGATCGAAAAAGTAACGGATACCGATCAGCTGGCAGAAGGGGAAGTTGTATACAGATGTGTTTCGGGCAGTATCCCTTCCAAACTGGATTACTATGGTTATGTGTTAAAGAACAGCAGCGGTGAACTTGTGCTTCATCCGTACAACTGCGGAGATACGATATTCCAGGATGACGGAGTTACTCCGGAAACCGATGATGCCGGAAACGAAAAGAAGTACAGAGATATAAAGATAAATGAGTTTGAAACTTCTGATGCAGGTAACAGGATTTATTTCAGATCGGCAAGAAGGATGAACAGTGCACCTGCTTTTAACAGTAGTAATTCTTCTGAAGGTACTCCTACACCAACGATGGATACCGATCAGGATACGTCTTTGAATGACGGAACGGCTCCTGAGGCAACGCCGAGTGCCACTCCGACGGCTACTGTATCAGGGACACCGACTCCTACGCCGGATGACGGTTCTGATCCGTCATCAAACGATAACGGAAACTCCGGAGATAACGGGGATGACAATAACTCTGACCCTTCCGTTTTGCCTACGCAAACACCGGATAATGATTCTTCCATAAACCCTGATGGTAATGAAGGCGGGGATGATACTTCGGGTGCCGGAGACAGTTCTTCGAGTGCCGGGGATACTTCATCAAGTGCCGGAGATAGTGCATCGAATGATGGTGCTTCTTTAAAACGTGTCGACCTTTATTCCGACAGGAATTTCGTTGTTTCCGGAATAAACAGGAGAGGACGTGATGTTGCTGTATTGGGAGCGATCAGAAGCGACCTAGAATACGATTATTATATTATCACCGAGACTTCAAGTTCGGACACTGAGAATACTTTATATTGCATAGACGGAGATACCTGGGAGAGAGATGAGGACGGATTCTTCGGAAGAAGAGTAGGCTACAGCCCTATATACGGGACAACATATTCATCTGCGAATGCGGCACAGGACAAGGGACCGTATTACGTAAAAACATCGGATGCCGATGAGTATATGTTCAAGCTTAGCCCGTCTGCTGATGAAGACAGATACCGCTTTACGGCAGATTATACCCGTGAGGTATACCACTATTTCTATCATAAGGGCGGATTTGTCAACAACGAGTGGTTTAAGAGATATGTTCTGGATAGGGAAGAGGGTCCGGAATGCGATAAACTCTATATAGATGTTGTTACCGTTACTCCGAAAGAACTATCGGAAAACCCTGATTATGTAACAAATGCCAATCTGATATATTTTGCGGGCGGAAGATATAAGAGTGATATCAGTTCCGAAAATGCCGTAAAAATCTTGAACAGGGTTATAAATGAAGATTTCCCGGTCATGATCGAGAGATCAATGTATTATGCAAATCTTTATGATGCAAATGCCTTTGATCCTGCGGATGATGCAGAGACACAGGAAGCTGACAAAGCTGAAAAGGTTAACATTACGTTGCTAGCGCTCGAATTGATGCAGGGAGAGTTGAAAACTCCTGGCACTGCTTCAGAGTGGACCGTGAACGAATGGGAAGCCATAGCGGGAAGCAAGGCTCTTAATGCAGCGGATCCTTCGGCAGATACTCTTTATAACAGAAGAGTACCCGAGCTGATCGAAGAATATACTAATGGAAGCAGGAAGGGATTTTATTCCGGTAAGTCTATAGTCGGTACGTTATCCGATACCGGCAGCCAGATAGCATCCGCAGATGTCAGCATAAAGCGTTCCGATCTTCTTAAGTCAACGTATTATCCATATGATGATGCGAACAGAGTCGATGTCAGCTTTGTCCACGGAACGGTTTTTGTTAATGATGACTGGAATGATGATTATACTTCGTATCCAACGTATGGAAAGGAAATAAAAGCGGCAAAGATCATCAGATCAGACTTTAATACACCATACAGCGAAGGCAAACTGAACGGTATCGGAGGTTTTGATGAGATAAGGACTGAATACGAAGATGAAAGACCGATCATCGAAACCTACGGCAGCTGGGACGATTTTAACCATGAATTCAGCAAGGCTACGAGCATCAGATATATTCTTAATGCTCATAATAACCGTTATGCCGTCAAGTCAAAGCTGAACATCCTTGATATTGAACCCTTGGAAACGGCTCAATACAGTTCTCAGAATACACTTCAGAATAATATTTATCAAAATGGAGATCATGAGGATGAATATGCTTTTGAAAAGGATCCATATGAAAGAGAGCGAGATTATCTGACTTCTTCCTGGATCGATAAAAATCTTGATTTTGAAGGAGATCCCGAGAATATCAAGATCAAACAGATGGGGACCAGGGAGTTCATAGGGATCAATACGGATCTTAATGCCACCTATGACATGATATACATAGGAATGGATACAGGACTTATGAATACCGAGCTGGAGATCACGGAGTCCGGAGAAAAGGTTAAAACCCGAAATACCGTTTATAATAATGAAGGCCTGAACGGTCTTGTTTATTCCCACATCGGTGACAGCCTGGAGTTTACACAGGGATGGGGAAATTCAGGCTCATTCTATGCTTCGGGAAATGATATAACTCCGAATAAAAAACGCGAGCTCACGGAATATCTGAAAGCCGGATATGCTATTTTGCTTTCCGATGATATCTTTAAGTACGATGAAGAAGGCAGGATCTACATTTATGATTCAAACGGTGACCGTGTCCTTTACAGCGATGACATCAATATTCCTACTTACGGGATGGTCACAGCTCAATCGATCGACACCGATAAGATCGATAAATCTTCGGTAATGTATGATTTCCTGGCGAATGTGGTCCTTAGCAGAAATGATGAAGGTGAATATAAATACTTCAGAAAGAATGTTTACAGAAGAGGAGAACTTGAGAGAGATTCAACCAATGCGGAAAGCGAACTGTCTCCGGCTAGGCCTTATACCGATTCAAGACAACGCTTTGCAAGATACCTTAACATTTCAAAACTTGAGATCGTGGTTGACAGTAAGCCGGCTGAGTATAATTCTCATTCCGATGATGATACTACCGCACAAAACTACCTGACTCCCAATGGTGACGGATCATATTCATTGGATTTTGTGGTCAGACTTAAGAATGATTCGGCGCTTGACACCTCTGAAGTGACATATAACTGTAAACTTTATATTGATTATGATTCGGACGGAAAATTTGAAGCGGATGAGGAACTCGGAGGAATAACCGTTAACGGAAACGGCGCGGATTCGAACGGTAGATTCTATCTTCATGCCGGAGGCGGAAATTCCGAAGAAGGTTCTGTCGATGGAGAAGGACAGGACGAATACAGATATACTATAAGCAGGATAATTCCGGAAGATTTTGTCGGATTCCTTCCGTGGAAGCTTGCCTTTATCCAAAATGAGAATGGTCCCGGACTGGAGAACAGCGAAACATCATCCATAAGAAGCGCGATAACGGGATTCAGTGCAGTGCCTGCAGATCCCAAGAATATTCCGCAGATCAAGATCCTGCAGATAACACCTAATAACGGAAGCAATATGAATCTTTATGAACCGCCGTTTACGGGTGATGACGGATGGTTTAAACAGGTTAAGGATTTTGATATTGTCGATCCTGTTCACGTGACCGCTGACGAATTCATCAAAAAAAATGGAACCGGAGCTAATGACCTTTCATATTTTGATTATCTTTGTCAGTTTGACATGGTGGTTGTCGGATTCAGAGACCTGTACGATTTTACTACTGTGAATGAAGGCAATTTTGAGATTCCCGTAACAACGATGAATCAGGATGGAAGTTATTCAAAGGAGAATGTAACCGTCTCCCGCGAAGATGCCGTACATGATGCTGTACTGGCGCTTAGAGAGTACACGATCTCCGGGAGAAGCATACTATTTACTCATGATGTGACTTCTTTTAACCATGATTCCGGGAATACCGGATGGGCAGGATATAATACCAGCCGTCTGTTAAGAGATGTTCAGGGAATGGACAGGTTCGGATATTATTCGGGATTACAGGAAGAATTAAGAGGCGAAGATCCGCTTGACAACCAGACCTATATATTTGATGTTCCCGGTCATAAAGTTAAGGACTATGAATATAAATTCGATACTGTCAATAAGCTTAAGGATGAGTCTGTCAATGAAAAGATGGGATTCAGTGACCTGGCCGTATTCCGTGTAAACAGAGGAGACAACAGGAATATCGGACTGACTACCAGGGCAATAACCGCGGGACCGTATCTGGACAGTAATTATAACGTTCCCGATAACGGTGAATATAGAGAGACGGTTACGGCAATAAATGAAGGACAGATCACTCAATATCCGTTCCTTATTACAGAGGGAACATCGGGAGACAGTGCAAATTCGACTTTTGAGGTATCAATGACTCATCCGCAGTATTATCAGTTGGATATGGATACGGACATTACCGATGATAATCTGAATGATGATGTAATTGTATGGTACGCCATAAGTAATAAGCTTAATGATGATGTAAGTATCACTTACAACGGCAATGAGACCTTACACGAGTACTATAAGGCGCTTCATAATGATGTAAGGAATAACTATTACATCTATACAAAGGGAAATGTTACCTACACCGGTTCCGGACACAGTAAAGTGACCTCAGAAGTTGAACAGCAGTTGTTTGTCAATACGATCGTAGCTTCGTATAACAGCGGTGTCAGAGCGCCCAAAGTTGTATTCAAAGAAAGCCCTAAAGTGCAGTCGGCGGATATAAAGGGTGTGAATCTTCCGTATGATATCCATCTTACCAATGCAGATGAGGAGGATACTGACGGATCCAGCGGCGGTTGGATAAATGAGACGGTGGCTGTTAATTTCAAAACTGTAAATAACAACTTTAAAGGATCAAAAAATAACCTTAACGTAAAATATTATATTCAGGTACCTGATGGAGGAGATTTAGTAGTCAGCGGCAAACATTATAAGGAAATACAACCTGTAAAGATGAGTATATGCGAATACGATGGCTCGTTGAACGAAATTTCCTCATATAATGTGCTTGAGAACTACAGGGTTTATCAGGTTATATTCGAAACCTCCGATCTTGAGTCGGGCGGCCTGCTTCCTAACAGTACCAAGCTGTTTATCCAGATAGGTACTGATGAGCTTTCAAGCGGTGAGGTGGATGCACTCCAGCCTTATGAGAGCTTACCTGCGAATGTCTTGAACATTTACAAAGCAGAACTGTTTGATCTTGAATGATCTGAAACGGAGCGGTACACCCGCTCCGTTTCTTTGGAATAAAAAATTCAGATTCAAAACCATGTTGCGCTCAACAGGGTTTTCTGTTATTCTTTCACTACGGTTTGAATTCTTCAAACCAATTCAGGCAACATTTCGTTGCATTTTTCACTTTATTATATTGAGTTGGTATTATGTATCCATTTTGTTTCTTGAAACATAGTGGCACATATGATACCATAAAGGAGGGAAATTTGTCTAAGATCGAGAAACTTATAAAAAAGTTTTTTGAAAAACCGGTCAGAAATGATATGACTATGGATGAGATTATAAAGCTGTCCCGGTACTATGGATGTGAGATCGTGACAGGTGGCAATCATCAGATCAAGATCGTACACCGGGCAACGGGAACAATCATTCCTATGCCTCAACATGGGAAAAATGTAAAGGAAGCATATGTTGTAGAATTAAGGCAATTGTTTGATGTAATAATTTCAAAGAAAGGATGAATTATGAGATATCCGTTTCATGTATTTCAAACAGAAGTTGAAGGTCACGTTTTTTGGGTTGCCAAAAGTAATTATCTTAAAGGCTGTGTCGGGCAGGGCGATGTGCAGGAGGATGCAATAAGAGAACTTGCGGAAAATGAAGAAGCCTGGCTTGAAACGGCACACGAGACGGGAATTCCTATTCCTGAGATAGAGCCGGTTAATCCGGATGAGTATAGTGGAAAGATGACTTTGAGAATGTCTCCTGCCATTCATCGTGAGGCGGCAATGATAGCTAAAGAAGAGGGTATAAGCCTTAATCAGTATATAAATGATGCCGTTGTTTCAAAGAATGCATACATGCTAAGGATGTATGGCTGAGATCCGCTATCTTGGAACATTTCTTCTTGACATATCCATTTTCTGATTTTAGAATACCAAAACGTAGGACTTATTTCTTCTTATTAAAAAGGAAACAATATGGCAAAATATCTTGTGATAGTTGAGTCACCCGCCAAGGTGAACACGATAAAAAAATTCTTAGGTTCGAATTACGAAGTTGTGGCCAGCCAGGGTCACGTAAGGGATCTGCCGAAGTCACAGCTCGGGATCGATATTGAGAATGATTTTGAACCCAAGTACATAACTATAAGAGGTAAGGGCGAACTTCTTTCATCTCTTCGTAAGGAAGTAAAGAAGGCCGATGCGATATATCTCGCAACGGACCCTGACCGTGAGGGAGAAGCGATAAGCTGGCATCTTACCAAAGCCATCAACATGGAAGACAAGAAGGTATACAGGATCACGTTCAACGAGATCACCAAGACCGCAGTCAAGGAATCACTTAAGAATGCCCGCGAGATAGATATGAACCTCGTTGATGCCCAGCAGGCAAGACGAGTTCTTGACAGAGTTGTGGGATATAAGATATCACCGCTCCTTTGGGCCAAGGTAAAAAGAGGCCTTTCGGCAGGAAGAGTCCAGTCGGTTGCGCTTCGCATAATCTGCGACCGCGAAAACGAGATAAATGCTTTTGTTCCCGAAGAATACTGGACCATCGATGCGTCTTTGTCTTCAAAAGGGCAGAAGAAGCCGATCGTCGCAAAGTATTACGGCGAAGGTGATAAAAAGGTTGACATAACAAACAAGGCTCAGGCCGATAAGATATTAAAGGACGTTAAGAGTGCCGATTTTAAGGTTGCGGAAGTAAAGACCGGTGACCGTACGAAAAAGGCTCCGCTTCCCTTTACCACTTCAACACTCCAGCAGGAGGCTTCGAAGGTTCTTAATTTTACGACGTCAAAGACCATGCGTATAGCACAGCAACTTTACGAAGGTGTCAATATCAAAGGCTACGGAACGGTCGGTATCATAACCTATCTTCGTACGGATTCGACGAGGATCTCAGATGATGCCGCAAAGATGGCACAGGAATACATCAGATCAAAGTACGGAGAGAAATACCTTAATTCCTCCGACAGCGCTAAAAAGGACGAAAAGAAGATCCAGGATGCCCATGAAGCGATACGTCCCACGGATCTTGCTCTTGATCCGATAACGATAAAGGAATCCCTTTCACGTGAGCAGCTCCGTCTTTACCAGCTCATCTACAAGCGTTTCCTTGCAAGCCGTATGGCCAACGCACTTTATGAAACGACTTCCGTAAAACTGGATGCCGGATCTCATCGCTTTACTGTGTCCGCGTCAAAAGTAAAGTTCGACGGATTCATGAGTGTTTATACGGATGCCGACGATGAAAAGGAAGAGAACACGCTTACCGCTTCATTAAAGAGCGGGGATGTTCTGAAAACGGAAAACGTTGAAGCTGCACAGCACTTCACACAGCCGCCCGCTCATTATACCGAAGCTACTCTGGTACGTGCTCTTGAGGAACTCGGTATCGGACGCCCGAGTACATACGCTCCCACGATCGCAGTCATCCTTAACAGAAGATATATCGTTAAGGAAGGCAGGAACATTTTTGTTACCGAGGTCGGGGAAGTCGTTAACGACATGATAAAGGAATCCTTCCCGGAGATCGTGGATGTCAATTTCACCGCCAACATGGAAACACTGCTTGACGGAGTGGAAGAAGGCACGGTCAAATGGAAGACGATCATAGAGAATTTCTATCCCGATCTTGAAAAAGCCGTAGCTAAAGCCGAGGAAGGCCTTGAAAAGGTTAAGATCGAGGATGAGCTTTCCGAGGAAGTCTGCGAACTTTGCGGCCGCAGGATGGTCATAAAGTACGGTGCTCACGGCAAGTTCATTGCCTGCCCGGGATTCCCCGAGTGTAAGAACACCAAGCCTTTCTTTGAAAAGATAGATGTAGCATGCCCCAAATGCGGCAAGGACATCGTCGTAAAGAGGACAAGGAAGGGCAGAAGATACTATGGCTGTATGGGTTCTCCCGAGTGCGATTACATGACATGGGCCCGTCCGAAAGATACGGCGGATGCACAGCGCATCTACGATAAAGAGAATAAGGAAAGCCGCGAGACCGAGAAAAAGACAAAGAAAAAGGCTTCCAAGTAGGAATATAGTACCGAGTCCGCACTCAAAATACCGAATTGTGCGACAATTTTGTTGAATAGTCTCAAAGTGTATGATATAATACCTCTGTAATGTGTCAATGACCGCATTAACGGAGGTATTTTTTGTGAGCAGCGTTCAATTGTTGGACAAAACACGTAAGATAGGCAAACTTCTTCATAACAATAATTCGAGCAAGGTCGTCTTTAACGATATCTGCTCCGTTCTTTGCGAGATACTCGACTCCAATGTGCTGGTCATTTCAAAAAAAGGCAAGGTACTCGGTATCGGCGATGCGGCCGGCGTTGATTCGATCACGGAACTTATCGTGGATCATGTCGGCGGATTTATAGACGGCATGTTGAACGAAAGACTCCTGGCGGTCCTTTCCACGAAAGAGAACGTAAATCTGGAGACTTTGGGCTTCAACGAAGCGGACGTCAATAAATTCCAGGCCATCATCACCCCTATAGAGATCGCCGGTGAGCGTTTGGGAACTCTGTTCATCTACAAGCATTTAAAGCCGTATGAGATCGATGACATAATCCTCTGCGAATACGGAACTACTGTTGTCGGGCTTGAGATGCTTCGCGCGGTCAACGAAGAAAGTGCCGAGGAAAACCGCAAGCTTTCGGTCATCCAGTCAGCCATAAATACGCTCTCATTCTCCGAGATGGAAGCGGTGATTCACATTTTTGATGAATTAAATGGCATGGAGGGTATATTGGTTGCGTCAAAAATAGCCGATAGAGTAGGTATAACCAGATCGGTTATCGTTAATGCCCTTCGGAAGTTCGAATCGGCCGGAGTCATTGAATCAAGGTCCTCAGGGATGAAAGGAACTTATATCAAGGTACTCAATGACATGGTATTCGAGGAGATCGACAAGCTCAAGAAAAAGAGCATGCAGCAGTGATAACCGTTTCTGAAGGAACGCCTTTTATATGCGTTCCCAACTGAAAAGCGGAAAACAAAGGATTGACAGGTAATAAAAGGATTTATGCATTAAGCCGCATAGATCCTTTTTTGATACCGGCCGTTTATAACGCGGGTTGCGTGCGGAAAAAACCATATCTTGTGTTATGTTAACATACGCATGAACAATATATGGTATTTTTAATAAAAAATTCCTTGTTTTTTTCGCCAGATTATCTATAATAAAATAGTGTGGGTGTAGTGTGCCCTCATACAAGATGTTGTGTTTTGACGGATCAAACGGTCTTGTGGGTTCATTCATACCCGGAAAGGCAGATTATATGATCAATACAAACGTATTCGATTATGTCAATGTTTTGGGCAAGACGGCCGATGCCGCGTGGCAGAGGAACGATGTTCTGGCCAACAACATTGCGAATGTTAACACTCCAGGCTATAAAAGGCAGGATATCAACTTCGAGGAACAGCTAAGAAGAGCCCTTGGCAATTCAAGATACGAATCCGTGGATTCAAAGGTCGCTCATCTTTCGCATGCCGAACTGGTTCCGAGAGTATTTGTCGATGCCGCCAATTTCTCTTACAGACTCGACGGAAACAATGTTGACGTCGATACCGAAGGTGTTGAACTTGCCTCTAACCAGATCAAGTATAACGGCCTTGTAGATTCGATACAGCAGGAATTTTCGAACCTCAAGATGGTAATGGGCAAGTAACGGAGGGTAGAACATGAGTATATTCGGAGCTTTTAATATCAATGCATCGGGCATGACTGCCGAAAGATACAGGATGGATGTCATCGCCGAGAACGTTGCAAATGCAAATACAACACGTACCGCTGACGGGACTCCGTACAGGCGCAAGGTTGTGACCTTTGAAGAAAAGAAAGCAACTCCCGCAACATTCAGCAGTTACCTCGGACACGCTTCCGAGCAGTATATAGGACAGGGCGTTAAGGTATCCGCTGTTTCTGAGGATAAATACACCCAGATGAAGATGGTATATGACCCGTCTCATCCGGATGCCGACGAAAACGGATACGTGACATATCCCAACGTGGATATCGTGACAGAAATGACGAACCTCATCGATGCGTCACGTTCTTATGAAGCAAACGCCACTGCATTCCAGGCCAGCAAGTCTATCGCAATGAAGGGCCTTGAGATGGGTAACGGCTGATAACGGAGTTTTTGATTTCGGATAAGAGGTAATTAATGGATATTTCAACTTTTTATAACATTTCTTCCAACGTGATAAGAGATGCCGCCGAGAATTCTTCGCTGAAGGATATCGGCACTCACACGGGGGAATTTGCTTCAATATTTGACAAGGCCATCGAGAACCTTGAGACCACGAATTCGTATCTTTCGGATGCTGAGAACGAGGAACTCAAATGGGCACTCGGTGAGACCGATAACACGCATGAACTTACCATAGCCCTGCAGAAGGCTTCGACCTCACTGCAGTATACGGTTGCGGTGCGTGATAAAGTGATCGAGGCTTACAAAGAGATCATGCAGATGCAGATCTGACGTTGCATTTTTTTAGGAGGGCAACATGCCTGAGAGAATACGGGCTCTTATCCAGCGTGTAGTCGACTGGTGGAACAAATTCACAACCAAACAAAAGACATACATAGTTGCGGCTGCGGCAGGTATCATCCTTGCCATCGCGATAATCATCACCGTTTTATCGAGACCCCAGTACGTAATCCTTATAAACTGTGAGGATACGAAGGAGGCTTCGCAGGTAACCGAACTTCTGGACGGTGAGAATCTTGATTATCAGGTAAGCAATGACGGACTTCAGATCAAGATCAACACCAAGCAGCAGTCTCAGGCCAACCTGCTCCTCGGTGCCAATGATATCCAGTCCAGTGCGTATTCGATAGATAACGTTACGAACGGCGGATTTTCAACCACGGAATCCGACAAACAGAAGAGATACGAGGTATATCTTGAGAACAGGCTCGCGAACGATATCATCACCAGATTCAGTTTCGTAAAGTCTGCGGTAGTTGATCTATATATCCCCGATAACGACGGTACGCTCATTTCGGCCAAAGAGGATTCTTCGGCATGGGTACTCCTCGATCTTGACGGAGGAGAGCTTTCGAGTGATGCGGCGGCGGGACTTGCTCACGCGGTAGCGGTTGCGATCGGAAACAAGACCGACAAGGATATCGTCGTGATGGATACGGACGGCAACACGCTCTATTCGGGTGCGGAGAACTATTCGCTTTCCGGCACGGCGTCGAGCCAGCTCAGTGTCAAAGCTCAGTTCGAGAACAACATCAAGTCCGACGTTCAACAGGTTGTTCTGGGAACGGGTGAGTTCTCAAAAGCGGAAGTCGCAGTCAACATGGATGTGGATTTCAGTTCATATTCGGAGACCGACCACCGGTATTATGTTGAAGACGGTCAGACACAGGGTTATCTCTCCAGTGACAGGAGTTATACATCCGAATCAAGAAACGGAAATCAGGATGTTCCGGGAACCGATTCAAACGGCGACACTGAATATGTATGGCAGGATAATCAGCAGTCTTCAACGGAAGTGGAGGAAACCGAGCATAATTATCTGCCTTCCGAAAGGATCACGGATAAACAGACTCCCGCGGGAGCGATCCTGTACGAAAACTCATCCATCTCCCTTGCGCTGACGAGGATTGAAGTCGTAAGACAGGATGATGTTAAGAGGCAGGGACTTCTTGACGGGATCACCTGGGAGGAATACCAGCTTGCCAATTCGGCGAGGACGCCTCTCGAGGTAGATGACAAATACTATGACATGGTTGCCATGGCGACCGGATTCCCGAGGGCCAATATATCGATCGTTGCTTTCTCGGAGAACATGTTCATTCCGAGCGAAGGCTTAGGCATCAGTGCCACGGATATCATGACGATCCTTCTTATCATCGTGATACTCGGCCTTTTACTCTTTGTCGTGCTGCGCAGCATGCGTACGGAAAAAGAGGAAGAACCCGAAGAGGAGATCTCCGTGGAGACCATGCTTCAGTCAACTCCTACTGAAGACCTTGAGGATATCTCGACCGAAGCCGTTTCGGAAACGCGCCGCATGATCGAAAAATTTGTTGATGAAAATCCGGAGGCCGCTGCGAGCCTGCTTCGCAACTGGCTGAGTGAAGATTGGGGTTAAGATGGCCAGATTTCAAGATGACTCAATGACGGGAGTACAAAAAGCCGCGATCCTGCTAATAGCGCTTGGACCCGAGCGCTCGGCGATGGTATTCAAGCATCTCAAGGAAGAGGAGATCGAAGAACTCACTCTTGAGATAGCCAATACCCGTTCCGTTACACCGCAGATCAAGGAAGCGGTAATAGAAGAATTTTATCAGGTCTGCCTTGCCCAGCAGTATATCGCCGAAGGCGGTATCAACTACGCGAAAGAGCTGCTTGAAAAATCGTTCGGTAATGACAAGGCGATGGATGTTATCACCAAGCTTACCGCATCATTGCAGGTTAAGCCTTTCGAATTTGTACGTAAGACAGATGCCACACAGCTGTTCAACTTTATTCAGGACGAGCATCCCCAGACGATCGCCCTTATCCTTTCGTATCTTCCCGCTTCGCAGGCTGCGCTCATCGTTTCGGCGCTGCCGCCCGACAGACAGGCTGATGTCGCAAAGAGAATTGCCGTCATGGACAGAACCTCGCCCGATGTCATCAAGGAAGTGGAAAAAGTGCTCGAATCAAAGCTCGCTTCACTGGTCAACCAGGATTACACGATCATCGGCGGCGTGGACGCTGTTGTAGATATCCTGAATACAGTAGACCGCGGAACAGAAAAGCACATTATGGAAACCCTCGAGATCGAAGAGCCCGAACTTGCCGACGAGATCAGGAAAAAGATGTTCGTATTCGAAGATATCCTTCTTCTCGACGACCGTGCCATCCAGAGAGTGCTGCGTGATGTTGATAACAATGACCTTGCTACAGCACTCAAGGGTGCGAACGAGCAGGTTCAGAACGCTATATTCAATAACCTTTCAAAACGTCTTGCTACGATGATAAAGGAAGACATGGAATTCATGGGACCTGTGCGTATGAAGGATGTTGAGGAAGCTCAGCAGAAGATAGTTTCGGTAATACGTAAGCTTGAAGATTCTGCCGAGATCGTTATTTCCAGAGGCGGAGGTGACGAGATAATTGTCTAATCTTCTGAAGGGCTATTCCGTTAATATTGAAGACGATTCAAGAGTTGTAGACGTGTCAGCTCTCCTCGAAGCGAGAATGCGCGAGGAGGAAGAAAAGCGGGCGCGTCTTGCGCATATTGAGGAAGAAAGTTATGACTCCGACGAGTTCTTTGAAGGACTTCCGGCGGAGAATATCGATGCGCTCATAGATGAGGAATCCGAAAGCGCCGTCATAAAGAGCAATAACGATGCCGAGCTTTCCCGTATCCAGTCGGAGGTCGAGGAAGCCAAAGAGGAACTTGAAAACTGCAGGATCGAAGCGGGGCACCTTATCGAAGAGGCCAGGGTCGAGGCTGAGGAATTAAAAAGGACCGCCTATGAGGAAGGACATGCCGAAGGTTATCAGGCCGGCGTGAACGAGGGAATGGCCAGCGTTGAGAGCATGAAGGTCGAACTTGAAAACAGGGCCGGAGAACTCGAGAACGACTACCAGATGAAGATCACCGCACTTGAGCCTCAGTTCGTTGATGCACTGACGGATATTTACGAGCATATCTTCAAAGTCAATCTTGATACATACCGTAATGTCGTGGCGTCTTTGCTCGTTGATGCGATAAACAATACCGAAGGAGCGCGCAACATCATAGTTCATGTCTCGAGGGACGATTATCAGAGGATCCTTTCCCAGAAGGAAGAGATACTTACCGAGACGGGTATGATGGACGATAATGTCGACTTCGTTCAGGACGCAACCCTTGCTCCGGCAAGCTGTCTTATCGAGACAGAAAACGGTGTGTTCGACTGCTCGCTCGAAACGGAACTCAAGGAGCTCAAGCGCAAACTCATGCTGCTGGCATACCGTAAGTAAACGATTTTTATGGATATAGATTTCAGCAAGTATAACAGCATATTATCCGAGCCTATGTTCAAGGTCCGCGGGCGGGTGGTGAACGCGGTAGGTCTTACGATAGAGACTGCCGGTCCCCAGGCTAAGATGGGAGACCTTTGCTATGTATATCCCAGCCGGATATCCGAGTCGGACCAGCCGGCGCTTGCTGAGATAGTGGGCTTCAAGGAAGGTAAGAACCTTCTGATGCCTTACGATAAGATCGAAGGGATAGGACCCGGGAGCAGCGTTGAAAACACCGGCAAGCCGCTTAGCGTTATGGTCGGTGATGCTCTTTTGGGACACACACTGGACGGACTCGGCCGTCCGAATGAACCCTTTGATTTCCAGGGCGTTGAGTATTCGGTCGAAGCGTTCGCACCGGATCCGATGAAAAGAAAGATAATAGCCGATGTGCTTCCGTTAGGTGTAAAAGCCGTGGACGGTCTCATCACGATAGGAAAGGGACAGAGGATTGGGATCTTCGCCGGTTCCGGAGTCGGTAAGTCGACACTGATGGGAATGTTCGCAAGGAACACAAAGGCAGACATAAATGTGATCGCTCTTATAGGAGAGCGCGGAAGGGAAGTCAGGGAATTCATAGAAAGAGACCTTGGCCCCGAGGGAATGAAGCGTTCGGTCGTTGTCATCGCGACATCGGACAAACCCGCACTCGAGAGAAAGAAAGCGGCTCAGAC
>JAIKZO010000105.1 GCA_024682115.1 Lachnospiraceae bacterium
CTGAAGGCTTCTCTTACAGGAGTACGGGATACTCCGAGTTCCTTGCCTATGGCGATCTCTTTCAGTTCCTCGCCCTCATCATAAACACCGTTTAAGATATTCTCGCGGAGTTTGTTAAAAACCCTTCCCCGGAGCGAATAAGCATCGGAAGCTTCATTGTTCACATCATAGTTTTTCATTTTGTTCCCTCGCTTCAGGCATTAACGCCTTTTACTTTTATACCAAGTTTTTCCGATGAAACTTTTATCTGTCCGATAAGTTCATCATCCGTAAGAACGGTAACACGACCGTCATCATACTGCTTGTCTACCCATTTTTTGATGTCTTTTACAAGCTCGGAATTCTTATCAACGCGGTCACCGTCTTTCAGTTTAAGATACGTGTTCATCCAGTGTGCGATACCGGCAAGTCCCGAAGTATTTGACACCGCGCAGAGTGCGGGACGTCCCAGGAACTTTTCAGTATCAAAGATGTTATATATCTCTTCGTTTTTCAGGAGTCCGTCGGCATGTACACCCGCTCTTGTCACGTTAAAGTTCTTTCCGACAAAAGGCGTCCTCGGAGGTATCTGATATCCTATCTCCTTCTCATAATACTCGGCAAGTTCGGTGATGACTCTTGTATCCATTCCGTTAAGATCACCGCGAAGCTGTGCATACTCAAATACCATAGCCTCAAGAGGAGTATTACCGGTTCTTTCTCCGATACCGAACAAAGAAGCATTGATTCCGCAGCAACCGTACAGCCATGCCGTGGTTGAATTGACAACAGCTTTATAAAAATCGTTATGTCCGTGCCATTCTATGTTCTCGCAGGGAACACCGGCATGGGTATGGAGAGCATAAATGATACCCGGAACGGATCTGGGAATAACTGCACCGGGATAGTTAACTCCGTATCCCATGGTGTCACAGGCACGAACCTTGATCGGGATCTTATATTCCTCCATAAGTTTCATCAGTTCAAGACAGAACGGAACAACATATCCGTATATATCCGCTCTGGTTATATCTTCAAGATGGCACCTTACGGCGATGCCTTCATCAAGACAGTCGCGAACAACAGAAAGATAATGTTCCATAGCCTCGCGTCTGGTCATCTTGAGTTTCATGAAAATATGATAATCCGAACATGATACGAGGATACCTGTCTCCTTCATGCCAAGTTCCTTGACAAGCTTAAAATCTTCCTTGGAGGCCCTGATCCACGAAGTGACTTCGGGAAACTCATAACCACGCTCCATACATTTTACGACTGCGTCACGGTCTTTCTTTGAATAAAGGAAAAATTCGGATGCCTTGATCATTCCGTTCGGGCCGCCGAGTCTGTGAAGATAATCATAGATCGTAACTATCTGCTCGGTCGTATAAGGAGCTCTTGACTGCTGTCCGTCACGGAAAGTCGTGTCGGTGATCCAGATATCCTTTGGCATGTTATGGGGAACGATCCTGTCGTTAAAAGGAATCTTGGGAACTTCCTCATAAGGGAACATGTTTCTGAATGCATTGGGTTTTTTGACGTCATCCAGAATATACATATGCTCCTCGATCTGGAGCAGATTGTTCTTTTCGTTCATTGAGACCGGACGGTCTGCAAAATAGTCGTTTATCTTGGGCATTTTCCTTTTCCTCCAGTTCCCTTAAGGCAACCCTGTCAGGGACAATTGTATTTCGTTATACAATGATTTGTTGTTGAGAAATCGCGTTTCTTTACACAACGTCATAATTGTATACAATTATACAATTAAAGTCAAGAACCAAATGATCCCTTCCGCTCTGATAATATGATCCAACACAAAAAGGCCGCCGCTTTCGCGACGGCCTTAACTCATTCATATCGATCCGGTTCACTTAGGGATCAGCTGATCCGTTGTCAGATTACCGTCTTCTTCCTGAAACTCAACAGGAACAATGCGATCGCTGCCGCAACGGAACCTATCACAAGGAACCATTTCGGCGATAACGAATAATCGCCGGTGTCCGGTGTATCATCCTTTATCCTTGTCCCTTCTTTATCGACATTTCCGTTGGAACCGCCGTAATTATACAGTCCGTAAGGTGAAAAATGCCTGCATTCAAACGTGATATACTTTTCATCTCCTTCACCGACGATACTGTAATCCACGGCTTCAAGCTGTCCGTCGGAATCCAGGCTCACCATATGAAGATTTGAAGTGACTATATTCTTAGGTAACGGAAGTGTAACCATTACTTTTTGCTTTCCGAGTTTTGTGATATCTATCGAATTACTGTCATCGCGCAGGGAAACATCAAATCCGACCAGATTGTCCGGATTCTTTCCGCCGTAAAGATCGGCATAGGCTATGGCGATGCTTTCTTTTGCATTCTGAGAATCATTTATATGAAGTACATATGAGCCTTCGTCTCCGGGGATCGCCGCCGATGAAGCCTGATCTGCGGAGAACAGTGAACTGTTAACATCCAAAAGGACGCCGTTCTGACTGTATCTTGTAACTCCCTGCGTATTGTCCGAAACCGTATTTCCGTATGCATCAACAACCTGACCGTGGAATCCGTAAGCTCCGGGCTCAAGTACCGTCCCCTGAAGATCCTTTACATTCGGATTGATAATAGCTTTTTTGATATCTCCGAAAGCATATGTTCTGTCTCCGGAATTGGCCAGTCTTGAAGCCGATGTTCCGGAAGCAAGAACAGGCAGTTCTTCTCCGAGCAGAGTTACTGTGTCGGTCCCTCCGTTTATATCAAAAGCTCCTATCCCGACAGACTTAACTGCCGGATTTATAGTGATACTGTTGAGCGATGTGCCTTTAAACGCATTGGCCCCTATCGTGGTGACATTCTCACCGCGGTTAAGTGTCTTTAAGTTGCTGCATCCGCTGAAAGCATCTTCTCCTATTATCTGAAGGCTGTCGGGGAAATTGACTGCAGTGATGCCCGGATGATCTCTGAATGTACCGTCTGCGATCAGTTTTACTCCCTCGGGTATCGTGACAACGGAATCACTTCCGTTATAGTCGATAAGAACTCCGTCTCCTATAACGACAAAGGTATCGTTATTTGAGTTAAGATAAGCCGTGTCATCAAAAGCATAAGCTCCGACACTGGTCACGGATGAAGGTATCTTTATATCTTTTAAGTTATCACAATGATAGAACGCCCCGTATCCTATCTTTGTAACGCCGTCCGGTATCGCAATGCTTTCAAGCCCTGATCTTGCAAATGAAAAATCACCGATCTCAGTTATGCCTTCGGGAAAATCATACTCGGTGAGGGCTGAATCCATATAGTAAGCCTGTTGGGCTATCCTGTTATTCACAACCGTGTATTTGGGGAAATCTTTGCCCTTTTGAGCGTTCTCCGCCAGTTTCTGTCCGATGTCCGTTCCGTTCGAGCCTTCACCTTCAGGCTGATCCGTATCGGATGATCCGTTAATATCGGAACCGGCAGACGAGCCCTGCGTTTCCTGTGTTGACGGATCAGTCTCATCCTGTGAAAGATCGACTCCCGTCTGGCCGTTGGTCAGTGTATTAACGGAAATGGTCCCGTTTTTTACCTTGGCGTTATTGTCGATATATACAAGTGCCCTTCCTCCGACGATAGGTGACTGCCCCAGGGTATCACCTGTAGGATTTTGTGAAGCATCATAATAAGTATAAGTCACAACATCGCTACCGTTTATCACTCCGCCTTTGTATTTCGGATCGAGCGTGGGCGTAGGAACGGCAGAAATCTCTCCGTTTTCGGGCGTGGGAGCTCCGACTACGACCTCATATTCAACTCCTTCTATCGTCTTCGGAACGAAATTTACCACTGTCTGGGTCGTAACTATCTGCGATCCGTCAACATCCTCATGTTCTATCTCGCTCACTTCGTCTCTTTTATGCTCGTTCGCATAATTCGCTGCAAAGGTTCCCGGAGAAGTTTTGAATGTAACATTAGGACAGCCGTCAAAAGCCGTCTCATGAATATTGCTGATAGAATCGGGAAGTTCGACCAAAGAAAGATTAACGCAGTCCTCGAAAGCCCTTGCGTCTATAGAGTGTACGGTCAGCGGTATCTTCACCTGTCTTAGATTTACGCAGTTGCTGAAAGTGTATTCCGGAACGGAATATAGATTCGAACTGAGTGTCACATTCTTGATATTTGAATTGCCCCAGAAGGCATAGCCCAGGATCTCATCTACGGAATTAGGCATCTCATAGATGCCCTCTTCATATGAAGGAAGCATACAGTAGAGCCTGGTCCTGTCACTGTTATAAATGATCCTTCCGTCCGCCAAAAGATACGGATTTTCTGATGAGATCGTCAGATTTGTAAGCGAAGTATCGCCGGCAAACGCTGCGCTTCCGATTTTTTTAACTTCAGAACCGATAGAAAAATTCTTAAGATTGGTGCATCCGGCAAATGCGGCCTGTCCGATCTCTTCGGTCCTGTCTCCTATCTTCACTGAATGAAGCGCCTTGCATCCGGAAAAAGCTCCGTATTCAATGCTTCTTACTCTGTCGCCGGTGTTGACGGAGACCACATAATTATTATCTGCAAAAGCTTCTTCCCCGATGACTTTTACCTCATCAGGAACAGACACGATCTCAGCCGTGCCGCTATATTTCACCAATCTTTCTCCCGTTATTTGAAAATCAGATGCGGAGGTCACTGCCTCCACATCTGATTCGGGGATCAGCGAAACGATCAATGCAGTAATTAGGAGCAAAGCTCCGATTGTTCGTAATGCTTTTTTCATTCTCTTATCATGCCGTTGTCGGCTTTATTCTCTTGTCCCTTTTAAAGAACAGTACTACGGCTACAGCCGCAAGTCCGATAGAAAGGAACCACTTCGGATGGATCGGATCACCGGTCTTAGGCGTGTAGTCTATAGTAGTCTCCGTAAGGTTTGCGGTATCAACATAGATAACATACGGAGAGAAGTGGGTTGCAGTAAAGCTTATGCAAGGAACTCCGTCAACCGTGGTGAATCTTGAATTCAGATTATCCAAAGTTCCACCCTCAACAGATGCGATCTTGTTGTTTCCTGCATACTGAGCCAATTCATCAGGCAGAGGCATCGTTATTCCGACTGCAAGTCCCTGCGTATCGGTGATCTTGGTCCTTCCGGTAGAATCATAAAGAGATATATCCATAGGAAGATATTTAACTCTCGTAATATCTCCGAAAGCATTCTGCAATGCCTGTAGAGCCATATCGGCAGCATGCTGGTCGTCGGTTATCTTAACGATGAAGTTATCCGTAGATCCCGTAACGGTAGCACCTGCTACATTTCTGTTAGAGATTCCGCTCTTGGTTATATCTACGGTAGTCTGTCCCGAAGGATTGGCCGTAGTCGAGCTTCTCGACCCTGATCCGCCTGAGCCGCCTGAGCCTGAAGTGGCTGCACTGCCGCTACCTCCTGCTTTGTATGTTGCAGTTACCGCAACATTGTTCGCGGGCATGACGAAATAGGTCGAAGGCGATGATGCATTGGCAAATCCGACACCTGCCGTTGATGTAGTCCATTTATCAAATGTCTGTCCGGAACCCATATCATATGCATTGATAGGTACGATAGCGCCCGCTGCGTATGTTCCCGTTCCCGAACCTCCTGATACGGTAACGGTATACTTCTTCGTGTTATCGCCGGAATTACTTCCGGAATCGGATGAACTGCTTGAAGAAGAACCTGATCCCTTAGGTGTCGGGGTAGGTGTTGCTGTAGCAGCCGGCTCTGTTCCGCCACCGCCACCGCCGCCGCCGTTACCACCGCCGTTATCGGGGGCAGGTGTAGCATTGGCAGGCAGGTAAATTGCGATTATCGTAGCATCCGTAGTTACATTATCAAAATCGAAATCTATCGGGTTCGGCAGCCATTCCGAGAATACCTTTCCTGAATGTGTAGGCGGAACAGGAGGATAAATGCTCGAACCGGGTGATACATATATTACCTTCTCCCAGTTGGGATCCTCTCTGTCTTTAAATACAACCTTAAGGTCATCCGTAGCCAGTATAGCCTGGACTATAAGATTTCCGTCAACATTCGAGTATCTGTTCGTTGACCATCTTTCGAATCCGGAAACAGTCGCTGCGATCTGGTCGGCCTCAGTTGACAGATTGGTGTTGGCAACTACATTCTCAAATTTCTTTAATACTCCGTCGCCGGAATCAATATCAAACGGATACTGAACAAAATATACGGTATATGTTTCGTCTATTTCCTTATAACTCAGTCCATAGTATTCGGCATATCTTCTGGCAGCCGAATCGGGAGTTGTGTAAATGGTATTCTTTCCGTCATGCTCGAAAGCATCCGTTGCTATTTCTACTTCCTTACCTGGAATGACTACGGTAATAGGCGTCTTTTCAAATGCGCCCTCATTGATCTTGTTGACAGATACCGGTAATTCCACATGTTGAAGTGCATCACAGCCTTTAAACGCATCCTTGGGAATAACTTTAAGGTTAGATGCGTCGGAAAGATCTACCCAGTTGATGTTATCGCAATCCTGGAAAGCACCGTCTTCAATTTCACTCACATCCTTGATCTTAGAATCAATGTCCGAATCGATCGTACCCGTACGTGAAGGAAGACATTCTTTTACGGAATAAGATCCATCAGGCAAAGTTGTATAAAGGATCTTATTCTCTTCCGTAAACAGACCGTTTCCGTTTACTACATCGATCGAATCACATCCTCTGAACGGTGCTGTTCCCATTTCCGCAAGATCCTGCCCTAAAGTAACCTGTTCGAGTCTTTCACACGAATCAAAACAGTAATCAGGAAGAGATTTAACCGTATTCAACGATATAGAGAGAACCCTGTCGTTTCCTCGTATCTCTTCTTCATAAGGTGAAGAAGACGAGTAATCCTGATAATATCCGCTGAACAATCCCGGAACTGCATCCGGATCGGTAGTTGAATCCGTACACATCTGGCGACTCTTTTCGCCTTCACTTCCGACACCGAAATAAGTTGCTACATTTCGGGTGTTTTCTGAAGCTTCAAAGAAGCCGGGTGCATCAATTGAAGTGATACCACTAGGAACATCTATATGCAGACAGCTGTTGATCCATGCCAGTTCCTCATC
>JAIKZO010000136.1 GCA_024682115.1 Lachnospiraceae bacterium
TGAGGGGGATTCCGGGACACAGTCTGCCAGATGAACGGTCCGGATCGGAAGGGACGTATGTTCGGCGATCTCCTGGTTATCTTCGCATCCAGCCTTATGACGCTCCCGAACGTGATATGTAACTTTTTCAGTGTTCAGGTATCGGGCTTCTGGGCCAAGGTTTTAAGATGCCTGAGCTCGAGCAACTGGGTTAAGCCCAGCGAGCCGGTCTATTCGATAGGTCTGCTCATCTATATAGTGCTTGTCATTTTCTTCGCATATTTCTATACATCCATCACATTCAACCCGATGGAGGTAGCGGAGAACATGAAGAAGTCGGGCGGATTCATCCCCGGAATAAGACCGGGTAAGCCCACCAGCGAATACCTTACGAAGATACTTAATTATGTGGTATTCATAGGTGCCGTAGGACTCACGATAATCTGCGTGATCCCTTACATTTTCAACGGTGTCTTTGATGCTTCGGTATCGTTCGGAGGAACATCGCTCATAATCATTGTCAGCGTTATCCTTGAGACGATAAAGCAGGTTGAGTCACAGATGCTCGTCCGCAACTACAAGGGATTCCTTAACGACTGATAAATAGGTAAAATGCAGGTTGGGAAAGTCCGTCCGCGGGCTTTCCCGATTATGGTGAATGAAGATGAAGATAATTATGTTGGGTGCCCCCGGTGCCGGAAAAGGCACACAGGCGATAATGATAGCAGAAAAATACGGTATTCCTCATGTATCGACAGGTGATATATTCAGGGCTAACATCAAGAACAATACACCTCTCGGACAGGAAGCCAAGACATATATGGACAAGGGAATGCTGGTTCCCGATGAGCTCACTGTAAAGATACTGCTTGACAGGGTCGCAAAGGACGACTGCAAGAACGGATATGTTCTTGACGGTTTTCCGAGGACCATCGTTCAGGCCGATGTTTTAAAGGATGCGCTCTCAAAGCTCGGCGACAGGATCGATCACGCCATAAACGTTGATGTTCCGGATGAGAACATCATAAAGCGTATGGGCGGAAGAAGAGCCTGCGTTAAGTGCGGAGCAACCTACCACATCGAGCATGTTCCTCCGAAAAAGGAAGGGATATGCGATAACTGCGGAGAGGCTCTGGTCCTCAGGGACGACGACAAACCCGAAACGGTTCAGAAGAGACTTTCGGTATATCACGAGCAGACACAGCCGCTCATCGATTATTACGGAAAAGAAGGTATCTTAAAGAACGTTGACGGAACTCAGGACATGAACAAAGTGTTCGAAGATATCTGCGGTATTTTGGGATAAAAGATGGCGATAAGTATTAAATCCGAAAAAGAGATAGAGCTGATGAGGGAATCGTGCAGAATGCTCGCGATGATGCACGAAGAGCTTAAAAAGGATATACGCCCGGGCATCAGCACAAAGGATCTTAACGATCATGCCGAGGAGATCATAGCTTCCTACGGATGTGTATCGAACTTCCTGAATTATAACGGATATCCCGCTTCGATCTGCACATCGGTAAACGATGAGGTCGTACACGGTATCCCGAAGGAGAACAGGATCCTTAAAGAAGGAGATATCATTTCGATAGATGCGGGTCTTATCTACAAAGGGTACCACTCCGATGCGGCAAGGACCTATGCGGTAGGCGCGATCGCACCCGAGCATGAAAAACTCATCGAAGTAACGAAGCAGAGCTTTTTCGAGGGTATAAAATATGCCAGGGCCGGATATCATCTTCATGATATATCGAATGCGATAGATGCTTATGTTTCAAAGTTCGGATACGGGATCGTACGTGCGCTCGTAGGCCACGGGATAGGGACTTCGATGCATGAAGATCCGCAGATACCGAATTACAGGCAGTGGAGACGGGGACCGAAATTAAAACCCGGAATGACACTCGCGATAGAACCCATGATCAATCTCGGAACCCCGGTCGTTTGTTTCATTGATGACGACTGGACGGTGGTATCCGAAGACGGAACTTATTCGGCACATTATGAAAACACGGTGCTGATAACTGATAAAGAACCGGAAATACTTACGCTTTTACAGGGAGGAACAGATGTCTAAGGCAGATGTGATCGAAATTGAAGGAACGGTTGTTGAGAAGCTTCCCAACACCATGTTTCAGGTGGAACTCGAGAACGGACACAGAGTTCT
>JAIKZO010000152.1 GCA_024682115.1 Lachnospiraceae bacterium
ATCTCAATGCTTTCCTTAAGTCTTATGTCGTTGAGGGAAGCGCCGACCTGGATCTCGTATTCTCCGCCTATAACGCTGAACGTACCGTTCTGGAATACGCTGAATGCCCTGTCGTTTAATGTTACCGAAACTTCTCTTTTCTCACCGGATTCAAGATAGAGTTTGGTAAATCCGCGGAGCTCTCTTTTGGCCCTGAAGTCGCCGTTTTCGGGATTCCTTACATAGACTTCGCAGACTTCCTTTCCGGCCGTTTTTCCGGTGTTTTCTACAGAAAAGCTGACCTTTACCTCACCGCCTGATATTTTTTCCGTCTTAAGGGCCGAATACTCAAATTCCGTGTAGCTTAGGCCGTGTCCGAAGCAGAATCTGACCGGTATATCATATGTATCGTAATATCTGTATCCGACAAAAATGCTCTCCCTGTATTCGACATCGAACAGTGTCTTATTCTCCCTGCCGAAATGATCACGGCACGGAACATCCTTTTCGCTTAAAGGATAAGTCTCCGCGAGTTTTCCCGAAGGATTGATCTTTCCCGTGACTATTTTTGCACACGCATCCGCCACCGCTTCTCCTCCGAGATACATCTGAAGGAGGGCCCTGCTCTTTACGGGAAGTTCCATTTTGTAGGGAGAACCCGAGAATGAGATAAACGCCATATCGTCCGTAATCTCGTATATCTTCTTAAGAAGTGAAGACTGGTTGCCGGGAAGATCGAAGGATCTTCTGTCATAGCCTTCTCCTTCGGCCATTTCGGTAAGTCCGCCGAAGAAAAGGATCGTTATATGATCTTTTACGGCTTCCTTTACTTTGGCAAGGGCTTCATTCTCAAGCGAAGCATCCGGCTCGTTCGAATCACAGCTGTAGCCTTTGACGAATGTAACTTCAAGTCCGTTCTTCTCAAAACTTTCGATGAATCCGTCGATCTTTTTCGTGTTTATATGAGAGCTTCCGCCGCCCTGTATCCTGGGTTTTTCGGCCAGTCCGCCTATCATGAGTACTTTTGTGCCTTCTTTTAACGGAAGGAATGAATCGTTCTTCAAAAGGACCGCGTTTTCGGCTTCCAGAGAAGCGGCGAGCTCATGGTTTGCATTCCTTGTGCTTTCAGTTACACCTTTTTTACTCCCTTCGGGAAGTATCAGGTCTTTATATCTTTCGTTTAATTCCTTTATTCTTTTGACAGCCTTATCAAGAGCCTCTTTTGAAAGAGATCCGGTCTTAAGGGCTTCTTTAAGATCTTCCTCATGGACCCCGTTGCTGTCGGGCATTTCCACATCCATTCCGGCCTCTATGCAGGCGGGAAGGTCAACGCACGCACCCCAGTCGCTCATCACAAGTCCTTCGTATCCCCACTCGTCACGGAGGATCTCGGTAAGAAGATGTCTGTTCTCGCATGCCGACTGTCCGTTCAAAAAGTTATACGAAGCCATGATGGTAGAAGGGTCAGCCTTCTTTACGGCTATCTCAAAGGCCGCAAGATATATCTCCCGAAGAGCACGCTCATCCACCATAGAGTTGGATGTCATCCTGTGCGTTTCCTGACTGTTGCAGGCAAAATGCTTGAGCGAAGTACCGACTCCGCAATCCTGCATCGATCTTATGTATTCTGCGACCATCTCTCCCGCAAGGAAGGGATCTTCGGAATAGTATTCAAAATTCCTTCCGCAAAGAGGCGATCTTTTTATGTTGACACCGGGACCGAGGACCACGGAAACCCCGAGTTCCTTTGCTTCCGCTGCGATACCCTTTGCCATCTTTGCGGCAGCTTCCCTGTTCCACGAGCAGGCCATCGAACTTGCCGTGGGAAAGCATGTCGCTTCATAGCTTTCGTTATTATCCGCGC
Source organism: Lachnospiraceae bacterium (assembly GCA_024682115.1). GTDB lineage: Bacteria > Bacillota > Clostridia > Lachnospirales > Lachnospiraceae > JAILLW01. The sequence continues at coordinate 1,844 of JAIKZO010000152.1, forward strand.
CGTCATCCTGAGTGCGCATGCCGTGAGGTCCGTCGGAAACATGTATGTCTCCTATATGCCATGCCCCGAAACCCGTAACCAGTCTTTCATTTTCTTTTTCGATATTTTTCATTCTTCACCCCATCTGATCTAAAATGAATCTTTTAACACCTTCCAGTCTGCTTTCCTTCCATGCCCCTTCTTTTTCCTTAAGGCTTAACGGATATATAATCTGCATATCGAGCAGTTTCCCGGGTACCCTTCCGCTGCGCAGCGGCTCATAAAAGTTGTCGTACCAGTCTTTTTCGGTCGCATCTTTGAATTTTTCGGGGAAAAGGTACTTCTGCTGCTTCTTTGTGTTCTCTATGAACATCTTCGATGAAAGCGGGATCAGTTTTTCGTATTCGTCATCCCGTACGTCTTCAAAGATATCCGGGAGATCATAAGGAACGATCCTTCCTTTTTCCCTGTCGATCAGGATGCCGTAGGGTATGAACCCATAGCCTTCTTCCCTGAGATTGAGTTTTATGAATATACCTCTTTCGGTATTTTTCTGCGAACGCTGGTAATCCGTGTCGAAGATGAAATTTCCGAGAGAGTAAAAAATCATCTTTTCCCCGACGGTCTCGTAATTCATCGGAACATGCGGATGATGCGCCACTACGATATCCGCACCCATTTCAAGATATGAATGAAATCTTTCCCTCGTATAAGGCGAAGGAAGGGCCGTGAACTCCTCTCCGTCATGGGCGACAACGATGCACCAGCGGCACTTTCCCTTGATCTCTTTTATCCTTTTCCGGACGATATCCATTTCGCTGAAATTAAGACAGCCCGGTGTGTCCGGTCCCGCCTTCCTGCAGGCTCTTTCATATCCTACCGCAAGAAGTCCGACTCCTCCGGCATCCTCAAAGAAAAGAGGTTTTGAAGCCTCATCCATGTTCCTGCCGGCGCCCAGGGTCTTCACACCGAGATCCTTTGCGATCTCAAGCGTATCCGATATGCCTTTTTCGCCGCAATCCATTATGTGATTGTTACATATGTTGAAAATGTCCGCGCCGAGATCCTTTATGAAAAAGGCGGCTTCCGGTGACATCGAATGCTTAAGGGCATTTACGCCCTCCTTAGCCGTTTCATCGGGTTTTGCGAATGCCCCTTCGACATTTACGCAAAGATGATCCGCGGACGAAAGAAAATCCCGGATCTTTTCATCGATAAAATCCGGGGATTCCCATTTTCCGTCCATATATTTGTCAAAACCTATGTCACCCGTGAAAATAAAAGAAGTAGTTTTTCCCATGCTCTCTTTCCGGTCTATAATCCGCAAAACTCGCGGAATCTGTCTCCGCGCTCCTCAAAGTCCCTGAAATACCCGTATGAGGCCGCCGCGGGAGAAAGTATACAGGATGATCCCCGGGGCGTAACGCTCTTTGCCTTCTCTACTGCTTCCTTAAGATCGCTCACCAGTATACGGTTATCCGGGCCCTTAACGGATTCATAGATCTTCTGGCCGGATTCATATGCAAATATATAAATGTATTCGTCATGCGCTTTGATAAAATCAATAAGGATGTCGTAGCTTATCCCCCTGTCAAGGCCGCCGATGATGACGGATCTGACATCACCTATCGCTTCAAGCGCCTCTATCGTGGCATTCGGGATCGTGGATATCGAATCGTCGTAATATTTTATCCCGTCCTTTTCGCCTATGAAGCAGAGCCTGTGAGGAAGTCCCTTAAATGTCTTAAGTGCTTCCCTTACCCTGTCGGGATCTATTCCGAACTGCTCCGTTGCTATCTTAAATACCACGTATGCATTGTATTCGTTGTGCTTTCCGGGGATCGAAAGCTCAAAATGAGGCGTATCGCCCCTGCTGACCGTTATCTTCCGGGCTTCGGTCGGTATCTCCGGAACCTGATCTCCTATATAAAGGATGTCATCCCCTGTCTGGTTCGCGGTGATATTGCATTTTGCCCTGAAATAATTATCGAAAGTATGATAGTAATCCAGATGTTCTTCGTATATGTTGAGGAACACCGCTATATGGGGGGAATACCTCGCATGAGCCAGCTGATGGCACGACATCTCGAAAACGACAATGGTGTCATCTCTTATGCTGTCAAAATAGTCAAGGCACGGTTTTCCGATGTTTCCGAGCAAAATGACATCTCTGTCAAGACACTCGTTCAGCACATGATGGAGAAGAGCCGAAGTGGTGCTCTTTCCTTTTGTCCCGGTAACGCCTATTATATTTTTTTTGTATACTTCAAGCAGTATATCGGTCTGGGAAGTGAACCCCGGGGGATCATCATCCATTACGATCCCGGGACTCTTAATTATATAGTCGTAACCGTCCGGCTTAAGTTCGTCCCTCTTCCCTTCAAAGATATCGATCTTCGCGGGGTTCGCGCACTTTTTAAGGAAATTCTCGGTAGACTTGCCTTCCCGGCCGTATCCCCATATCAGTATGGATTTTCCGTCAAACTTATCGTAGGTTTTCATATCTTTTTACAGCAGGTTCTCGCCTTCACCCATTACGGCAATATCGACTGCCTTTGCATCCTCCAGATGGAAGCACATCATCTTGTTTCCGGTCTGTTCGTTGTAGATCTGGCGAAGATGGGGAGCACCCTCGAGCATGGCTTCGGCATATTTGCCGTCTGTCTCGAAAACAGCCTTTCCGGTGTAACGGAGCCAGTGTCCGTCCTGTTTGGCTGCCACTATCTCGCATTTGGGATTTGCGATGAGCTGCTTGTATACGCTCTTGAAATCACCGACACCGAAGATGACTTTTCCGTCCATTTCAAAATGTGCGCCCAAAGGTCTGCACTTAGGCTGGTCGCCGTCTGTCGTTGCAAGGAAAAAGACACCTGCTTCACTTAAGAAATCATTTACTTTACCCATAAATAACACCTCCGTATCTATAACATGCGGTCAAAGGACCGCTTTGATTCCCTTTAAGAATTCATCATAATCCTCAAATGCGGGATATTGGGGATGATCCTTTTTGATCGCTTCGGTCGTCCTGAAAAGGAATCCTGCCTTGCTCGCCTCGATCATTCCAAGATCATTGAAGCTGTCGCCTGCCGCTATCGTTTCAAATCCGCAGGACTGAAGAGCTTTGACGGTCGTGAGCTTGGATTTCTCGCAGCGCATCTTATAGCCGGTGATCTCACCGTCTGGAGCCACCTCGAGCGTATTGCAGAAAATCGCGGGCCATCCGAGTTTTTCCATCAGTGGCTTTGCGAACTGTTCGAAGGTATCGCTCAAAATGACTACCTGCGTTATCGTTCTTAACTCACCCAGGAACTCCTTTGCTCCGGGAAGCGGGTCGATCGTAGCGATCGTATCCTGGATCTCTTTAAGTCCGAGACCGTGCTCCTTAAGTATCCCTATCCTGAATTTCATGAGCTTATCGTAGTCGGGCTCATCTCTCGTTGTCCTTCGAAGCTCCGGTATCCCGGTCGCCTCCGAAAAAGCTATCCATATCTCAGGTACGAGTACCCCTTCCAGGTCCAAGCAGACAATGTTCATATTCTTATCTCCGTTTAAAAAATTCTGTCTTTTCCATTATAACCCCGGTTGCCCTATTTGTGTAGAACGATATGGCTGTTATCTGTTATCATTGTATACAGACGAGACAGATTTGGTCCGTCATCGTTGTATGGACTATAGGTATATGATCCGTCATTGCCTTATAGTGACGATCATCATAAGGAGGTTAATATGTCAAGAGTCGAATGGAAACCGGGCAACATGCTCTATCCCCTGCCCATAGTGATGGTAAGCTGCCAAAGTGAGAGTACGAAACCCAATATCATAACCGTTGCATGGGCCGGGACCATATGTTCCGATCCTGTCATGGTATCTGTTTCCATAAGGAAGGAAAGATTCTCTCACGGGATCATAAAGGATACAGGGGAATTTGTGATAAATCTCGTAACAAAAGACCTTGTATATGCGACCGATTACTGCGGGGTCAGATCCGGAAGGGATGTAGATAAGTTTAAGGAGATGAACCTGACTCCGGTATCCGTTGAAGGAGTATCGGCCCCGGCCATAAAAGAAAGTCCCTTAAGTCTTGCCTGCAGGGTTAAAGAGATAAAGGAACTCGGAAGTCACGATATGTTCATCGCCGAGGTGGTAGGCGTGTCGGTAGATGACCGTTACATGGATCCGTCCGGCAAATTCGATCTGAACAGCACCGGACTCGTTGCCTATTCACACGGAGAATATTTCGTTCTCGGTGAAAAACTCGGCAAGTTCGGTTATTCCGTGAAAAAGTAAAGTCCTGTTCCTATGTAGTATTGAAAACTACGTGATATGGTGTTAGAATAATCCGGTACGGACAGTCTTCAGGAAAGGACAGTGATACCGGATGAACGGAAGAACAAAGCTTGCCGACAGGAAGCTTCCCGATTATACAAAAGGCGAAGAGATCGCCAATATGGTCACTCACATTATAGGTGCGGTATTCGGGATAGTGGCACTCGTATTATGTGTAGTATTCTCTGCCATTAAACACGATGC
>JAIKZO010000177.1 GCA_024682115.1 Lachnospiraceae bacterium
AAAGCCGGAGCCGGCATCCGCCAAAGGATCATAAAGGAATCAAAATGGGACGCAAAACACAGATCACACGTGAAATGATATTGAATGCCGCATATGAATTGCTCGATGAATCGGGGATCGGAGCCGTTGCGATAAAAACGATCGCAGCCCGCCTCGGTTGCTCGACGCAGCCGGTTTCGTGGCAGTTCGGAAGCATGACCGAGCTTAAAAAAGAGCTGTATTTCCATTCGGTAAAAATGCTTTACGGAGCATTGGAAGAAGATATGAAAAGCAAGGATGCCGTCGATGCGTTCTTTTTATCCGGCATCAGATACATCTCAGGCGCATGCGACCATCCGAATGTTTTCAAGTTCGTAAATGTGGATGATCCCCGGGTTACGATAGGGGAGAGGATCGGCGGCGAAGCCAGCATCTTTTCGATCCAGTTTGATGCTGAAGCAGTAAAAATGTTTGAATCCGAATACGACATTCCGTCCAAAAAGATCGGTGAAATGGTAAGAGATACAGTCATTTACACACACGGCCTTGCGGTCATGATGATGTTTGACAACTACAGGCTGCCGAAGAAGGAAGCCTGCAAAATGGTCCTCGATATGGGGATTATGCAGATGCAAAACCTCGGCATTGAAATTGATAAAAAGAAAAGGTCAAAGCTCCTGAAACTGCTGGAGTGATTTATGGAAAAAGAACAAGGAGGGCACATCATGGCAAAAGCATTAGTAGCATATTTCAGCGCAAGCGGAGTTACAAAGAAACTGGCAGGCAACCTGGCAAACGCGATAAACGCGGATCTTTTTGAGATCGAGCCGGAGCAGCCTTATACCAAGGCGGATCTTAACTGGATGGATAAGTCCAGCAGAAGCTCAATAGAGATGAAAGACCGCGGGTGCAGACCTGCGATAGCATCAAAAGTGGACGATATGTCGAAGTATGATGTCGTTTTTGTGGGGTTCCCCATATGGTGGTATCGTGAACCCTCGATAATAGATACGTTCGCTGAGTCATACGACTTTTCGGATAAGACGATCGTGCCGTTTGCAACATCGGGTTCAAGCGGCATGGGCGATTCCGGAAAAAACATCGGCGAACTTGCCAAGTGCTCAAAGGCGGTTGAAGGCAAACGGTTCAGTTCAAATGCCTCTGCCGACGAAATCAAAGCATGGGCAGAAAAGTACATATAAGTCACAGGGACGGTTCTTTTGACTGGTTTTCCAGTCAAAAGAACCGTCCCCCTGACTGCCCCTGACTGGAAAACCAGTCAAAAGAACCGTCCCCCTGACTTGTTATCTGTCAGGATATGTGCCGCTGAGGATTCCTTGGGCGATGATATTTCCGTTCTTGCCGTTAAGAGAAGAGATTATGGGATTTATCCCGGTAGAAAACGAATCGAGTCTGCCGGGAAGGCTGATATCTTCTTTAAGAGCGAAAATATAGACGATGTAATTGTGTACGCCGCTTGGCGGGTAGGGCCCCTTGTAGGATGCCACGGCGCCTGTATCGAGATGAGTTTCGGTGGTCTTGGTTACCATATGGATCCAGCTGTGACCGTCCGGATCGATCATGTAAAGGGCGTAGCATGAGGCATCGGGAACTGCATCCCAGGTAAGCTCGGGAGAAAGATCCTGCCCCTTGTCGTGAGATATCCTAACGTTCCATTTGCCGTTTTCAAGGTCTTTACTTGTAATATTCATGGTTTCAACCTCCAGTTCGGGAACCCTGTTTATCCCGGCATTCACAAATATGATAATGGCGATCGCCGCTATAACAAGCAGCAGCAAGACTGCGATGATTCTTTTCTTCTTCATACGATCACTTCCCTCAGATAGATCCTCAAAAACTTCATACATATCCTTTTCGTTCCTTGGCTTTATCGATAAGAGTAAGGGATTCATCCATGGCTTTTTTGAGGTACTCGGTCTGCCATTCCTTGCCGGCCTTCTCTTTGGATTTGATCTCTTCCCAGGCTTTGTGTCGCTCTTCGTCTGAGGCAAAAACAACACCGCTAAAGACGTGCGGATGACGCCGGATCATCTTTTCGGATACAGTCTCAACTACATCCTCAAAGGTAAATAATCCCTCCTCCTCGGCTATAACGGAATGGAACATGACCTGCAGGAGAAGATCGCCGAGCTCTTCTTTAAGGTTATCGGGATCCCCGGTGTCCTCAAATATATTGATCCCGCAGATAACTTCCGACGCTTCCTCGATGCATGTAGACTTTAAACTGGCGTGCGTCTGTGCGGCATCCCAGGGACAACCTTCTTTGGATCTTAGTTTTACGACAATGTCCTTTAGATCGTTTATATTATTCATGGTTTTCCTCATGTAATGGCATGACTTTTCTCACGTCCATGTATATAATATCATAAAAGGCATTCCTAAAGCGGAACGGAATGGAAAAGAAAACCCCGCCCAAGTGGAAACCTGGAAATAACCCCCAACCAAAGGAGGACCATCATGAATAACATAAATGAAGAAAAACTTGAATATGCGACCGGAGTAGCCACAAATAACAAGGGAAATAATAATGGAAACAATAAATCAGCAGAGACCAAAAGAATAATGTGCCCGAAATGCGGAGAGGAGAGAGATTTTCTCCTGGGTTCCGGAGGAAGGGCATATTGTACGACGTGCCGCGAGCAGATATTTATCTGACAAGTTTTTTATCAACCATTATTGTTTGCTGCAAGATGCCTACTCAAGAGTGCAAAGTAAGCCAAAACGAGACAAAACAAGTTGTACATGAATTATGTAAACCCGATTTCGCCCCTTAAAGGGGTGATTTTTTGTGTATTATGCACAAATTTTTTTTTGGCTAAAATGCCGATAGACTTTTAAATTCGCGATATTTTATAATTCTTCAAAAGATGATTTCCGATCATCATTCATATAAAGCAGTTTATTCTTGAAACCACTTCTGACAATCTATGTTTCTTTTTGAAGACCCTGCTTTAATCACATTTTTTTATTAATAAGGCAGGCGGTCTGAATAATTTGTTGGTCTCCTGCGGATAGGAGGTAACGAATTGGGGAAAAAAGACATTAAGGAAAAAGCGTTCATGAAGATCCCAGCGAATTTCGCGGATCTTTGTAACGGAGTGCTTTTTGAAGGAGAACAGGTGATCAAACCTGACGAACTTGAAGAGGCCGGAACCGAAGTGCTGAAAAAGGAGAATTCCGTGTTTTCTGACGTTGCGATGCGATGGAAGAAAAACAACTCTGTCATATCTGTGATCGAGGTCGAAAACCAGTACCAGACAGATTATGCGATGGTGATAAGGAACCTGAATCTTATAGCTTCGCATTATCAGGATCAGATGAAGCAGAAATGGGCTGAGACAGAAAAAGCCACGGATTATGGCGATAAAAAACCCGACAGAGATGAGTTCCTCTCCGAAATGATGAAGGATACGCTGCTTACACCGGTTATCGTGATAGTGGTCTATTATAATGAAGATCCCTGGAAAGGAAAAAGGCGACTTTTTGAACTTCTCGATCTAGACGGGATTCCCGAAAAATACAGAGATTATCTGCTTGATTACAAGATGATCCTTTTCGATTATCACGATTATGACAATTATGATATCTTCACCGGGGAAATGAAACGGTTATGCGAGGCGCTATGTCTTCAGAAGGACAAGGATGCCTTAGAAAGATACTTCAAAAACAACCTAATTCCATCAATCACAGCACAATTGCTTGGAGCAGTCATGAACATAAAAGAAGAGAATATCAAACAACACACGTATATAAATGAAGAAGGCGAGGAGGTTACTGATATGTGTACAGCATTAAGAGAACTATATGAAGACGGTCACGTGAAAGGGCGTGAGGAAGGGCGCGAGGAAGGAAGGAAAGAAGAACGCGCCAATACTGAGCGAGAGTGTAAAAGAGCCGACAAGGAGCATTTAAGAGCTGAGCGCGAGCGCAAAAGAGCCGAAAAAGCCGAAACAGAATTGGCAGAGTATATAAAGCGCTACGGAAAACTATAAAGCATGGTTATGTATACACCCTAAGTCGGCCGTCTACAAACTACAGTTCCACGATCGGGCCATCTACGGAATCATCTATTGTACCGCCTGATACCTGATCCGGTTCCGCGTCGGTAAGTTCTTTCCTGTTTCCCAAATCCGAGCCTCCTTATTAGTATGAGAAAATTATATGAGAATATTTGTATAAGAAAATCAGTATAAGAAAAGTATATCACAACAACAGCGATGAAAAAAATATGAAAAGCCTCACAGTGCAGAAGGTAGCCTAAAAGGCAAACTGGAAGTATAATGAGATAAAGTATTACCGCTCACGAACGGAGAAAATATGAAAGATCTGATAGTTTACTACTCGCTTGAAGGAAATACGGAATACGTTGCGGAAAAGATCGCGGCCAAAACAGGTGCGGACACGCTGCGCCTCGTCCCTAAGAAGGCTTATCACGACAAGGGCTTTGCCAAGTTTTTCTGGGGAGGAAAAAGTGCGGTGATGGCCGAAAAGCCCGAACTCGAAAAATACGATATCGATCTGTCACAGTATGAGCGGATCATATTCGGAACTCCAATATGGGCATCAAACATTACACCTCCGTTAAGGACTTTTATTGATGAGAACAAAGAAGCCCTTAAGGGAAAAAGTTTCGCTGCATTCGCCTGCCAGAGCGGCGCCGGCGCAGAAAAAGCTTTCGCTAAGCTTTCCAAACTTCTTGGAATAGAAGGTCTGCTTCCTTCTGCCATATTCATTGATCCCAAAGCAAAAGGCAGCGAAGACAAGGATGCGCAGATCGATAAGTTTGCGGAAACGCTGTCCGGATCGAATGCCGTAAAATAAGACCGATATTTTTATCATCACCCCTCAAACAAATTATGTAAACTTGATTTCGCCCCTTAAAGGGGCGATTTTTTGTGTATTTTGCACAAAATTTTTTTTGGTTAAAATGCCGATAGACTTTTAAATTCACGGTATTCTATAATTTTTCAAAAGATGATTTTCGATCATCATTCATATAAAGCAGTTTATTCTTGAAACCACTTCTGACAATCTATGTTTCTTTTTGAAGACCCTGCTTTAATCACACTTTTTTATTAATAAGGCAGGCGGTCTGAATAATTTGTTGGTCTCCTGCGGATAGGAGGTAACGAATTGGGAAAAAAAGACATTAAGGAAAAAGCGTTCATGAAGATCCCGGCGAATTTCGCGGATCTCTGTAACGGAGTGCTTTTTGAAGGAGAACAGGTGATCAAACCGGAGGAACTTGAAGAGGCCGGGACCGAAGTCCTGAAAAAGGAGAATTCCGTGTTTTCTGACGTTGCGATGCGATGGAAGAAAAATAACTCGGTCATATCCGTGATCGAGGTTGAAAACCAGTCCCGGACAGATTACGCGATGGTAATAAGGAACCTGAATCTTATTGCCTCGCATTATCAGGATCAGATAAAACAGAAATGGGCGGAAACCACGGATAAAGGTGATACAAAACCCGGCAGAGATGAGTTCCTCTCAGAAATGATGAAGGATACGCTGCTTACACCGGTTATCGTGATAGTGGTCTATTATAACGAAGATCCCTGGAAAGGAAAAAGGCGACTTTTTGAACTTCTCGATCTAGACGGGATTCCCGAAAAATATAGAGATTATCTGCTTGATTACAAGATGATCCTTTTCGATTATCACGATTATGACAATTATGAAATCTTCACCGGTGAAATGAAAAGGTTATGTGAGGCGCTGTGTCTTCAGAAGGATAAGGATGCACTGATCGCATACTTTAAAAACAATAATCCTCCGGTAAATACAGCAGAATTGCTGAATGCAGTTATGAATATGAAAATAGATATAGAAAAATATACGCAGAAAAATGAAAACAATGAGGAGGTTACGGATATGTGCACAGCCATAAGAGAACTGATAGAAGACGGCCGCGAGGAAGGCAGGAAAGAAGAGCATGCCAACACACTTAGAATACTTAACTCTGTAAAAATGGAAAACAATATCGAAATATATACACAAAACGGTGAAGATGAAACGGATATGTGTACAGCATTAAAAGAACTATATGAAGATGGCCACGTGAAAGGCCGCAAGAAAGGTTTAGAAGAAGGCAGGAAAGAGGAACGTGCCAATACCGAACGCGAGCGCAAAAGAGCCGAAAAAGCCGAACAAAGAGTGAAGGAACTTGAAGCGATCCTTGCTTCAAAAGCATAAACAAAAAGTTATGGCGAAAAAGCCCACGAGGCCGCATTGCATAAACTTTGCAAGGCAAGGCGGTCTTTTTCTATGTACAATTTATACCCCATACTTTAATGTATAAGCATATATGAGGTATAAATACCATGACATCCATAAATCGCGAATGGACCAGATCAAAAGATGACCTGGTGTACGCAGTAAAACAACTGGGATTTCCTGCGGAGTTGGGAGAGCAGATCGCCAAACAGCTTGGAAGTCCCAAGGCAATAAACAGAATGACGGCATATCTTGCCTATGAAAAACCTCACAGTGCTGAGGATATCGTAGACGAGATGCTTGCCATATGCAGCGACATTGAAAGATGGAAGCAAAAGAAGATCGCCGAAGAGGCAAACGAAAAGTATAACGAGATACTGTATTATGGATTAGGAACGGAGGAGACGTCTGAATAAACAAGGATGAAAAAGCCAGAAGTGAGACTCTGAAATTTTTACATCGCGCTCTGGAAATGAATAAGAAAGTGGCGATAAAGCCCGTAAAATCATCATTTTTGGATGGAGATATTTACGCTTGTGATTGTAAATAAGCAAAGCTAACAAAGTTATGTAAACCCGATTTCACCCCTTTAAGGGGCGATTTTTTGTGTATTATGCACAAA
>JAIKZO010000007.1 GCA_024682115.1 Lachnospiraceae bacterium
TACATTTACAATACCGTTTGCATCGATATCGAAAGTAACTTCAATCTGAGGTACACCACGACGTGCTGGTGGGATTCCATCTAAACGGAACTGTCCAAGAGACTTGTTATCTCTAGCAAACTGTCTTTCACCCTGTACAACGTTGATATCTACTGCTGTCTGGTTATCAGCTGCTGTAGAGAAGATCTGGCTCTTCTTTGTAGGGATTGTTGTATTTCTTTCGATTAATCTTGTAGCAACTCCACCCATTGTTTCGATTGATAATGATAATGGAGTAACGTCTAATAATAAGATTTCTCCTGCACCGGCATCACCTGCAAGCTTACCACCCTGGATAGAAGCACCAAGTGCAACACATTCATCTGGGTTTAAGCTCTTGCTTGGCTCTTTACCTGTTAAAGCCTTTACCTTATCCTGAACAGCTGGGATTCTTGTAGAACCACCAACTAATAATACCTGTCCTAAGTCAGATGCGTTTAATCCAGCATCTCTTAAAGCGTTTGTTACAGGTGTTGCTGTTCTTTCAACTAAATCATGAGTTAACTCATCGAATTTTGCACGAGTTAAGTTCATATCGAAATGCTTTGGTCCATCCTGATTTGCAGTGATGAATGGAAGGTTGATATTTGTTGTTGAAGCAGAAGACAATTCTTTCTTTGCCTTTTCAGCAGCTTCCTTTAATCTCTGAAGAGCCATCTTATCTGTTGAAAGGTCAACACCTTCAGACTTTTTGAATTCATCGATCATGTACTGAGTGATCTTGTTATCGAAGTCATCACCACCGAGGTGCGTATCACCGTTTGTTGCAAGAACTTCTATAACTCCGTCACCGATCTCGATGATGGAAACATCGAATGTACCTCCACCAAGGTCGTAAACCATGATCTTCTGTTCTTTTTCATTATCAAGTCCGTAAGCCAGTGCAGCGGCTGTGGGCTCGTTTATGATCCTCTTTACATCAAGTCCTGCGATCTTACCTGCATCCTTTGTTGCCTGACGCTGAGCATCGTTGAAGTATGCGGGAACCGTGATAACGGCTTCGGTAACTTTTTCTCCGAGGTAGCTCTCGGCATCGGCCTTAAGCTTCTGAAGAATCATTGCCGAGATCTGCTGAGGAGAATACTTCTTATCGTCTATCGTACGTCCTCTGTCGGTACCCATATCTCTCTTAATTGAAGAGATCGTCTTTTCTGCATTTGTTACTGCCTGTCTCTTGGCAGGTTCACCGATGAGTCTTTCACCGGTCTTTGTGAACGCTACTACCGAAGGTGTTGTTCTTGCGCCTTCCGCGTTAGCGATGACGGTGGGCTTACCACCTTCCATAACGGCTACACAGCTGTTAGTTGTTCCTAAATCGATACCAATTATTTTGCTCATATATTTTTCCTCCGTTTTACTTTTTTATTGAACTACCGCTACCATCGAATGTCTAACTACCTGATCGCGGTACGTATAACCCTTTTGTAATTCCTGTGCAACTATCCCCGATTCATATTCATCCGACTCAACCTGCATTACCGCATTGTGCTTATCGGGATCGAATTCAGTTCCGACGGCTTCGATCGGCTTGATCTCCATCTTTTCGAATTCCGTCATCAGCTGCTTATATATCTTTTCCATTCCTTCGGCAAAAGGTGTTCCCTTTTCTTCTTCGGGTATGGTCGCAAGTCCTCTTTCGAAATTGTCCACAACGGGAAGTATCTTTTCTATTACTGACCTTGCTCCCGTTTCGAACATCTGCTGTTTTTCTTTTTCGGTCCTGTTCCTGAAGTTCTCAAACTCGGCAAGCTGTCTTTTTACTTTGTCCTCAAGCTCGTCGACCTTTGCCTTCATGGCATCCTGTTTCTTGTCGTGCTTTGACTTCTTTTTGGACTTATCGTTTTCCGGTTTGTTCTCTTCTCCGATTCCTTCGGTTTCAGCTTCTTTGCTTTCTTCGCCGGATCCTTCCGCGTTTCCGCTTTCGGATGAGTCCGCTGTTTCTTCGGTTGTTTCTTCGGTCTCTTCCTCTTTGGGAATCTCCTCTTTCAGCTCTTCATCGAGCTTTGTATCCTTGTCTTCCATCGTGTTCCTCCGTAGTTACTTCTTATACATATCATCAAGCTGATGAGTTATGTTCTTTAATGTACTGACAACCTTGTCATAATCCATTCTCTTCGGTCCGACTATTCCGATCGTTCCTCTCATGCCGTCTCCGAGATCGTAGGTCGCGGTCACTATACTGCAGTCCTTCATCGACTGTATCGGTGTCTCGTCTCCGATATAAACCTGAATGCCTGTATCGGATTCATCGGAAAGTGCATCGTTAACGAGTTCGGTGAGCTGCTGCTTTTCTTCGAGAGTATGTATGATATCCGATGCCTTCCGGTTATCCGCAAGCTCGGGATATTTAAAAATGTTCGTTGCTCCCGAAGTATATATCTGAAGATCTTCTTCAACCTTTATCGATTCGGCCAGGGCATCGATCACATCCGAAACCACATCCTGATGTATACCTGCCTGCTGTTTCATCGAAGCGATAAGTGAAAGATTGATCTCTTCTATCGTCTTTCCGCAAAGGTGTGTGTTGAGCAGGAGATTGAGTTTAAGCAACGTCTCATCACTCAGCTTTTCAGATACGGGAATGATATTGTTCTTTATAACATTACCCTCTGCGACAACGACCGCAAGTATCTGGTTGTCATCCATTCTGGACAGCTGAAGGAACTTGACTCTGTTGCCCTGGATCGCCGGTGCGGATATCATGGTCGCATAGTTGGTATTCGCGGCTAGGAGTTTCGCAACACCTTTGAGCATCCTGTCGATCTTTTCTTCCTTCTGGAGAATGACTTCTTTTAGTTCTTCGATCTCCTTTTCCCTTGTTTCCATCATGGAATCGACATAGAGTCTGTAACCCTTATCCGAAGGGATACGTCCCGCCGAAGTATGAGGCTGAACGATAAAGCCCATCTCCTCAAGGTCCGACATCTCGTTTCTGATGGTAGCCGAGCTCAGGTTCAGATCCGTATATTTCGATATCGTTCTGCTGCCTACCGGCTCCCCGGTTTCCAGGTAATTTCGGATTATCGCATGTAGGATTTTAAGTTTTCGATCGTCAAGTGTCATATGCTTCTCCGATATTGTTAGCACTCGAAAGGGTGGAGTGCTAACATCCACACCACATAATATACACGCACCCATCTGTAATGTCAACATTTCAAATATTAAGAAAGTATTAAATACACAGTGCTCATCAAACACGGCTCAGATTATTGAACATTCAGAAGCAGGCAGGCACAGATGTGTTCCGAATACACATTCAGATGTGCTATGGAGACGAGACCACAAAAAGTACGAAATTCTTATATGTGAGTACTTTTTGGTTTTGGGCTCGTCGGAATTCTCAGCACATCGTGTAGAGGAACATATATGTGACTGCCTGCATGAATAGACAAAAAAATGACCGGCTCGGATGAGCCGGTCAATCAGATCAAAATTATTAACAGATCTTAGATAAAGAACGAACCAGTAACGTCACCGTTGATAACGTAGTAGGTTGTGTTCTCTTCGGGCTTAACATAAAGCTCAACTGACTTGAAGTCTGCTGACTTACCCTTGAGATCGTACTTCCAAACATCCTTTGCGATGCTTACAAGATCTTCAGGTGTGTATGACTTTCCGCCAAACTCGAAATTGATCTTGCTGGATAATGCAACCTTAGCTGCGGGAGCTGCCTTCTTAGCTGCTGCCTTCTTTGCAGGTGCCTTCTTAGCAGGAGCTGCCTTCTTAACAGCTGTAGCCTTCTTAGCAGGAGCTGCCTTCTTAACAGCTGTAGCCTTCTTAGCAGGAGCTGCCTTCTTAACTGCTGTAGCCTTCTTAGCGGGAGCTGCCTTCTTTGCAGGTGCCTTTGCTGCTACTGCCTTCTTAGCTGTATCCTTAGCTGCAGGAACTGCCTTCTTAGCGGGAGCTGCTTTCTTAGCAGGTGCTTTCTTGGCAGGTGCCTTCTTAGCTGCTGCCTTCTTTGCAGGTGCCTTTTTAGCAGGTGCCTTTGCAGCAGGTGCTTTTGCTACGGGTGCTTTTGCTACAGGGGCTTTAACTTCGGGAGCCTTAACTGCAACAGGTGCTTTAACTTCTTCTTTGACTTCAGCCTTAACAGGGATGATAACCTTGGCTGTAGCCTTCTTCTCTTCTGCCATTATAGTTCTCCTTTCACTACTGATAAAAACAGAATACACATAGATATTTTTAATGTCTAATCGTACTTTATCGCAACATTACTGATTTGTCAACAAATAATGTTAATCTTTTCCTTGATCTGTCTTGCTTTGCAGAACTGACATTAGTGTCATAAATACCGATACCAAAAATGATCCCGCGATGATCGCTCCGATGATATCGGTGAGCCAATGTACACCCGAAATCAGTCTGGCAACGACCATGAAAACTGCAAGCGTGTATAAAAAGCATGTGATAAGTCCGGCTTTTTTCTCATCTACTCTTCTTCTGATCCACATCGATCCGGTGATGAGTACGCTAATCGCTAACATCGTATGCGAAGAAGGAAATGATGCTTCAAGTCCTTCATCCAAAATGACAGGTCTGTAATTTATTATCACGATCTCAAAAAATACATACATCAATCCTGTCAGTCCGTATAATACTCCCATGACATAACAGTCCTGATCCGCTTTGAATATTCCTTTTCTTTTTATCACCTGACAAAGTGCTGTAAGAAAAATGACACCGATCAGGATAAAAGAAAAAAGCGCTATTATCTTTGAGCAATCATAAAAGAATTCGTTATATCCGAACACATTCGCAACTGCACTGTTAAGTGATGAAAATCCGACGCTGCTTCCTTCGGGTCCGACAGCAGCGACATCAACATTTTTTACACAGAGGGTGTAGATAACGAACACCGCAAAAAGTACTGCCGTTATAATGAGATTTTTTTTGAACCCGTTTGTCTCTTTTGCTTTTTCCATATTATCTTCCGTAACACTCCTTTACGAATTTTCTTAAAGCGACGAGTGATCTTTCCACCTTTTCCGTATCGATGCAATATGCCATCCTGAAATATCCTGGCACACCGAAGCTGTCGGAAGGAACAAGAATAAGATCATATTCCTTTGCCTTGTTGCAGAAAGATACCGCATCATCTTCCAGTGCCTTTGGGAAGATATAAAATGTTCCGCCGGGTTTTACCACTTCAAATCCGAGAGATGTAAGCTCGTTATAAAGAAGGTTCATGTTGGTCTCATAAACACTCATATCCGAAGTCTGTCCGAGAACCTTTGCGACTCCGTACTGCATGAGTGAAGAAGGACAGTTGTGTCCGATGCCTCTTGAGATCTGTGCGCATATCACGGAGATGAGTTCCGCATCACGGCACTTGGGATTGGCGGCAACATATCCTATTCTTTCTCCGGGAACCGAAAGTGATTTCGAATATGAATAGCATGAAAGAGTATTGTCATAGAATTTTGAAACATAAGGTGCATCCACTCCGGCAAACACTATCTCACGATAAGGTTCATCCGAGATGAGGAAGATATCATGGCCGTACTCTTCCTGCTTCTTATATAAATATGAAGAAAGTCTGTTTAATGTTTCGGTACTGTAAACCACGCCGGAAGGATTGTTTGGCGTATTGATGAGAAGTGCCGCAACATTTTCGTTCATCATCGCATCGAGCTCATCGAAGTTTATCTGGAAATCTTCGGTATTCGCTTTTACCACTTTAAGCACGGCACCCGATGTATTTATATACGGATTGTACTCGGGGAAATAAGGTGCGAAAGTGAGCACTTCGTCTCCGGGTTTTGTCACGCACCTTACGGCATGTGCAACGGCTCCCGCAGCACCCGATGTCGGGAAGATATGATTTCCCGTATAGTGCATTCCGAATCTTTCGTTAAGCTCTTTGGCTATCGCATCCTTGACCGAAGCTATTCCGACCGAAGGACTGTAACCGTGAAGTTCCATGGAGCTCATCGAGCCGAGCATATCTATGAGAGCATCATTGAATGCTTTCGGAACGGGGACCGAAGGATTACCCAGGCTGTAGTCAAATACGTTTTCGTATCCGATCTCTTTTCCGCGTGCGGTCGCAAACTCACTGAGTTCCCTTATCACGGATTTCTTCTTGAGCATTTCCTTGTATGTTTCGTTGATCATTAATTAATCCTCTTCTTCGTTGTTGTTGGTGTAGATCTCAAGATATCCGAGCAGCTTACTCTTGTCGTAATCCGTAAGGATACCGTCATTGGGATCGTAATACTTTCCGTCATAATATACGAGGTAGTGACAGAAACGTCCCATCTTTTCCATAAGGACCGCACACTTGGGAAGTGTGACTTCCGCGCCCTGTGTATAAACTATGATATCGTTATGAGGGATCCCGTAATAGTTGATACCCGAGATGACCATACCCATCGTTGCCTGCCACTCTCTGCATCCCATTACCGTGCAGACCTCGGGGATCGTTACTCCTGCGAGCATCGCAACACATGCCTGTCCGCAGGTTCCGTCTACCGACTGGATTATGATATCTATCCCGTCAATTTCCCTGATCGGTTTCTCGGGAGAATACGGACTGTTCTGATCGACCTTGATGAGTGTCTTTCCGACATGCAGGAGCAGCTTATGCTCTATGTCGAGATTAACGCCTTCTACATCTTCCGCTGTAAGATGTATCATATAATTTCCTTTTTCCTCGGGAACTATCTCGGGGATCAGTTCACACTTTATCATCCTGTTATCAAGATAAAGCTCCGCATTGATCTGATCCATCTTACGGCAGACTTCCCATACGTTAAAAGGAAGCTTTATAACATAAATGTCCTTTTCTTTTTCTATCTTAGCGCTGAAATAATATCTCATTCATTACCCCCTTATAATAACTATTCCGAAAACCGTTCCTTAAACTTCAAACAGCATATCACCGTATGAAGGAACCGGCCAGATCTCTTTATCGCATATAACTTCAAGTTCATCCGTAGGCTTTCTTAATTCAGCCATGGCCTCAACCACATTATCTTTATAGAAGAAAGCTTTTTCTCTCGGATCGGTTATCGATGATGCCTTCTTCTCTATCGACTTGAGATTCTCAAGAGCGTTCTGCATCTTAACGAGCCCGTCCTGTACGTTTCTCAAAAGATCCGTCTGCGGACCTGCATCGAGTCCCGCCGATTCGATCGCATTGACCGTATCCGCAAGCTGTTTTGAATAGCGGATTATCGCAGGTATATACTTTTTCGAAACCATATCTATCATAGTAAGAGCTTCTATATTTAAAGTCTTTGAATATGATTCGTAAAGTATCTCTTCTCTTGACTCGAGTTCGGCTCTGGTGAATATCCCGAACTTTTCAAAAAGCTTTACCGCCTTATCGGTCGTAAGAGTATCGACCGCATCAACCATGGTCTTTAAGTTCGGAAGTCCTCTTCTTTCCGCTTCCTTTATCCATTCCTCGGAATAACCGTCTCCGCTGAAAAGTATCCTCTTATGTCTTTCAAGGTATTCCTTGATAAGATCGTGAACCTCATCATCAAAGTTAGGAGCCTTTTCAAGTCTGTCGGCCGCCTCGCAGAATGCTTCGGCTACGATAGAGTTAAGTATCGTATTGGGGCTTCCTATTGAATCCGAAGATCCTACCGATCTGAACTCAAACTTGTTTCCGGTAAAGGCAAAAGGCGAAGTCCTGTTCCTGTCGGTTCCGTCTATCTCGATATCTATGAGCGTCGAAACACCGGTCTGAAGGGTTCCGCTTTCTATCGCATGTGATGCAACACCTGTTTCGATGAGCTGTCTTACAACATCATCAAGCTGCTTTCCGAGGAATATCGACATGATCGCCGGAGGTGCTTCCTGGGCACCGAGTCTTAAGTCGTTTCCTACAACGGATGCGCTCTGTCTTAAAAGATCCGCATGTTCATCGACAGCTTTTACTATACAGGCGATGACAAGAAGGAACTGGATGTTCTCGTTCGGAGTCTCTCCGGGATCGAAAAGATTGACGCCGTTATCGGTAACGAGCGACCAGTTATTGTGTTTACCGGAACCGTTGACTCCCGCGAAAGGTTTTTCGTGAAGGAGACATGTCATTCCGTGTTTAAGTGCAACTCTCTTCATAGTCTCCATAACGATCTGGTTATGGTCGGTCGCTATATTTGCTTCCTCATATATCGGAGCAAGTTCGTGCTGGGCGGGAGCAACCTCGTTATGCTGTGTCTTGGCGGTAACTCCGAGTTTCCAAAGCTCAACGTTGAGCTCCTTCATGAACTCTCCGACTCTCTCCCTTATAACCCCGAAGTAATGGTCGTCCATTTCCTGTCCCTTGGGTGCGGGAGCGCCGAAAAGAGTTCTTCCCGTAAATATGAGGTCCTCTCTCTTAAGATACTGGTCTCTGTCTATAAGGAAGTATTCCTGCTCGGCTCCTACGGAAACCGTAACCTTTTTTGCTTCGGTATTTCCGAAGAGTCTGACTATCCTCAATGACTGTGCGCTTATTGCCTCTATAGAGCGAAGGAGAGGTGTCTTTTTATCGAGTGCCTCACCGTTATATGAACAGAACGCCGTGGGGATACAAAGGATCGCACCTGCTCCGCTTTCCTTTATGAATGCGGGAGAGGTCGTGTCCCAAACAGTATATCCTCTGGCTTCGAATGTCGAGCGAAGTCCTCCCGAGGGGAAAGAAGATGCATCCGGTTCACCTTTTATAAGTTCCTTTGCCGAAAACTTAAGTATCGTAGTACCGTCCGGATTCGGATGCGCCAGGAAGGAATCATGCTTTTCGGCCGTGATACCGGTAAGCGGCTGGAACCAGTGCGTATAATGGGTGGCACCGTTTTCTATCGCCCAGTCCTTCATGGCATTCGCTATAACGTCGGCGGATTTTACCGAAAGTTCTCCTCCTTCGTTATTTACGCGGATGATCTCGTCATAGACTTCCTTGGGAAGTCTCTCTTTCATTTTTTCAGGTGTAAAGACTTTTGATCCGAAGATCTTTTCAATACTCAGAGTTTCGCTCATACATTATCCCTTTACTCTTAATAGATCATATTTATCAGCCATGGCATCAAGCCCGGCATACAGAACCTGTTTCGGATGAGGCGCTGATTGAACCTGCTCTCCGTCCTCAGTGATTAAGGATAGCACTTTTGTAAATACATTTCTACCGTCGGGCTTCATTATCTCAACGGTATCCCCGACGCTGAATTTATTCCTCTGTGTTATCCTGGCAAGACATACCGCACCGTTTTCTTCTTTGGCACCCGATGCTTCTTTAACATCTTCCACAAGTCCGAGATAAACATATTCGTTTACGTAGGTATTCGTATCGTAGATCTGTGTTTCTTCGTTTGGCTTTCCGAAGTAAAATCCTGTCGTGAACTGACGATACGTACACTTTGCGATCTCTTCTTTGTACCACGGAATATTATCCCGGTACTTTTTCGGATCCTCAAGATAATCGTCGATCGCTTTCCGATACGTCCTTGCCACGGCTGCAACATAAAGCGCCGTCTTCATCCTGCCTTCTATCTTGAAGCTGTCTATCCCGGCATCGATGAGTTCCGGGATATGCTCTATCATGCAAAGATCCTTAGAGTTAAATATGTAAGTGCCTCTTTCGTTTTCAAAAACGGGAAAGTATTCGCCGGGTCTTTCTTCTTCCATTACCGAATACTTCCACCGGCAGGGATGTGTGCACTCACCCTTGTTAGCATCTCTTCCCGCAAGAAAACTGCTCAAAAGGCATCTTCCCGAATAGGATATGCACATGGCTCCGTGAATGAATGATTCTATCTCCATGTCATCGGGGATCTTTTCCCTTATCTGCTTTATTTCCTTAAGGCTTAATTCCCTTGCGCTCACAACTCTCTTTGCGCCCTGCTCATACCAGAAAAGATATGTCAGATAATTCGTGTTGTTTGCCTGAGTAGAGATATGGATATCTATCTCGGGACAGATCCGCCTTGCGATCGAGAACATTCCGGGATCTGCGATGATAAGTGCATCGGGCTTCATTTCCTTTAGCTCTTTGAAGTATTCCTCCGCACCTTCAAGGTCATCGTTATGGGCAAGTATGTTTGCCGTAACATGAACCTTTGCTCCGTGCTCATGGGCAAACTCTATGCCTTCCTTCATCTCTTCTTTTGTGAAATTCTTTGCTTTTGCCCTGAGTCCGAAAGCTTCGCCGCCTATATAAACGGCATCGGCTCCGAATATCACAGCCTCTTTCAATACCTCGAGGCTGCTTGAGGGAACAAGTAATTCGGGTTTTTTCATAATATTCTTTCGCCCGGTCAAACGGGTTTTTTCACACTCAGTGTTATACCGTCACCAACCGGGATTATATCAGTGATAAGTTCATCATCATGTGTCAGCGCGTAAAGATAATCCCTCATCCTCGAATGAATGGTGCGGTCTCTTCTGACTACCGCAAATCTTGACTCTAAAACATTTCCGTCCTGGAGCACGTTATCCGAAAGCAGTACTCCGTCATCGGCAAGAAGCCTTTTAACATCGGGCAGAAAATGTATATACTGTCCTTTTGCCGCATCCATGAAGATAAGATCGAATTTTTCATCAAGCTCCTTAAGGACATCCGCGGCATCACCCTCGATAAGGGTTATCCGGTCTTCCATCCCCGCTTTCTTAAAATTCTCCTTTGCGATCGGGATCCTTTTTTCGTAGTTTTCTATAGTGGTTATGGTACAAGGGACCGGATCGTATTCGGCCATAAGTAAAGCAGAAAAACCAATGGCTGTTCCGACCTCCAGGATCCTTGCGGGTTTTTTAAGTGCAAGAAGCACTTTTATAAAACTCTGCATCCCCGGTCTTATTATAGGCACATTGGTTTTTTTCGCATATTCTTCAAGTTCGTTAAGAAAGGGTGTGTTTCCCGTGTTAAAGGAATCGATGAAAGCGGAAAGCCTCTCTTCGTTTATCATTCGCCTTCTCCTTCGCCGGTCTCTTCACCTTCTCCTTCACCCTCAGCTTCGGCACCCATCTCATCGATAAGGCCGTTACTGTATTCTTCCGCGGGTCCGTCATCATATTCATCAGCTATATTATCCACGGGTGCGGTTGAAGGAACAGCTTCATCCGATGTTGCATCCTCAGCTTCCGACATGACTCTCAGCATCTCGTTTGCCGTCATTCCGGTGCTCAGATCGTAATATCCGGGTTTTATCTTATCGTGATATGCCGAAAGCAGTTCCTGAACCCTGAAAAGTTTGGCATCCGCTATAAGGCCTTTTTCCTCGAGCATCTTGGCTACATCCGATACCGAAGCACCCTCGGCAACTCCGATCGATATCGTCTTGGGGTTGTTCGCTGACATAGGTTCATCGGCAAAAACCTTATATCCGAATTCATATGCCTGCGTCACGCATTTGAGCAAAAAGGATACCGCCATTGCGATGAGCACTACTTTTAAAATTGTTTCGATAACCGAAGCTATCAGTGACTTAACGTTCATTAATGAAAATCCAGTCCTTCTACTATATACATATTGATGTCCTGCATCGTACGGACAAGTGCAAGCTCTGCACTCATGAAATCATCGACCACAGGTATCTCGAGGAACTTCTCGTATCTCTGACTGAGTTCATCAGTCTTGTCGTAAAGCTCTTCACCTTCATACTTGTTCTGGATCATGAAGCTTTCATCTCGATACTCGTTTATCTGTCTTAAGAGGTCGGGATAATTGTTTATCTTCTTAACCTGCTCCACGTAGTTAAGATACACATCCGTTGTCTTAAGCTTTTCCAAAAACTCCCGGGTATACCCTTCAATGTTTTCGTCCATCAGATGCTCACCTCCATTATTATGGGCATGATCATAGGTCGCCTCTGGGTCTTCTGCCAAACATATCCTCCGAGCGAATCGCGGATAGCACTGCGGATCTTGCCGATGTCCTTAACACCTCTGTCAAGACAGTCATTCGTGCTTTCCAAAATGACTGCCATGGCTTCGTCCATCAGTTCATCGGATTCCTTGACATATACGAAACCTCTTGAAACGATCTCCGGACCGCAGACTATGGTCCGTGATATCTTATCTATTCCGAGAGTGACTATTATGATACCGTCCTCGGAAAGTCTCTGCCTGTCGCGTAAAACAACGTTTCCGACATCTCCGACTCCAAGTCCGTCAACCATTATATCACCCGCATGAACGCTTCCCGTTATCTCGGCCTTATGTTCGTCGAGTTCAAGAACATCTCCCGATCTTAATATGAAGATATTCTCCTTCGGGATACCGAGCTGGAGTGCAAGCTTAGCCTGCGCCTTAAGGTGTTTGAATTCCCCGTGGACCGGGATGGCATATCTGGGTTTTACCAGAGAGTAGATAAGCTTTATCTCTTCCTGACAGGCATGTCCGGAAACATGCACATCCTGGAATATGACATCCGCTCCCTTTATGAGCAGTTCATTTATTACATTGGTAACGGCCTTTTCGTTTCCCGGGATGGGGTGTGACGAAAAGATGACCGTATCGTTGGCGCCTATCCTGATCTTCTTATGATTTCCGTTTGCCATGCGCGAGAGGGCCGCCATGCTCTCTCCCTGAGATCCGGTCGTGATTATGACCGTCTTTTCATCCGGATAATTCTTTAACTGGTCAAGCTCGATGAGAGTATTGTCGGGAACGTTAAGGCACTTAAGGTTCCTTGCGGTCTCAATGATGTTGACCATGCTCCTTCCTTCAACGACAACCTTGCGTCCGTATTTGTGTGCGGAATTTATAATCTGCTGAACGCGGTCTACATTCGAAGCAAAGGTCGCGATTATTATCCTGGTATTATCGTGTTCTTCAAAGAGTTCGTCAAGGTTTCTTCCGACGGTCTTTTCCGAAGGGGTAAAGCCTTCCCTCTCGGCATTCGTCGAATCACACATAAGTGCGAGCACGCCTTTTTTTCCGATCTCGGCAAATCTCTGAAGATCGATACTGTCCCCGAAAACGGGTGTATAGTCGACCTTGAAATCTCCGGTATGTACCACGATGCCCGCGGGCGAATAGATCGCAAGTGCTGCGGCATCAACGATACTGTGGTTCGTCTTTATGAACTCTATCCTGAACTGTCCGAGGTTTATAGACTGCCCGAAAGTTACGACCTTTCTTCTTGTCGATTCGAGCAGATCGTGTTCCTTTAATTTGTTTTCTATTATTCCCATCGTAAGCCTGGTGGCATAGATGGGCACATTTATATCCCTAAGGACATAAGGCAGCGAACCGATGTGGTCCTCGTGCCCGTGGGTTATCACAAATCCCTTTACCTTCTTGATATTGTCCTTAAGGTAAGTGACATCCGGTATAACGAGGTCTATCCCGAGCATATCGTCCTCGGGAAATGCAAGTCCGCAATCCACCACGATTATACTGTCTTCATACTCGAAGGCGGTAATGTTCATTCCGATCTGTTCAAGACCTCCGAGCGGAATGACGGCGAGGGCGGATGACCTCATCATTTCTTTTTTACTCAATTACACAATCCTCCAGAAGGTTCCCGAACAGGGCGGATAAAGCCCCTATCTCATCCTCGTCCGTAACCTCTTCATAAGTAACTTCCTTCTTATTGCTTTCGGATACTTCTTTGAGGATGAAAGCTTCTCCGTCACCCTCCTCGGTATCCGTCACCAATATATATGTGTTTCCCGACAGCTTGGCCTGTTCCAGCACATAGAACCATTCCTGCTGCCCGTCTTCAGTTTCAAAAGCGATCTTTTCCATTTATATACCTGTATGATCAGTTTTTGTTTTCGGCACTTCTTCTGTCCAGATAACCCTGAAGTATTATCGTAGCGGCTATCTTATCGACATATTCCTTGCGGTTTTCACGGCGTACTCCGGCATCCATCATGACCTTATCCGCCTCAACGGTACTGAGCCTTTCATCCCACATAACAACGGGAAGGCCTGTCCTTCTTTCAAGCTTTTCCTTGAATTCAAGGCTCAATTCGGCTCTGTCTCCAACGGTATTGTTCATGTTCTTTGGAAATCCGAGCACTATCTCGCCTACTTCGTATTCGGCGATCAGTTCTTCTATCCTGGCAAGAGTCTGCCTCAGCTTATTCTCATCCTTGCGTCTTATGATCTCAAGTCCGCCGGCTGTTATGAGCATCGGATCCGAAACAGCTACCCCGACCGTCTTCGAACCGTAGTCAAGTCCCATTATCCTCATGTTCTATTCGTCCCAGTGGTTTGCTCTGATATACTCCTCAAGCATCTCTTCAACGATCTCGTCGCGCTCTACCTTCATGATCTTGGATCTGGCGCCCATATGCGATGTTACATATGTCGGATCTCCGGACATGATATATCCGACGATCTGATTTACGGGATTGTATCCCTTATCGATCATCGCATCACACACTTCGTGAAGTATCTCCTTGACTGAAGCAGAGTCAACATCAACGCTGAAAAACTGTGTTTTTTCCAAATCGTCCTTTGTTTTTTCCATATCTTCCATAAAAAAAATATCTCCCTCCAAACAGGTCACTTATACCGACCCATCATTATATTTTACAATAATTCCCGTCAAAAGACAAATTATCGATACTTCCGGAAAGGTCTGTATCCGAGGCCTTTCTGACCGGTATGTACTCTCTGGTATGCCCCTGATACATGCCGTTCTTTTTCTCTTCGAAAAGCACCTCTACGATCCTTCCTTTGTACTTTTTGCAGAACTCCTTTGAAAGCTCTTCACCGAGGCTTATAAGGATCTCGGATCTTTTTTGTTTTACCGCATCCGGGATCTGCCCTTTCATCGATGCCGCTACGGTCTTGTCACGTCTTGAATACTTAAATACATGCAGCTCAAAAAATCCGGTCTTTTGTATGAATTTCCTGGTCTCTTCGAATTCTTCATCCGTTTCGCCGGGGAATCCTACTATCACATCCGTCGTGATCGCGGGTTCATCATAGTATTTCCGAAGAAGCTCTACCGCATGATAGTATTCTTCGACCGTATATTTCCTGTTCATCCTTTTTAATGTCTCATCACATCCGCTCTGGAGAGAAAGATGAAAATGAGGACATACCTTTTCGGTTTTGGAAAGTTCACTTAAGAACTCGTCGGTTATGAGCCTCGGTTCGAGCGACCCGAGCCTTATCCTTTTGATGCCTTCGATCCCGGCGCATTCTTTTATAACGTCAAGAAGGTCATTGTTAACAAAGGTCCCGTCTTTGGCGGCTTCGTTATAGCTCTTTATCCTGCCGTCCTTATCGGGATGGAAATCTATCCCGTATGAGCTTAAATGTATTCCCGTGATCACTATCTCGGAACACCCGCTGTTGGCAATCTTGGTTACTTCCTTTATGATCTCTTCTTTTTTCTTGGAGCGGATCCTTCCCCTGGCGATCGGTATAGCACAGAAAGAACAGAACTGATTGCAGCCGTCCTGGATCTTTATAAAAGCCCTGGTATGTACGGCGCTTATGTTGATCGACATATCCTCATATTGCGAACAGTCGGTAAGATCATCGACATAGGAAAGCGCTTTGTCGTGTTCCTTTATGTATTCTTCTATGATCTCGGGAAGCCTAGATTTGTTGTTGTTACCTATTATGATATCCGCAACCCCGTCTTTTAAGGCACCTTCTTCATCGGTCTGGACATAGCAGCCCGCTGCGACAACTATCGCATCGGGATTTGTTTTCCTTGCTTTATGTATCATCTGACGGCTTTTTCTGTCCGCAATGTTCGTAACCGTACATGTATTAATGACATAAATGTCCGATTTTGTGTCAAATGGCACAATTAAATAGCCCGAATCGACCATTCTTTGTTGCATATATTCCATTTCATACTCGTTAACCTTGCATCCGAGGTTCCTAAATGCTACTTTTTTCATGCTTTTTGTATATATTTTTTGTCCTTTTTTCGGATTGACTTTTATAAACCTACCCTTTAGTATATAGTCAGAAGGTATGAAATTGAAGGAGGAATTTAAAATGAAGACAGTACAGATTTCATTAAACTCAATCGACAAAGTTAAATCTTTCGTAAACGATATTACAAAGTTCGATTATGACTTCGATCTTGTATCAGGAAGATATGTAATAGATGCTAAGTCTATTATGGGTATCTTCAGTCTTGATCTTTCAAAGCCCATCGATCTTAATATCCATGCTGAAGAAAATGTTGATGAGGTACTTGAGACATTGAAGCCTTACCAGATCTAAGGCTCTTCGGTCGAAACAACACGGCGCATCCTTACGGATGCGCTTTTTTTATTCTATCACGATAAC
>JAIKZO010000088.1 GCA_024682115.1 Lachnospiraceae bacterium
CCTGATAAAAGAACCCAAAAGGCTCTGGAGACGCTATATCATAGGCGGCTTCAAATACATGGGCTACTGTATAAAGGCACCTTTTGAAAAAAAGAGACACAAACGTTTTAAGATCGCGATGATCGGCCACAAGAGGATCCCCTCGAGAGAAGGCGGAGTCGAGATAGTTGTAGAGGAGCTTTCGAAGCGCCTTATAGATCTTGATTACGATGTGGATGCTTACAACAGGTCAGGATACCACGTTTCCGGAAGGGAGTTTGAGCAGACACACGGCCGTCATGCAAGGCGTTTCGGCCATATAAGGATAATAACTATCCCTACTTTTCAAAACGGTAAGTTAAATGCGATAGTCTATACGGTCCTTGCCACGATCCGCGCGCTCTTCGGGCATTACGATGTGCTCCACTATCATGCCGAAGGTCCCTGCGCGATGCTCTGGCTTCCCAGGTTTTTCGGAAAAAGGATCGTTGCGACCATTCACGGACTTGACTGGCAGAGGGCAAAATGGGGAAATTTCGCTTCGAAAGTCTTAAAAGACGGCGAAAAGAATGCCGTGAAATACGCCGATGAGATAATCGTACTTTCAAAGAACGTTCAGCAGTATTTCAAAGATACCTACGGACGGGATACGCATTTTATCCCGAACGGGATCAACAGACCTGCAAAAGTCGACATTGATCTTACCGCAAAAAAATACGGGATAACTTCAAACGAATACATCCTGTTCCTTGCAAGGCTCGTCCCCGAAAAGGGAGTCCATTATCTGATCGAGGCCTTTGAGGGTGTTAAGACGGATAAAAAGCTTGTTATCGCCGGCGGCGGGAGCAATTCAAAGGAATACATGACGCATATCCACGAGATGGCACAAAAGGATGACCGGATAATCTTTACGAACTTCATTCAGGGAAGGATGCTCGAGGAACTCTTCTCGAACGCATATCTTTTCGTTCTGCCGAGTGATGTCGAGGGTATGGCTTTAAGCCTTCTTGAGGCCATGAGCTACGGAAACTGCTGCGTGGTTTCGGATATCCCGGAAAATACCGAAGTCGTGGAAGATAAGGCCGTCACCTTCAAGAAGGGTGATATCGAAGATCTTCGGTCTAAGCTTGAGATGTTGCTTGGTGATGAATCAAAGGTAGAACAGTATCGCGCTTCAAGTGCCGATTTCATCTGCGGAAAATACAACTGGGATGATGTCGTTGCCGAGACCGTGAAACTGTATCATTGATAAAGTATTCGGGAGAGTTTTTATATACATGAATCTTTTCAAAAAAGATAACTTCAGAATGCTGGCTTTTTTCAGCGGTATCTGTTTTCTTTATACCGTATCTCTCAGCCATATTAATGTTGAAATTGGAGGCGTACTGTCTGCTTCAGAGCATATCAGATTGTATATGCTCGAGTGCATGGCGGCAGGCTTTGGTTTTCTGCTCTGCCCGTTGATCCTTAATAAACCTGATGACAGGTATGAGCGTAGGCGACTGATCCTTTATCTGTTTTCGGCGGTTTTCGTGCTGACTACTCTGATGCTCTATTTTGTGACAAATGGTGTCCTGATGTATGTTTCTGTAGTCTTTGGAATGCTTTCAATGGGGGTTATTGCAGGATACGGATACGTTATCATGTCTCGCAGTATCATCACTAATGCTTCCATGGGAATCATAATAGCCGGAGGTTATGTGATTGCCATACTGTTACAGTTTATTCTTCAACTGGAGTTGGATCTGGGAATGCTGGTTCCTGCACTTGAGATAGTTATCTGTCTGTTGCTGGTCCGGGAAGAACTGAAAAATACAGGAAAACCTATGATGTCAGTAATGGCTGATCCTGAGAATGCCGGAAGATCATATAAACCTAACGGAAGGTCAGAACTGCTAAGGATTATGGTAATTGCAATATGTCTGCTGGCCCTGTCTTCATACGTAGATGAACAGATTAGTGTAACATTTGACGTGTCGAGCTTTTTTGGATGGGCGAGACTCATGATCATTCCCGGATATCTGCTGATGGGGGTGGCCTGGAGCCATCAGAGGATCAGGATAGCCCCTTTGCTGATGCTGTTAAGTGCAGTGGCTGCGCTCCTTATGCCTGTATTGCTGACAGATGAAGCATTCTACGGATTGGATATCTGTGTCTTTTACTTTTATATAGGCATTTGCATGACATATCTGACGCTGACATTCATGCGATTTGCCGAACTTAGCGGGAATGCATTTGCGGCAGTACTTTTCCGTGTAACAGATAACCTGATGACGGTAATGTTCGTTCTGCTGGGGCTTGGACTTATCCCGGCTATGGCAATGATCGTAGTCGATGTTGTGTTATTGGTTATGATCGTTGCACTGATGTGGATCGGAGGGGATTTTGAGTCATCTACAGGTTATGAGCAGCGATTCATAACAGGCATGGCATCAGGATATAATGACTCACGGGATGCAGGATCCGATGACGAGAAGATAACGCATTTTGCCGAGAAATATGGATTAACCGACAGAGAAAGTGAAGTTTTAAAGCTGCTTCTGACCAAAGACGAAAAGGGAGAAGTGATGGCAAAGGAACTCGGTGTATCACGACGCGGGTTTGTAAGCTTTACCACATCCATATATCAGAAAACGCAGACGACCTCCAGGATCGGTCTGATGCAGAAATATATGTCGGAATGATCTCGGCCTGGTATGAAATCCAGTCCGCCTTAAATAAGATAACATGCGATACAAAACGCGATAATTCGCACATTGCGAAAGTTTGCGCAGTAGAGTAGTATACATT
>JAIKZO010000069.1 GCA_024682115.1 Lachnospiraceae bacterium
AGCGATATTATCACAGCCTATACAATCTGCTATGGAAGTATGGTTCCGGATCCTGTCAATCTCATACTGAATACTTTTTATCAGTATTCGGCCCTGTTCTGTGTTGCGGTCGCCATGAAGACCATTCTGAACTATTATCCCGGTGCATCCAAAACATCCGTGACGATAAACAGTATCCTTCTGTATGCGCAGGCTGCATTCGTCACACTGAATCTCTTTACCGGATGGCTGTTCCGCTTTACGGACGGTGAGTACATACATGGGAAACTCTATTATATTTCTTATATAATTTCGTTAGCGATAGTTTTTCATATGCTCTTTGTAGTTCTCATAAACCGTGCAGAAAGACCCGGAGTCATGTCCAGGATCATTCTTCTTTTCCTGTTCCTGCCCACCGTCTTTACCGTGATACAGATGGTGTTCAGTGATATCCTGCTCGTTTCGTTCGGTGAGGCGTTCTCGGCACTCATCATGCTCTTTGCTCTCGAAACTCCCGATTACCGGAAACTCATGAAGACGATGAACGAACTGGAGGTGGCAAGGGAAGAGGCTAATATAGCGAACCGAACCAAAAGCGATTTTCTTGCGAGCATGTCTCATGAGATAAGGACACCTATCAATGGGATCCTCGGAATGAACACGATGATCCTAAGGGACAGCAATGATCCCCAGGTCGTCGAGTATGCCGAGAACATCAGGATCGCGGGCAACGGACTTTTATCGATCATCAATGACATACTCGATCTTACAAAGATAGAATCCGGCGGGATGGAGGTCATTTCCGATGAGTATGAGCTCTTTGCCATAATGAACGACTGCTATCAGATGAACCGGATGCGTGCTTCCGAAAAAAGTCTCGCATTCAAAGTTGAAAACGATCCCAATATGCCTTCAGGATATTTTGGCGATGAGGTCAGGATCCGTCAGATAATGAACAATCTGATATCGAACGGGATAAAATATACCAAAGAAGGTTCGGTAACCGTAAATGTCGGATTTGCGGAAGACCAAAATGCCGCTGACGAAGACGGTAACGGCAGGGGAACGCTCGTGATCTCGGTGACTGATACCGGTATCGGTATCAAAGAAGAGGATATCGGAAACCTGTTCAAGAGTTTTTCAAGGCTTGAAGAGAGCAGGAACAGACATATAGAGGGAACCGGACTCGGGCTTCGTATCACGAAACAGCTTGTTCTTATGATGGACGGTACGATCGATGTTAAGAGCGAATACGGAAAAGGATCCGTATTTACCGTAAGGATCCCTCAGAAGATAACGAACCGCAAGCCGATAGGTGATTTCGAGACAGGCTTAAGGGAGCATGTAAATGTAACCAGGATCGGAGAAAGTACGTTTAAGGCTCCGGGCAGGAAGATACTCGTGGTCGATGATGTAAAGATGAACGTTCTCGTGTTCAAAGGCCTTCTTCGCGGTACGGAGATAACGATAGAAAGTGCCCTTTCCGGAGAGGAAGCGATAAGGATGTCCAAAGAGACCAAATATGACATCATCTTCATGGACCATCTGATGCCTGAGATGGACGGTATCGAGGCATTCCATAAGATACGCGAAGATGAAGATAACATCAACCGTGACACGCCCGTCGTCGTACTTACGGCAAATGCGATCGTTGGAATGAGAGCAACTTATCTTAATGAGGGATTTGCGGAATACATAAGCAAACCCGTTGAACAGAAAGCACTTCTTACCATAACGGAAGAATTGCTTGGATCTAAGGATAACGAACAGGGAAGTTAAGGAACTATGAAGGAGGATATCATGAAGATCACCAAAAGATTAACTGCAGTGGCGGCACTCATACTGGTAATGGCCCTTCCGGTCACGGCTTTTGCGGCGGATTTTGATCCCGCTTATTATGCCGCGACATATCCGGATGTGACAGCGGTATTGGGGACCGATGCCAATGCTCTTTATACGCACTATGTAACGTTCGGAATGAAAGAGGGAAGGTATCCCTACAAGGGTGCAAAACCCGGCGAAGCTGTCGACGGTATTGCAAACACCAAGGCGGTAAAAAACACTGCCGCAAATAATGCGGTGACAGCGGCACCGGCCGATACGACGACAACTTCCGGGCTTACGGCACTTAAGGATCTGGCCAATTATAAAAGCCTTAAAAAGAAAATGTCCAACAATGAATTCCTAGCCGCATACAATGTTGCTTTGGGAATCGTGACTCCGTTAAAGGATAAGAGCCGCGCCGAACAGCTTGAAGGAGTAAAGAATGCCATAAGGAGCAGGGTTGACAGCGGACAGGTTGTCTATACGACTTCGGTACCGCACTATAATGATCCCTACGGATATTTTGTAGTCGGAGTAGGGTCGTGCGCAGGCTGTGCGAGGGCAACGGGCCTTTGCCTTAATATCCTCGGTATACCTTATGAGCACGTGAACGAAAACCAGTGGTCGCATCAGTGGTGCAGGGTCCCGATGGGCGACGGAAGTTACTGGATATGTGATGCTTACGGATTATATTGCGGACCGGAACCGGCTCCGTACAGACATCCGTATGTTCAATAGATATATAAACTCAGGAAACTGTGAGAACATTAACCGATAAAAAGACACTTAACAAAAGAATATGGGTCATAGCCCTTCCTATCATCCTGCAGAACCTGCTGGATGCCGCGGTAAGCAGCGCGGACGTACTGATGCTCAATTACGTCGGACAGTCCGCGATAAGTGCCGTATCTCTGGCAAACAGTATGATAGGAATTTTTTTCATGTTCCTTTACGGTATAGGAACAGGAATAGCCATGCTCTCGGCACAGTACTACGGTAAGGATGATCTTAAGACCATAGAAAAAGTCGAAGGCATAGGTCTTAAATTCGCACTCCTTGTCGCTTTGATCGGAATGGTGTGTTCCCTGGCTATCCCCAAAACGCTCATGCGGATATACACCAATGATGAAGCACTGATAGAGATAGGTGCCGGGTATTTAAGGATCCTCGCACCCGGACTCATGATCTGGGCAATAAGTGCGGTATACATGTCGATCTTACGGTGTGTCGGAAAAGTTGCGGTCAGTACTGTCCTTGAAGCACTTGCGCTCGTATCGAACGTATTCCTGAATGCGGTGTTCATTTTCGGTCTTTTCGGCGCCCCTAAACTCGGAGTTGCCGGTGTTGCTCTGGCTACCGTAATAAGCCGCTTCCTTCAGCTTGCGGGATGTTTCCTCGTATCTATATTCGGAAACAGCGGTGTTCGCCTCACATTTTCGACGATGTTCGTTAGATACCGTGTCCTTGAGAAGGATTTTGCCAGGATGGCGCTTCCGGCGATAGGAAACGATATGGTCTGGTCCCTTGCCTTTTCCGTTTATTCGATGATACTCGGACACCTGGGTGATGATGCGGTCGCTGCGTATTCGATAAACAACGTGGTCAGGAATCTCGGTACGGTATTGTGTTACGGCATAGGCTCGGCTTCGGGAATAATCGTAGGGCAGATACTCGGGGAAGGCAGCATAGAGGAAGGAAAAGAAGCAGGGCATATCTGTCTTCGGCTTTCCGTTGTAACGGGTATCATCGGAGGACTCATATCTCTTGTGCTCTTGCCGATAACTCTCCATGTGGTGTCGCTTTCCGATACCGCTTTGGATTATCTTAAATTCATGCTTCTTATCAACACATATTACATAACCGGAACTGCGGTAAATTCGACACTCATAGCCGGCGTGTTCAGGGCCGGAGGCGACAGCAGATTCGGTTTTTGGTGCGATCTTATCGATATGTGGGTCTATGCGGTGCCCTTAGGTCTTATTGCCGCATTTGTCTTAAAACTTCCCGTTAAATGGGTATATTTCCTTTTGTGCACGGATGAGTTCGTGAAGTGGCCCTGGGTATTCAAACATTTCTACGGATACAAATGGGCCAGGAATATAACCAGGGACAGCAGCGAACTGTAATTTTCCGTATCAAAAATTGATATGCATTCCGTCAAATAATAAGAAGAAAAAACAAGGGGGAAAGTTTACCATTTTTTAAGATGGAAAAACGAAATGCAAAAGGAGGTTACTGAAATGAACGAAACACTGAAGGTATTGGAAAGAAGAAGAAGCTGCAGGAATTTCGGACCCGAAACGGTTAAGGAGGAAGATCTTAAAGCGATCATAAAGGCAGGAACCTATGCCGCGACGGGGATGGGCAAGCAGAGCCCGATCATCATTGCGGTTACGGACAAAAAAGTACGTGATGAGATATCCGAAGCCAACAGGAAGATAGGCAGATGGGACGAAGGCTTCGATCCTTTTTACGGAGCTCCGATCATTCTTATCGTGCTGGCAAAAAAAGATGTTCCGACTCATGTTTATGACGGAGCCCTTGTTATGGGGAACCTTATGAATGCCGCTGAAAGTCTGGGAGTGGCGAGCATCTGGATACACAGGGCCAAGGAAGAATTTGAATCCGACTTTGGTAAAAAGATCCTTAAGGATCTCGGTATAAGCGATGAATATGAAGGGATAGGCCACTGTGCTCTCGGCTATGCGAAAGAACCCGCAAAAGAGCCCGCTCCGAGAAAAGCGGATTATGTATATTACATTTAACGTGGGTGGCCTATGGAAAATAAACACAGAAAAGTCAAAAAGCTCGTTTACTTTAAAGATGAACAGGGCAATCCGCTAAAGGATACCGCAGTTCATGTAAAACAGACTGACCATGAATTTCTTTTCGGATGCGGTGCTTTTGATTTTATCCCTTATGTAATGAAGGGAGAAGAAGAGTACAGACAGCTTATGGAAAGCTGGCTTGAGATATTCAATTATGGGACGCTTCCTTTTTACTGGGGAAATTATGAGAACGAAGAAGGAAAGCCCAATAAGGATATTCTTATGAAGACCGCCCGGTATCTTCAAAGCCGCAACGTAAAAGTAAAAGGTCATCCTTTGTGCTGGCATACGGCCTGCGCGGACTGGCTCATGAAATATGATAATGACACCATCATGCGTAAGCAGCTTGAGAGGATCGACAGGGAGGTCACCGGTTTTAAGGGTGTCATAGATATGTGGGATGTGATAAACGAAGTGGTCATCATGCCCATATTTGACAAGTATGACAATGCGATAACCAGGATATGCAAGGAAAAAGGAAGGGTCGCCCTCATCAAGGAAGTTTTCGCAAAAGCACACGAATGCAATCCCGATGCGGTGCTCCTTCTTAATGATTTCAACACATCCGTGAATTATGAGATACTGATAGACGGATGTCTTAATGCGGGAGTCCCGATAAGCGCGATAGGGATCCAGTCCCACCAGCATCAGGGTTATTGGGGACGTGAAAAACTTGAGGAGGTCCTCGATAGATTCTCTTCATTCGGTCTTCCCATACACTTTACGGAGAACACTCTGATATCCGGAGATATCATGCCGGAGCACATAGTGGATCTTAATGACTGGCAGGTTGAAGAGTGGCCCAGTACTCCCGAGGGTGAAGAAAGACAGGCCCGCGAAATAGAAGAAATGTACAGGATACTGTTCGCTCATCCTTTAGTGGAGGCGATAACCACATGGGATTACAGGGACGGCGCCTGGCTTAATGCTCCGAGCGGATATATCAGAAAAGACAATTCACTGAAGCCTTCATACAGGATGCTGAAGAAGCTGGTAAAAGAGGAGTGGTGGACCGATATGACCGTGATCACGGACGCAGAAGGCAGAGCAACGGTCGAAGCATACAAAGGAGACTATATCCTGAGCGCCGGTGATACCGAAGCTGTCGTCAGGATAAAGGATGCCGAAGACCTGGTAGTTAATATGCTGCACGAAGAATAAAAGAGGGAGATCATGGATAAAAAACTTAAAGTACTTATGCTTAACGGAAGTCCCAGAGAGAACGGAAACATCGCACTTGCCTTCGGAGAGATGGAAAAGATCTTCGAGCAGAACGGAGTGGAGTACGAAAACATAGTTCTGGGAAGACAGGATATCAGAGGATGCATCGCATGTGAGACGTGCAGGAATAAGGGGAAATGCGTATTTGACGATATCGTTAATACCCTGGCTTTGAAGTTCGAGGAAGCCGACGGACTGGTGATAGGTTCGCCCGTATATTACGGTTCGGCCAACGGAACGTTGATGAGCGCACTTCAAAGGCTTTTCTACAGCACTCATTTCGATAAGAGTCTGAAGGTCGGGGCGAGCGTGGTAAGTGCCAGAAGATCGGGATGCACGGCTACCTTTGATGAACTTAACAAGTTCTTTACGCTGTCAAACATGCCTATAGCATCCAGCCAGTATTGGAACAATATCTACGGATGGGAACCCGGTGAAGGAAGTGTTGATGACGAAGGAAGACAGGTAATGAGAGTTCTTGCGAGAAATATGGTCTTTCTTATGAAGAGCATTGCGATGGGCAAGAACGATCCGGGCGTTCCCGAAACCGAAGAACGTGTCTGGACGAACTTCACACGCAGATAATGTAAGAGAATAAAAACTATAAAGTGGGGAAAATGTAATGGAGATAAATAAAAAAGACAATCCTTTTTATGATCCGTCTCTCGGGATCGAAGAAAAACTTGATCTTCTCGTAAAGGAGCTGACTCTGGATGAAAAATTCAACATGCTCGCATCCGGATCGGATGGTGTTGAGCGCCTAGGGATACCGGACTGCCGTCTCGGCGGAGAGGCTGCTCACGGAGTGGAAGCGCGTAACGATCAGAACCGTATAGGCGAGCCCGATCTTACGACTTCTTTTCCTCAGCCCATCGGTATGAGCGCTTCATGGGATAAGGAAGCCATAAAGGCAGCAGGCCGGATCGTCGGAAAAGAATCCCGTATAGATTATCACATCCGCAAGTGGGGCGGGATCTCGAGATGGGCTCCCACGATAGATCTTTTAAGGGACCCCAGATGGGGAAGAAACGAAGAAGCATACGGAGAGGACCCGGTTCAGGTCGGTGCTATGGCGTCTTCATATATCCGCGGGATACAGGGAGATGATAAGGATCATCTGACGGCGGCTTCCACACTGAAGCATTTTTATGCCAACAACGCGGAAATAGGACGCGGATGGAAAAATTCCTCGATCAGCCCGAGAAATAAATACGAGCTTTATATGGAACCCTTCAGACGCTGCATCGAAGACGGCGGAGCCGAAGGCGTTATGACCGCATACAACAGGATTAACGGAGTGCAGGGACTTTTTAACGAGGAAGTACGTACGCTTCTTAAGGATGAGTTCGGACTCACTCATGCGGTATCGGACGGAGGAGCCATGGAACTTTCGGCAGCATACAGTCATGCTACGGCCATGGATGCAGAAACTGCGGCAAGGTCCATAAAAGCCGGTGTGGATGCACTAAGCGGAAGACCTGCCGGAGTTTATGCCGCGGTTTCGGAGGCATACGAATTAGGACTCCTTACCGATGAGGATCTGGATACCGCGATCAAAAATGTGTACAGAACAAAGATAAGACTCGGATTGTTTGAGGAAGAAAAAGAAGATCTCGGAGAACTCTGTTCGGAGGAAGCAAAAGAAGCCTGTAAGGATCTTACCGACAGATCAACGGTCCTTCTTAAGAATGACGGCATCCTTCCTTTGGATAAGGAAACCTTAAGCGACTGTGTCCTTATAGGGCCTGTCGGCGATAAGTGGTATCAGGACTGGTACGGCGGAGAGGCGCCTGAACATATATCTTTATATGACGGGATAAATAATATTTTGTCCGGTACAGGAAAAACGGGCGAGATTCCCTACACAGACGGGTGCGACAGGATCTGCCTTAAGTACAAAAACAAATATATAGCGGCAGGAGCGGACGGAAGGATGAAACTTTCCGACACACCGGAGATCTTCGTGCTTGAAGACTGGGGAGAGGATTCGTTCAGCCTGCGATGCGAGCTTACCGGGAAATACATGATAGCCCGTCTTGCCGCGGAAGTCACGGAAGGCATTGCTGTTGCGGAAGAAGCCGGCGATGAAGAAAACAAAGTTGCGGGAGTGGTTTTTGCGAATGCCGACAGGATATTCAGCTGGTTCGACCTTGAAGTATTCAGGATGAGCAAAGAAAGGAACAGCATAAATCCGATAGAGGAGACCGTGATCCGCGACAGGTTCGGAAACAGGCTTTATGCCGATGCGGAAGGATATATCGTTTCCGCGACGGGCGATCAAAAAGGACTGACACCGTTGTCATTTTCCATAGAGACCCTCAGGGACGGGGTTACAGGGTCAGTTGAAGCTGCAAAGAAAGCCGGGACCGTGATACTCGCACTGGGACATCATCCCATGATAAACGCCAAAGAAGAAGTAGACAGGTCCACGATAGGCTTTATCCCTTACCAGCAGAAGCTGTTTGATGAGATATACAAGGTCAACAGGAACATAGTTGTCGTACTCATGACGGACTATCCGTTTGCGATAAACGAGATAAACGAGACAGCAAGAGCAATCCTGTGGTCCGCAACCGGCTCGCAGTGCATGGGACAGTCGCTTGCCGAAGCACTTATCGGAGAAGTTCATCCTGCGGGAAGACTTACCCAGACATGGTTCAAGTCCGACAGTGATCTTCCTGACATCGATGATTACGACATCATAGCCAAAGGACGCACGTACAGATATTTTGAGGGAGATGTTCTTTATCCCTTCGGATACGGACTTACCTATACTACATTTGAATACAACGGTCTTAAAGCCGCTATCGTCGGGGAGATGAATTCATCAGGCAAGGCCCCGGAGGATAAAACGGAAGCAAAGAAGAAGATCCCCGGGCAGCCGTCGGGCGTATATGACAATGTGAAAAACGACGGCAGGAAAATCAACGTTGAGATCGATGTGGCCAATACCGGAGATGCGGTCTCTGACGAAGTGGTCCAGATCTATGCCAAAGCACCGCAGGGAAGGACAAAGAAGCCGGTAAAGCAGCTTATAGGATTTGAGCGTGTAAGAGATATTAAGCCCGGAGAGACAAGACACTTACACCTTGAGATACCGATAAGGGAACTTGCTTATTATGATGTGATCAGCGAATCCCTTATCATCGAAGGTGGTTCTTATAAGATAGAAGCAGGCTCATCGAGCCTTGATATCAAAGCCGGCGTTTCCGTTAATGTCGATGGAGTAAAGTACGGACTTCGCGACACATCTAAAAAGATCAAAGCCGATCACTATGATGAAGAGAGCGGAACTCAGATAGTCGAAGGACTGTACGGATACAGTGCGCTCACCGGAATCAGCCGCGATGTTTACGAGCCGCGTGCCGACGCACACATGAAAGTCACATACTCGGACTGCAAGATTCCGAAAGATGCGACTGCATTAAGGATACACGGCATCGCACCGTTAAATGCGACGCTGAAGATATATATAGATGATTCTCCGGCAGGAAGGCTCAGCCTGAATACGCGCGAATACGAAATGAAGAATTTCGAAGCACGTAATCACATGCCGAGGGCAGCGCTGGATGAGAACATGAGAAAAAGATCATGGCCGCTCCTTTGGGCAGATATACGCATACCCCTTGATCTTGATGGAATAGATGTATCTGAAGATAAAGGACACGTCATAAGGATCGAAACGGACGGTGCGTTCAAGTATGACTGGTTTTCTCTGATCTGAAAGGAGGATTTATGTCGGATTATTTCGGAAAAGAAGTACCCAAACTCGGTTTCGGCATGATGCGTCTGCCGCATAAGGGACTCGGGATGGATATCGAGCAGATAAAGAAGATGGTGGATCTTTTTATGGAAGCCGGCTTCACGTATTTTGATACCGCTTTCGTTTATCCGGGGTCCGAGGCTGCGACGAAAAAGGCACTCGTGGACCGTTATCCCAGAGACAGCTACACTCTTTGTACCAAGATAAACGCTTCGGTCTCTCCGACCGAAAAGATCGCAAAGAGCCAGTTTGAGACGAGCCTTGAAAGAACGGGGGCGGGATATTTCGATTATTATCTGCTCCATGCTTTCATGGATAACAACTACAAAAAATACGATAAGTTCCATTTGTGGGATTTTGTTAAGGAACAGAAGGAAAAAGGACTTGTAAAGTATTTTGGATTTTCATATCATGCGGGCCCAAAGCTCCTTGATCAGATACTCACCGAGCATCCCGAGGTAGATTTTATCCAGCTTCAGATAAATTACGCTGACTGGGAGAATCCGTCTGTCGCTTCAAGAGCCAATTATGAGGTGGCAAGAAAACACGGAAAATCCATAACCGTCATGGAACCCGTTAAGGGCGGAACGCTGGCGGATCCCCCGAAGGAAGTAAAGAAGCTTTTCAAGGACTATGCTCCCGATATGTCATATGCTTCGTGGGCCATACGTTTCGTTGCTTCCCTGGACGGGATAATAACGGTGCTTTCCGGAATGTCCAACATCGATCAGATGAAAGACAATCTTTCATATATGAAAGACTTTAAACCGCTCAATGAAGAAGAGCAGAAGATAATCAGGGAAGCGCAGCGTATCATGGGACATTCGTCAACGATCCCGTGTACCGCATGCCACTACTGTATCGAGGGCTGTCCGAAAAAGATAAATATACCGGATATCTTCTCAGCGATGAACAAACAGCTCGGAAACGGACTTAAGGCCGAAGCGGAATCACTTTATGAAAAGGCTGTTGAAGGCTGCGGCAGGGCGTCCGACTGCATAAGCTGCAAACAATGTGAAAGAGCGTGCCCCCAGCATCTTCCGATCACGGATGATCTTAAGCACGCGGTAGAAATGTTTGAGTAGTTTCGAAGATCATATTATCATATAGATCATGAAACAAAAGACACTGAACGAATACGTCAGGGAAAAGTACGGAAAGAAACTTTATAAGATACCGATAAACGCAGGATTTACATGTCCGAACAGGGACGGTACGCTGGGAAAAGACGGCTGCATCTTCTGTTCGGGCAGCGGATCGGGGGATTTTGCGGGTCCCGCAGGCTCATCCGTTACAAGTCAGATAAAACTGGGCAGGGAGAAGATAAAAAACAAGCTTCCAAAGGAAGAGGTCGGATACATCGCATATTTCCAGGCCTTTACAAATACATACGCTCCCGTAGACAGACTTGAAAGTCTGTATATGGAAGCCGTAAATGATCCGGATGTCGATGTGATCTCGATCGCAACGAGGCCGGACTGCCTCGGAGATGACGTCCTTGACCTGCTCACAAAGATAAACGGGATAAAGCCGGTATGGGTGGAACTGGGGCTTCAGACTGTCCATGAAAGGACCGCGGAATATATAAGACGCGGATATCCCCTTGAAGTTTATGACGATGCTGTCATAAGATTGCGTAATCGCGGCATTGAAACCATAGTACATGTGATCCTGGGTCTCCCGGGAGAGACAAAGGAAGATATGCTGAGGACCGTAAAGTATGTCGGGGACAGCGGAGTACAGGGAATAAAACTGCAGCTCCTTCACGTCCTTGAAGGGACGGACCTTGCGAAGGATTATCGCGAAGGGAAATTTGAATGTCTCACACTGGATGAATATGTGTCTTTGATACGGGACTGTCTTGATGTACTTCCCGAGAATATCGTGATACACAGGATGACCGGAGACGGAGATAAAAAGATACTGATAGCTCCGGAATGGAGCAAAGATAAAAAGACCGTATTAAACAGGCTGAAAGGGAAACTTTAAAGCAGTTCCCCTTTATTTTGTTATATTGTATTTTTCCAGGATCGAGATCTCCGGAACATGATCCCCGAGCAGTTTGTCTGCTTTTTCTATCATCTCATCATATGAGAGGATCGGCACTTCATAATATATGTCTTCGGAGTAACTCGTGGTGTATACAAGGCTCTTCTGGTCTTTTCCTATACCGACGATCCTGCCGTTCGGAAGCCTTGATATCAGATTGAAATCTTCGTCAAATACCCTGTTTTCGATAACATACACACCGGCCTTTTTAAGGTAGGGGAATCTTGAATGCATCAGGTAGATCCCTGAGTTGTAAATCTCTTTTACCTTTTTGCCGCTCCCGGTCTCGAAAATGTGAAGGACTCCGTCGTTAGACCCTACTGCGGTATACTTTCCGTCATCTGAGACGGCGGTCGATTCAACAC
This sequence comes from Lachnospiraceae bacterium, assembly GCA_024682115.1. Classification (GTDB taxonomy): domain Bacteria; phylum Bacillota; class Clostridia; order Lachnospirales; family Lachnospiraceae; genus JAILLW01. The sequence continues at coordinate 12,030 of JAIKZO010000069.1, forward strand.
TTATATCATCTATACCCTCCAGATCATCCGTATCGATATCATCGTCCGCCTGATCTTCGAAGGGTTCGGCATCGCCCATGTCATCGGATCCTTCTATATTGTCCTGTCCGGGAGAATATATAACGATCCTGCCTGAGTCTCTGTATCCGATGTAAAGATCTCCGTCAACATATGTCGCATTTGTAAGCAAAGGTGTACTGTCGTGTCCGTACAGAGCAAACGAGATGTCGGTGCTCGAATAGACATTATCCGTAAACATCTCGCCCGAACGGTCGACGATCACGCAGCCATCTTCGTAAGGAAAGGCGCAGACAGCTTCCATATATCCGGTCATGGTCGCAACGGTGTCCAGGTATTCGTCATCAAGTATATAGGAGATCCGGTCGGAGATTATCATAAGACCCTGATCGACAAGTAACATATCAAAGAATCCGAAGCCCGGAATGTCTGCGGTATAAGCGTTTCCGCTCTTAAGATCGATCGCATCGACTTCGGTCATCAAAGAACCCGTATATCGGTCTTCTTTTTGATAACAGATATATAAGGTGTTGTCATTGCAGGCAACTACGGGTTCATCGGCTGTCTGCGAAGTGAAATATTTTTTGATCTTACCGCCGGGGATATCGATTATACCCGTGCAGGTTCCGTTGAAACTGTTGATCGCAAAGGCAACGTATTTTCCGTCTTCCGTAACATACATGTTTTCAACCGAGTAATCGGTTGTCTCCACACCGAGGCCGCCAAGATCTATAAAGAATTCTTCCGAAAGATCCCGATAACCGTATATCCCTTCCAAGGTAAATGCAAGTGTCACTTTTTCTCCGGGCACATAGAAAAGATCACAACCCTCTTCGGTAAGGACCGTTTCTTCCTCATCGGAAGGATCCAGATAGCAGACATCATATTCGTCGTCAATATAAACGATACCGGTATCGTTAAGGATGGACAGGAAACTGCACGGACTTTCAACGCGGTATATCTCGGTATCTTTTTCCGTGTCGATAAGGGCTGAAAAATTATAGCTGTTGGCCAGGGCATAAGATCCGTCTTCGGAGATACATATGCTTGCGTAGTCCTGGGGCACCCTGAAACTTCCGGTCGGGAAGTATTTGTTTTCGATCTCATAGGGAGCGAGAGCGGCAGTCAGTGCATAATATGCATCCGGGTTATATCCGCTCTTTTCCTTATCGGGAAGGACGTTCCTTACGGAATAGAGCGCATCGGACTGCAATCCCTGGGAGAGAAGATCCTGTGAGGCCGAGGCCATTGACCCTGCGTATTTATCCTGGATGATCTTATTCTGCCGGCTTATTTTTATGATAAATCCGAGACAGGTTACGGCAAAAACAGATACGATCGCGAGTGCCGCACCCATTGCGATGAGTCTGCGGCGGATCTGTCTTTCGCGGTGTCTTTGCTTAAGATCGTCATAATTAAGTCCGAACATTGCCGCACAAAGTTTTAGTATGACATTATCCATGGCCTTAAGGCGCTGCTTGTTATTTTCCCCGCGGCAATCCGCTGCCAGGGGCTCTTTTTCCATCCTGACCGTGACTTCTTTTCCGGTCTCGTCCTTGACCTTCACATCTTCATATGTGAGTATCTCGGGGAAAGATTCTTCGGGTTCGCCGTTTGCAAGGACCAAAAGAACGTGATCCCTGCCGTGCATCTGAACGAAGGTCTCTACTTCTTTTTTACACCACTGTGATTTCGGAAGGTCCGGAGTACATATGACTATCAGGAACTCCGAATTGGCCAGGGCTTCCGTGATTGGATCCGAGAGGTTGTCGGACAACGGCAGTTCCGCTTCATCCCTGAACACGCGCTCTATCTTTGTTTTTCCGTTGGTTATCTTTTTGATGACGGACTTGGGAAGCTTGTAGCTTTCCAGCTTTTTATGGATATTTTCGGACACGAACGAATCGAGTTCGCAGTGCCTGTAACTTATGAACGCATCATATCTGAGTTTTTCCTGTGGCATAAGGTCACTCCCTTCCGCATAGGGATAGTATACCATTTCCTGAACATACTATCCATGTGTTATACTTATCGTTATGAATGAAAAGAAACTTTCCGTGATCTTTCCGGGTATCGGATATCACACAGACAAACCGCTTTTGTATTTCGGAACAAAGCTTGCAAGATCCTCGGGCTACGATACCGTTTTTATCGGCTATCATGATATGCCGCAGAAGATAAGGGGCGATATGGCCATGATGAAAAAAGCCGCCCTTCTTGCTTATGAACAGAGTGCCGATCAGCTTAAGTCCGTACGCTTTGAGGATTATGATGATGTTCTTTTTATAGGAAAGAGCATAGGGACCGTGGCCATGGCCAAATATGCATCGGATAATAAGCTTAACGTAAGGCAGATCTGGTATACGCCCGTTGAAGCCACTTTTTCGTTTGCATCGGGGAACACTGTGGCTTTCATCGGAGATGCCGATCCGTGGTCGGATGTCGATAAGGTCAAAAATATTGCAAAGGATCTGGGGATAAAGCTTTATTCCTATCCGGAATGCAATCATTCTCTTGAATGCGGGGATGTTGCCCGCGATCTTGAGACATTATCCGATGTGATGCGCTTAAGCGAGCTCTTTATAAAGGGGTAAAAAGCAACTGTTCGTATAACGACCGCAAGAATTGATAATGATTCGCAGTAAAAAAGCAATCTTTGCGAGGAAAAGAGTTCGAAAGAATATTAATATATATAGTGGTGTAACGTTTTACTAATTTCGGTTTCGCCGGAATTTTAATTTTGGGGTTACATAGAGAGGGGTTACTTATGGACGCACAACAATTAATCACTGAAGGCAAAGCATATCTTGGCATCGAATTCGGTTCGACCAGGATCAAGGCTGTAATGATCGATGAAAAGGGCACTCCCCTTGCATCGGGATCACATGAATGGGAAAACCGGTACGAGAACGGTATCTGGACCTATTCAATGGATATGGTAAGCGACGGTCTTAAGGACTGTTACGCAGACCTTTTGAAGGACGTTAAGGAAAAATACGATACCGTCGTTACCGGATATGCCGCAATGGGCTTTTCTGCGATGATGCACGGCTATCTTGCTTTCGACAAAGACGGAAAGCTTCTCGTTCCTTTCAGGACATGGAGAAACACCATAACGGAAGAAGCTGCGGCTAAGCTCACGGAGGAATTCAATTACAATATTCCCCAGCGCTGGAGCATTTCACATCTTTACCAGGCCATCCTCAATAAGGAAGACCACTGCAAGGATATCGATTTCATCACTACTCTTGCAGGATATGTTCACTGGAAACTCACAGGAAAAAAGAATCTCGGTGTGGGAGATGCCTCAGGTATGTTCCCTATCGATATAAAGACAGGCGATTACGATCAGACTATGATCGATAAGTTTGATAAGCTCATCGCATCCGAAGGATTCGGCTGGAAATTAAGGGACATCCTTCCCGAAGTACTTCCCGCCGGAGAAGATGCCGGAACACTTACCGAAGAAGGTGCCGCATTCCTTGATAAGAGCGGAGCGCTTAAGGCAGGAGTAATGCTCGTTCCCGCCGAAGGTGATGCGGGAACCGGAATGACCGCGACCAATTCGGTTGGCGTGCGCACCGGTAACGTATCTGCGGGTACTTCCGTGTTTGCGATGGTGGTTCTTGAAAAAGAGCTTTCTAAGGTATACAGGGAGATCGATCTTGTTACCACTCCCGACGGAGCATTGGTCGGAATGGTACACTGCAATAACTGTACTTCCGACATCAACGCATGGGTAAACCTTTTTGACGAGTTTGCAAATCTCATGGGAAGCCCCGTCGACAAGAACACGCTTTATACCAAACTGTTCAATGTTGCTATGGAAGGTGACCCCGATTGCGGCGGACTCATCTCATACAATTATTTCTCGGGAGAACCCGTTACCGGATTCGATTCGGGAGCGCCCATGTTTGTGCGCAAGGCGGAAGATAAATTCTCGCTCGCGAACTTTATGAGGATGCATATCTGCTCATCGCTCGCGGCACTTAAGTACGGTCTTGATCTGATGTTCAAGGAAGAGGGAGTAAAGTGCGACGAGATGTTCGGTCACGGCGGGCTGTTCAAGACTCCCAAGGTTGGTCAGTCTATAGCGGCAGCAGCAATGAACGCACCCGTATCCGTTATGGATACCGCGGGAGAAGGCGGTCCCTGGGGTATGGCTTTGCTTGCGGCATTCGGTGATGCGAAAAAGAAAGATGCTTCACTTACGCTGCCGGTATTCCTTAATGAAAAGATCTTTGCAGGCAATAAGGGATCAAAGATAGAACCCGATGCCGAAGCGGTCAAGGGTTTTGATCAGTTCATGGGAAAATATGTCAGGGGTCTTGCGGCGGAAAAAGCAGCTCTTGAGATGTAGATATCTTATTTGGCAGCAGGATCATTCCTGATGAAACAAGGAGAAGAAAATGCTAGAACAGTTAAAACAGAAAGTATATGAAGCCAACATGCTCCTTCCCAAGTACGGACTGGTTACTTTTACATGGGGCAATGTCAGCGCGATCGATGAAAACAGGGAATATTTCGTTATCAAGCCTTCCGGCGTGGATTATGAAAAACTTCGTCCGGAAGATATGGTCGTAATGGACCTTAACGGAAACAGGGTGGAAGGAAAGATGAATCCATCATCGGATACTCCGACTCACCTTGAACTGTACAAAGCTTTCCCCGAGATCGGGGGAGTTGTACATACCCATTCAAGTTATGCGACAAGCTGGGCTCAGGCGGGACGTTCGATACCCTGCTACGGGACCACGCATGCCGATTATATCTACGGAGAGGTTCCGTGCCTGAGATGCCTTACAAAGGAAGAGATAGATGAGGCATATGAAGCCAACACCGGACATCTTATCGTAAATGAGTTCAAGAGGATGAACAAGGAGATCCTTGCGGTTCCTGCGGTACTCTGCAAGAATCACGGTCCTTTCGCATGGGGCAAGGATGCGAATGAAGCGGTACATAATGCGGTCGTACTTGAGGAAGTGGCCAAGATGGCATACAGAGCCGAGACCATCAATCCCGAGATAAAGCCCGCACCTCAGGAACTCCAGGATAAACATTATTACCGTAAGCATGGTGCAAATGCATACTACGGTCAGAACTAATAATCTCTAGGAGGGGGATATGGCAAAACTTTTTATCAACAATGAAAACAAAAAGAGTACGATAGCGCCCGAGATATACGGACACTTTTCCGAGCATTTGGGAAGATGTATATATGAAGGCCTTTATGTCGGCGAGGATTCGGATATCCCGAACACCAACGGCATGAGAAACGATGTGGTATCCGCATTAAAGGAAATGAAGATCCCCGTGCTTCGCTGGCCGGGCGGATGCTTCGCGGACGAATACCACTGGATGGACGGTATCGGACCCAAGAACAAGAGAAAAAAGATGATCAACACGCACTGGGGCGGTGTAATAGAGGACAACAGCTTCGGTACGCATGAGTATTTCGAACTGTGCCGTCAGCTCGGATGTAAGACCTATGTAAATGCCAACGTAGGAAGCGGTACGGTACGCGAGATGAGTGAGTGGGTTGAATACATCACGTTTAACGGAGTTTCACCGATGGCGGATCTTCGTAAGGAGAACGGACATGAAGAACCCTGGAAACTCGATTATATCGGCGTAGGAAACGAGAACTGGGGCTGCGGCGGAAACATGCGCCCTCAGTATTATGCGGATGAGTATCGCAGATATCAGACCTATATCAGAAACTATGACGGCAATGCTCCGATAACCAGGATCTGCTGCGGTGCCAATTCACATGACTATGACTGGACAAGAAAAGTTCTCGAAACATGCTTTGAGGCTTCTTATCCTCATCTTCACGGTCACATGGACGGATTGTCACTCCATTACTACACGCTTCCCGAGACGGAAGGCGATTGGAACTTCAAGGGCTCCGCTACCGACTTTACTGAGGAGGTATTCTATCAGACGTTAAAGCGCGGATCGTTCATGGAAGAGCTTGTCACAAAGCACGGAAATATAATGGATGAATTCGATCCCGAAAAGAAGATAGGCATGATGGTCGATGAATGGGGTATCTGGACCGATGTTGAACCCGGAACAAATCCCGGATTCCTCTATCAGCAGAACACTATGAGAGATGCTCTCGTTGCAGGTATCACGCTTAATATCTTCAACAATCATTCAGACAGAGTAAAGATGGCAAACATCGCCCAGCTTATCAACGTTCTTCAGTCAGTGATGCTGACAGACGGCGAGAAGATGATAAAGACTCCTACCTATCATGTATTCAAGATGTATGCGGCTCACCAGGGAGCGCAGCTCCTTTCAAGCGAACTGCTTGAAGCCGGTACGGTAGGCAGTGATAAGAACGAACTTGCAAAGATATACGAGTCCGTTTCGGAGGATAAGGATGGCGTTATCACGATCACCCTTACGAACAACTCTCTTGAAGCGGCTGAGGATATCGATGTTTCCCTTACAAAGGACGCAGACAGCTACAACGTATGTGAAGCTTCCATAGTAAAGGGAACAATGAACGCACACAATACATTCGAAGCTCCCGAGGTTGTTAAGGAAGAGAAGTTTGATGCCATCCAGAAAGTTCACGGCGGCTTTAAGATCACGATTCCTGCCTGCAGCGTAGCGAGCATCAGAATAAAGAAGTGACCCCAGGGGACGGGGTTAGTGGTCCATTTTGAAGATTATGGGAACATTTGCAACGCTTGAAGAAGCAAGAGAACATTTTGAGAATGACAGATTTGCCACGAATGCCGGAGCTCAGATAGATAAGATGACCGAGGATACTGCCGAGTGCAGCATGATGCTTACCGATGAGCATAAGAACGCATACGGCGGAGTGATGGGCGGAGCGATCTTTACGCTGGCGGATCTGGCATTTGCCGTAGTTGCCAATCAGATACACAGCCTGTCCGTCGCTTCCCAGGTAAGTATAAATTATCTTTCCGCACCCAAGGGTGAAAAACTGATCGCACGTGCGAAAAGTATCAAGGAAGGCAGAAGTACGACAGTCATAACAGTTGATGTCTATGATGATACAGACAGACATGTGGCGGTTTTTACCGGGACGGCATTTAAACTTTAATAACTCCGGGGGACGGGGTTTATGGTTCAAAAATTAAAAAAATAAACTATGGGAGGTCCCGTGACTGCAGATCAAGACGGTTGCGGGACTTTTTTTGCACTTTTTTCAGAGAATTGAAAACGCGAAAAACATTGAAAACACAAGGGCTTTAGGCACTTTTGCACTCCTGTGACAATATGAAAAATGCAATTCAGAAAAGATTTTTGTAAAATATACTTGACATTATTCCGTTGACCGTGTATTATAATGACAGAAGCTTCAAGGAACGCTTTTTACCGGCGGGTAAATGAAACGGCATTCCGGTTACCAAATAAAATACATTAAAAGAAAGATGAGGATACAAAAATGAGAACAATATGTTTTAAGAGTTTTAGGGAATTACCGGTTGGAGTATTTGTGATCTATATGGCAGCCCTGGTCATGGCAGTAGCAGGAGGAGTAATGATGCTTCTTGATATCCTGGGAATGATCGAAGGAATGCTCAACATCGAGATGGCCCTTATAGTAGGCTCTGTATGGATCAGCAACATAATACTTTTTAAATTCAAAGATAAGCTCTATAAATAACACAGTTTAGGATTTTCAGATAAGGAAAGGATGGTAATAAAAATGGATTTCAGAACATTAGGATTGGGAACTGGTATTGTTGTAGGAATTTTATTGTGCATAGTAATTTTTAAATTCTTTAACAAAGACAAAAAGGTAAAGACAAAGTACGATGAGATGCAGGAACGTCAGAGGGGCCGTGCTTACATGTTTTCCTTTTGGACACTTGTCGGATTGGAAACAGTAATGTGCCTTCTTCAGTTAGCCGAAGTAAAGTTCTTTATGGATCCCTTTACTTCAAACATAACCTGTATCATCATAGCGGCTCTGGTACATGCCTGCTATTCAGTAGAACATGATGCATATATAGGCCTTAACACCAACAGTAAGAGATTTATGGTTGTATGCATCGCCATAGGTATTGTGAATGCGGTATGCGGCATCATTCCTATCGCGGCCGGCGGACTTGTTAAGGACGGTGTTTTGCAGGCACCTTTTGCAAACCTTCTCGTTGCAATCGTATTCATTATCATCGGAGTTCAGATCTATATAAAGAACAGAACCGAAAAAGAAGAGGAGGATTGAGTATATGAAGAATCTTAGGATGAAATCGGCACGCGCGGCACTCGATCTTTCTCAGGACGATCTTGCCAAGAAATGCGAGGTGTCACGCCAGACGATAAGCGCTATCGAAAAAGGAGACTATAATCCGACGATCAATCTTTGCATTTCGATATGCAAGGCACTTGATAAAACGCTTGATGACCTTTTCTGGGAAGAAGCATGAATGTAAGCGGTGTAAAAGCCACGGATCTGAACTGACAGGACCGTGGCTTTTTTGCTGTCGGAAAATTTCTTCTTAATTTAATACTATTTGATCATGGAAAAAAATAAAGTAGAGTGATAGAATATTATCGGTTTATGAGATATTATTCATTGTCATCCGGAAAAGTTAATAAGGGAACAGACCATGACCTTTCCGGAGAATGTCGCGAAGGCCACACGATCGGACCCGTTACGGTATCAAAGAATAACCTTTTTATAAAGAAGGGATTGCGAAGATATTATATCCCGTATGCGGAAGCGGACAGGATATTCCGAAGGGTCAGAAGGCTCCATGCCAATATCTGCTGCGGAGACGGAGATATCGAAGTCGAGTATCTCGTGATCGGTGTTAACGGAATTGAAGCCATGGAGGTCACGCTTCCCGGCAAAAAAGCCGCAAGGATGCTGATGGATGAGATAAGGCAGGCGGCTCCCGGGCTTGATACCGCAGCTCCGAAGAAAGAAGACGATGATATCGCCGACCCGGATAAAGCGGACAATGATACCGGAAGCGAAGAAGAGGCGGACAGATGATCAGCCTTGACGAGATAAAGAAAAAAGCGGATCCCGGGTTCAAAACGGGGCCCGGCTGTATATATATGGGACATCCCCTTAAAAGGGATCTTGTCTTTGAAAACTTCATCAGATCCTATTCCGTTTATTACGATGTTTCCCGAAATGACAGGGATACCGAAAATAACAAGTTCGAAGTGACGGAAGGGTTTGACGCCGAAGCGAGGTTCGACTCAAAGAGCGAGCAGTATTTTCTGATAAAGGCGGCGAAGGTTGCCGATATCCACAGCGCGGAATATGTGTATTTTTCTTCACTGAAGGAACCGACGCTCGACGAACTTAAAAAGCTTGATGAAAAAGCCTGGGAATGCGGGATCGCACATGCCGCTCCGGGTCCGGATCACAAGAATACCGATGCGGTCCTTATAGTCATCGCGGATAAACTGGACGACGAAGTCAGGGAATTTGTAAAAAAGACAAAGCACAGCAGGAATTACCGTTTTGCATTGCACGGTTATTCGAACTTCAGGTTGGTTGCGGTTGAGCTTAATACGGGTAAGGCTTATTTTAACAGACAGGCCAGGATCCTTATGAAGCTCGTTGGCAATATACTCAAAGAGGAAAAGGAGATTTCAAAATGACAGCACTGTTAATCATTCTTGCAGCTATAGCATTGCTTGTCATAGGTTACATCACCTATGGTTCATGGCTTGCTAAGCAATGGGGCATCGACCCTTCAAGAAAAACTCCCGCTATCGAGAAAGAGGACGGTGTAGACTATGTAGCAGCACCTCCCGCAGTCCTTATGGGACATCATTTTTCTTCAATAGCAGGTGCAGGTCCCATCAACGGACCTATCCAGGCATCCGTATTCGGATGGCTTCCCGTATTCCTGTGGTGTGTTATCGGAGGTATTTTCTTCGGAGGCTTACAGGACTTCGGTTCACTTTTTGCTTCTATCAGACATGATGGTAAATCACTTGGTGAGATCATCAATGATACGATGGGACAGAAGGCTAAGAAACTCTTCCTTGTATTCGGCCTTCTGGTTCTGATCCTGGTTATCGCTTCGTTCGTTAACGTTGTTGCAGGTACCTTCTTTACAGAAGAGGGCGGCTTCGGATTCACCGGATCTCCCACAAACAACCAGACAACGGCAATGATCTCATTACTGTTTATCGTTATCGCTATCATTTACGGATATGTGACCAACAAGCTGAACATCAAGACGCTTCCCGCTTCTATCGTGGGAATCATCGGAATCATCGTTATCACCATCATCGGTCTTAATTGCGGTTTCGTTATGGGACGTACGGCATGGATCGTATTCATCGGTATTTATATCGTAGTTGCTTCTCTGGTTCCTGTATGGATCCTCCTTCAGCCCAGAGATTACCTTTCAAGTTTCCTGCTTTATGCTATGATGGCTATCGCCGTTATTGGTATCCTGGTTGCTGCTTTCACGGGCAATGCATCATTCACCATTCCCGCAGTTACAGGCTGGAGCACCAAGATCGGAAATATGTTCCCGGCACTGTTCATAACGGTTGCCTGCGGTGCA
>JAIKZO010000118.1 GCA_024682115.1 Lachnospiraceae bacterium
TAAAAAGTGCCGGAAGCGATTCCTGCGCGTTTTGTAACATCGCTGATGGATGTTTTTTTCAGACCATGAGTCTTGATAAGATCAAATCCGTTTTCAAGTAACAATATACGCACCCGTTCACGACCGGTTTCATCAAATATCTGTGGCATACTAACACCCTCCCCAATACAGTTTATAGTGCTTTATAATGAATATGTAATCGAATCTGTTCATTTATAATTTTATATCATCACAAAAATAATATGTCAATACATATTGACATATTGGTTAGTAAGTGCTAACTTATAAAATGGCTACATGAATAAGAAGTAAAATATATTCATTTATAATGGAGGACGATATGGGTATTGTGAATATGAAGGAGCTCAAAAAGACATTCGGGGATCTGACTGCTGTAGATGGTATATCGATCACCGTAGAACCGGGAGAGATACATGGGATACTTGGACCCAATGGGGCTAGTAAGAGCACTACGATAGGTTGTATTACCGGGCTTCTGCCTTATGATAGTGGATCTGTTACGTATGAAAATGCACAGGCGATCGAAAAATGGAAGCAAAATATCGGATACATACCACAGGATCTTGCGATATATCCCGACCTTTCAGCAGAGGAAAACGTGAGATTCTTTTGCTCCTTATACGGATTTAAGGGCAGCGAACTTAAGAAGAAAACCGAGGAGGCCCTTGATTTCGTCGGGTTGCTTGAAGTGAAGAGGAAGAAGGCTTCCGAGTTCTCCGGTGGAATGAAGAGAAGACTCAACATGGCTTGTGGGATTGTGCATTCACCGAAGCTTATCATCATGGATGAACCGACAGTCGGCATTGATCCACAGTCCAGAAACAGAATCCTTGAAAATGTAAAAGCTTTGAACAAAAAGGGAGCGACGATTCTTTATACGACACATTACATGCCTGAAGTGGAAGAAATCTGCAGCAGGATCACAGTTATTGATCACGGTAAGGTAATCGCTTCGGGGACAAAGGAAGATATCCTGGATAAGATGGGAAAGGATCGCGAAATAGACGTCACTTTTGTTGATTCGGATGGACTTTCCGGATTTGAGACAGCAATCCAAAGAATAAAGAGCGTCCATAGATATAGTACCGGTACTGAAGATAATATTTCTACATGTAAGATCTTTTATTCGGATGATCGGACACTCATGGAAAATGTGATACGCCTTGCGGCTGACAACCATCTTACGATCACCAACATAGGAAGTCATGAACCGAGTCTGGAAGAAATATTTCTGACGCTCACAGGTAAAGAACTTCGAGACGGGAAGTAGGTGAGAATATGTTTTTTGTACAGATGTGGAAAGAGATCAAAGTGTTTTTTACAAGCAAGGGGAATCTGCTCTTTATGTTTGTAATGCCGTTGCTTCTCATATCGATATTCAGTTTTGCATTGCGGGATTATATCAGTGCAGACTACGGAACGTTTGATGACGGGCGTGTTTATTACTATTTAAGTGCTCAAAACGAGGCACGAATAGGGGAGTTTGAAGAAATCAAGGAAAAGATGACCGGTGCGATCGGCATTTCTTTTGAACAGGTCTATGACTATGAAGAAGCCTGCTGCAGGGTTGAGTCCAGCGAGGCGTATGGAGTTATCACCATTAAAGACGACGGATATGATTACTTTCGCAGTACATTCAATGAGCCTGAAGGAGGAAAACTTGCGAGAACCCTGTTCAGTCAGATAGCGGATAATTATGCCGCAGGCATTGAATCCCAAAGCAGTCCTGCAATTAACAAAGTCAGGGTTGAAGTGAATAAGCTTGATTCTAGAAACTATTACACCTTTGCAGGTCTGGCATTTTCGATCATATTCATGGGACTCCTTGTAGCCTTCATGGTATATGACGAAAAGGAATTCGGAACAATAGAGAGGATAAAACTTGGCGGTGCAGGTATTTCGTCTATGGTTATCAGCAAGGTTCTTACGGGAGTTGTCTGCGGGCTTGTTATGATAGCAACATCCTTTGCATATTCAAGAACTGTGCTTAAGGTTGATTGGGGAAATAAAGCCGGATATATCGTGACTGTTCTCCTGTGCCTTGTGATCTTCAGCGCGGTATTTGGATGTGTAGTAGGTTTATGGGGAAAGAACAGAACTATGTGTCAGAGCAGCGTATTGATGTTTTCAATGCTGTGCGGATATCTGGGAGGATCGATAACACCGCTTTATCTGCTTGAAAACATGCCGGTGCTTA
>JAIKZO010000150.1 GCA_024682115.1 Lachnospiraceae bacterium
TTTACCGTTCTTATCATAGAAATAAGTATATCCGTCAATGGTCTGCCATCCGGTGTATTTGTATTCTCCGGTCTTGACCGCTTTATAGAAGACATCGTATTTGTAGTAATCCGCAAACGTAGCCTTCCTGTATTTATCGCCGTCCTTAACGTAGATTTCATTGCCCTTCTTATCCTTGAGGATATTGGTCGTGTCTTTCTTGGCCTTTTCCTCGGGCGAGATGGTTGGCGTTGCCGTAGGTGTCGTCTTAGGCGATGCCGTAGGAGTTACCGTAGGTGTAACCGAAGGAGACGGTGTAACCGACGCCTTGGCTGTAGCGGTAGCCGTAGCCTTAGGCGTTGCCGTAGCCGTAGCCTTGGGTGTAGCTGTAGGCGTAGGAGCGGCTGTAGGTTCCTTTGTCGGAGAAGGCGAAGGTTCCCTGGTGGGATCCGGGGTAGGTGAATCGGTAGGTCTTGAAGTTGGTGAATCCGTGGGGTCCGGCGTAGGATCATCGGTAGGCCTTGAAGTAGGCGCATCCGTAGGATCCGGTTCAGTCGTGGGGGCCGGTTCGGGGTCTTCCGAAGGTGAAGGCGAAGGCTCATCTTCTTCGGGATCCGTAGGGTCATCTGGCTCGAACCGCTTACTCTTCTTTGTCATCTTCTTGTAAGCATCCTCGGGCTTCTCGATGGATTCATCGCTCTTTTTAACCTCGGTATAGGTCACGTTTTCGGACAGGGTTACCTTGGCCGATTCTACCCATTCAACCGTATCTTTAAGAGTCGATTCAGTCTCTATTGCCTGCGCGGTATCTTCCACCGCTGCGTTTACTTCCTTCTCGGATTTGATCTCGTCAACCACATCGACTTTTTTATATTCGATGGTGTCCTTGACCTTTATCGATACCGAATCCTTTGAGAAGATATAATCATCGCTCTCGGGACCGTTAAGTGCGACCTTATAGGTTCCGGGATCTATATTCTTAAGGTAGATGATACCGTCGGCATCGGTATCTTTCTGAGTGTTGGTTGTTCCGGAAGGATCTGTCACAGATACTTCGAAATTCACTCCGGTAACAAGTCTGTTATTACTGTTGTTAACAAACTTGATCTTTAAGTCTTTCTGTACGGAAACGAGGTTCATTATGATCGCGGGCTTTTCTTCCTTTACCTGCTCTTCCTCGCCGTTCTCTTCTTCAAAGATCTCCGCAAGCGCCATCTCCTCGGCTTCTCTCGCGGCATAGATCCTGGCGGCATTGGCATCCGCCATGGCGATCAGTCCTTCATGTCCGATGATATCAATGCCTTCCATGCTCGAACCGAAGTTTTCGAACATCTCGCTCTGGGTGGTTCCCGGATTCTTTTTTATAAGGAATACACCCACAACAATGAGAAGGAGTGCGGCTACTATACCGCTTCCGATCATCACGATATCCAGAGCACTCTTTTTCGGGCCTACGGGATCTTCGTAATATCCGTCAAAGCCTTCTTCTTCGTAATCATCGTAATACTCATCCTCGGGATCGTCATATTCGTCGTATTCGCTGGACTCGTAATCGTCGTAACCTTCTTCTGCATCACTATAAGCCCCGTCGTCGTCATATCCGTCTTCGGGGTCTTCTTCGTCATATTCTTCTTCATCATACCGGTCATCGTCATCGTATTCTTCGTCGTCATACCGGTCGTCTTCATCGTATTCTTCGTCGTCGTACTCTTCGTCTTCGTACTCCTCATCGTCGTACTCGTCGTCTTCATACTCCTCATCATCATAGTCTTCATCGTCGTAAAGATCTTCGTTGTCGAAGTCCTGTTCGTCGAGATCAATGAAGTCTATGTCGCGCTTTTTATCCTTCATCCGATTGCGCAATATCGGGTGTTTCTTCTTCATTTTATCTTCTGACCTTTCATATACACATAGATAATAAATTATACCACGTTATAGATAAATATTCCACCCAGGATGAGGGCTATACCGAGCACCTTGTTGACCGTGATCTTCTCCTTGAAAAAGAAATATCCGAGTATCATGACTACGGCATAACCGAGGGATTCAAGCAGCGGTACGTTGGCGAAATTTTCAAATCCCTTGTAAGCCACCATGGTCATGAACAGTGAAAGAAACAGCATCCCGTAGCCTACGATGACATACAGGTTCAGGTATTCCCTTATCGGGCTGCTATAGGTCCTCATTGAAGACTTTTTAAGAAGTATCTGTGAAAAAGAAGCCAGAACAACGGAAACTATCATCAATAATACATACGGATTAAACATTTTCACTGCCCTCCATTTCTTCTAAGGCTGCCTCTTCTGCAGGCACCGTTTCTTCTTTCTTCTTCGACAGATCAAGGTTCAGCACTATGATCCCGACGATCACCGTCAGGACTCCTATAACCTGTGTCGGTTTTAAAGTCTCCTTGAAGATGATGACGCTCCAGAGCAATGCCCAGAGCAGCGTCACCGCTTTATTCGCATAGGCAACGGACAGTTCGTACTTTTTTATCGCCTGCTGCCAGAGTATCGCATAGACACCGAGGATCATTACCTCGAGTCCGTAAAAAAGAATGAACTTAAAGCTCATGACCTCGTTTCCCGAGGCGAATTTTGCTACAACGGACGAGCCGCTGTAGATCAAAAATGTGATCTGAAGAAGTAGGAATCCCCCAATCCCGGCTTTTTTCATAATACGCAATCTCCTGTTCCTGTGATTTTGCCTTATCCGTGATATTCGGCAAGTTTCTTGTTCAAAGTTTCAAAATCGTATCCGTCAAGCATTTCTTCAACCCTTTTAAGGTAGCCTTCAATGCCGTTTTCATCATTTTTATCGCGGGATATAAGATCCGTCCCGTTTCCGAAACACTCGGTCATATACCGGTTGATATCGGGTTTGTAATGCGTATAATCCGCATAGTTGTTAAGATCCGTAACGGTCTCTTTCTCGGCGGGGAAGTAATACAGATATACATTATCATATCCCGAAAGCTGATCACATACACATCTGTAAGCGTTAAGCGTCGCATTAAGCCTGTTATCCAGCAGCACATCGTTCCAGAAAAGGATGCTGTAAGGCGGGAAAAAGATGTGATAAGTCGTTTCCGGATGACCTTCGATGTAAGGGATGATATTTATCTTCAGGTTTTCTTCTATCCCGCTGTCAAAAGCATGATCCTCCATCGGTACGGGATTTACCGGCGCCGGATCGTGACCGCGCAGGACCCATTCCTCGTTGTAATACTCTTCCGTCCACCAGCTGGCATATACATGCGAAAGATCCGTAGGTTCGGGATCTACCATAGGCCTTAAAACGTATTCAAGCAGCACATCTTTGTTGAGCAGATAGTTTATGTCGTTCAGCGGATTCTTATCATAAAGATAACCGGGGATCGGATACTTTGTCTCG
Source organism: Lachnospiraceae bacterium (assembly GCA_024682115.1). Taxonomy (GTDB): domain Bacteria; phylum Bacillota; class Clostridia; order Lachnospirales; family Lachnospiraceae; genus JAILLW01. Next base: position 3,373 of record JAIKZO010000150.1, read on the forward strand.
TCCACGTCTCCGGAATACGTTATGATATCGAGTCCAAGATAGACCTCTTTTATATCCTTTTGCCTTCCGTCATCGTAGGGCTCATATATCTTTTCAAGAATATTGCTTATATCCCTGGGATATGCCGACGAATAACTGAGCTTAAGCGTGTTGAGTCCGTACAGCTCCTCAAACCAGTCGGTCTCGAAATTGACGGTCATCGAAGACCCCAGTATCACCGAGTCGTATTCCATGTGCTCCGCCATTCCGGGGTTCTGTGTTAGCTGGTTATCTACCACGTAAGGGAAATCCTTAAGCGGAGCATGGTAGTGGAAAAAAGGATCCACGCGGTAGACCAGGGCCGCACATCCCGCAAGGAAAGCAAACGTCACGGCAAGTATTATGATCAAATGTCTTAATATCTTCTTTTTGTCCATAATCAGAAATTCACATAAAGGTATGTTGCAACACCTTCAAACGAAAGGAGACACCATACCGCAAGCACTATCATGAGTACTGTCGTCACGATCCCTATCCTGCAATTTTTTGAAAACTCCGCCGCAGACGGTGCCGCCATCACGAGAGCCACCAGTGCAATAAGTATCACGAACATCAGGATATAGATACTGTTGTTCCATCCGTCCAGATTCAGGATCTTGATAACATACCAGAGTTCTTCTATATTGAAGCATTTGGCCAGTCCGTAATTGAATCTCGGGAACCAGACATCCGCCATCGATTCAAAAAGCGACAAGGCATCCTTTATCCGGGGTGCCCTGAAAAAGACCCATGCGGCATTAACATATATGAAAGTGAGTGCAACGCTGAGCGCACCTGAAAGCCTGCTGCCTTTTTTCTCATCGCCATCTTCCGCAGCCCGGGCCTTACGCCTTGTCGAGTACAGCCTGTATATCACCATCATCACGCCGTGCATCATACCCCATATGATGAAGGTCACGCCCGCTCCGTGCCAGATACCGCTTATAAAAAACACGATAAGGACATTGATACATGTCCTCGTTAATCCTTTTCTGCTGCCACCCAGCGGGATATAGATATACCGCGTAAGGAACCTTGTAAGGCTCATATGCCACCTTTTCCAGAAATCCGCTATATTGCGCGCCTTATAAGGACTGTCGAAGTTTAACGGCAGTTCGAACCCGAAGAAAGAGGCAACCGCCATCGCCATGTCGCAGTATCCGCTGAAATCAAAGTAAAGCTGGAGCGTATATGAAAGCATGATAATGAGAGCCTCCCCCGTATGCATCGCCTCAAGGTTCGAGAATCCGTAATCCACGGCCGCACCGAGCGTATCCGCGATTATGACCTTTTTAAAACATCCGAGCAGGAAGAGCAGTACTCCTCTGTAAACGCTCTCGATATCCACGCCGCTCTTTCCTTCTTTTTGCGGAAGGATATCCGAAGGGACCGTTATGGGGCCCTGCGTGATCTTCGGGAAGAACGTCATAAGGAAGGTGTATTCCTTTACCGAAAGGTCCCTGACCGTTCCGGCGTTGCACTCCGCAAGAAGGGCTATCGCACAGAACGTATAAAAGCTTATCCCGGGTGCACTTAATATACCCGCCGTGTCGTGAAAAAGAACGACTCCGTATTTATATATGCAAAGGAGCAGCACGTTGAACACTACCCCTGTGATGAGGAACCCCTTTTTTCCCGTAAGAAGTATCTTTCTGCAAAGCAGCCAATTGACGATAAGCGAGAGTGCGAAGGGTACGATCCCCACAGGATAGTTCACGCAATAAAAAAATACGGATGCCAAAACAAGGAACCACACGGACAGTCCGTTTTGTCCTTTTTTTCTCAGCATCCAATATATGAACAATGTTACCGGTAAAAATGCCAGTATAAAGCCGAATGAATTAAAGCTCATTTTTTAACCCGGATAATATTTTTCCCACTCCTTGATAAGCTCCGCTATCTCGGGGTCCTGATATATGATATAGTTTCCCTTTTGGTCTATGAATTTAAGGCCCGCCTCTTCGGGCGAAACGTCCGTCTTCTGGCCCGCATAGAACACTATGTACTCGACCTCGAACTGCCTCGTCACGTCAAGGAGCGAATCCATTTCTATGACCTCGGGAAGCTCGAACTGCTCATACACCGGATGGGTATAGTCTTTCCTTAAGTCAAAGACTTCACGCCCGTAAGGCATCCTGATCTTTGAATCGTACTGTCTTACATATAAAGTGAGCACACTCGGGAACAAAGCGGTGATGATAGGATGCGAGTCGTATTCCCTTAAGCTTTCGACCACGGATATCGTATCTCCCGGAATCGCATAGGCATTCTCCGACTTATAGAGCAGCGGGCTTGCATAAACATATTTTCCGCATACTCCTATCAGAAGAGCACTCACGATGAGCACTATGATCCTTCTTTTGAAGTTTTCTCCCATGAGCCTGACCATTCCGTAAACGGTTATCATCGCAACGGGTATGGTCCAGAGGATCCTGTAATAGGTATCCATGTCAAGCCTTGAGATCTCGTATATCTTATAGCTTATCGGGCATACGAACAGAAGCATGATCACGGCGGGCGCATACACGAATATCGTCCTGAAGGTCCTGTTCTTCTCGGCTTTAAAAAGATAAAGCCACATGCCGACAGTGAGCACCAGCAAAAGCTTCATGCCCATGTAATCCCTTACGGTCTTTAAGCAGATGATAAAAAGATTGACCATGCTTCCTCCTTTCCTTAAAGTTTCAGTTAAAAATGTATATGAGCACGTAGATCATCCCCGGCACGCAGGCGATGACCGACTTTATAAGCGTTTTAAAGCTTTTTTCCCGTATGGAAAAAAGAGCTCCGTACAGAACGGTCAGCATTGCCGTCAGCAAAACGGCGAGTGAGCTCGAAGATCCTCCCGCCAGTATAAGGATCCCGATAAGGACCCAGTAAAAGATGCCTTCCTTATTGTCCCTGTCATCCTTAAGGCATAAAAACAGCCAGATAAGAGCCGGGATGATGAAATTTCCGGTCAGGGATTTGCCCTGCCATGTCCGGATGAAAAAGAAAGTCTCAGCCGTATATTCCGAAATATTACCGAAGATCCTGAAAAGATTTATGAGGATCATGAAGATCATCCTGTTTTCGCGCGATTCCTTAAACAGGATGCCCGAGATCTCATAATAGACCATATAAGAAAGCGGTATCAGTATGACCGGCATGATCTTGTGGGAAACGATAAGGAGATGTATCCCGGAAAGCGTGCTGACGATAGCCTGGAAGATCGGGAAAAGCGCCATCGCGTGTCTCATATCGAGCGAAAAGCTCCTTCCCGTGCTGGGGTCTATTCTGTAAAGCGTCCCGTACTGCTGTGCGGACCTTGCATAGGCATTGTAAAAAGCATCATCCACGTCATAGGAAGCAAGTCTTACGGCCTGAATGACCTGGAAGAGCACAAGTGCGAAGATGATGAAAAAATATATCCTGCTTTCAACGGAAGATTCCTTCAGCTTGGAAATGCCGGAATCGAGCATCTGCTTTGCTCCGTAAAACTCGTGGCCGTTCTTTTTTGCCCTTACGCTGTCCCTGAACGTGACATGAAGCCCCACTATCACGACAAAAACCAGCAGCACCATAAAAAGGACTATGAGAAAAATATAACCCGTATAAACAAATGTAAGAACGATGGGTATTCCTATGAGTTCAAGGATAGCCAAAGAAACTATATATCCGAGGATAATAGCTTTTGATAAAGAACGCTGCTTCTCTTTGAAAAAGTGAAGCGGCAGTATTCCCGCAAATGCCGGAAGCACTACGAGCGTGAAAATAAGACTCAGTGATCTAAGTATTATCATGAGAACCATTATACCATAATCAGACTGTCGATGCTAAAACACGGTCCTTATATCGACGATCTCATTATCCTTTACTTTAAAGCTCCAGATGCTGTGTGCGGGGAGCCTGTGTTCGCAAAGATAATACGTATCATCAATGTTAGTTATGCAGTACGGGGTTCCCCCTCCGATAAATTTCTCGTATATGTCTTCGTAACCGCCGCCCGCAAGATCGTTAAGATCCTTTGTCCTTATGATCGTAGCCGCGCTCTGGTCGGCGTTGATATCGGTGGAAACGGTGATGTAATACATGTCTTCTATCTTCGTAAGCTGCACCATGCCCGCGATCTCATCAGGTACGGGGTAGCGTTTTCTGATCTCAAAGCTTTGAAGATCCGCCTCTATTATGTTCAGATTTCCGGAAACAAAGAATACGCTGTCTCCGATTATCGTAAATGAGCGGACATAAAAACCGTCAAGTTCGGGAATGCTCTTTATATCCGTCAGGTACATCCTCGTGCTTCCCTCTTCGTGCCTGAAAAGATACATCTGTCCGGTGAGCGAACTCCAGGCATAGAATGTATCGGTCTTTTCATCGTAGATTATGTAATGAGGACGTTTTCCGATCCCCTCGAATTTCTGCGTGAGCGTAAATGACGGAACGTTTTCGGCTCCGATCCCTTTTTCGAAAACAAGGATCCTGTTGTTTTCGGTATCGTCGACAAGGTATACCTGTCCGTCGGAAGCCACGGTATGTCCCATGTTTATGTCTTCCGTCATGATCTTCCAGGTATAAAGCGGAGCATCCAGACTTTCCGAATAGATCACCCGGTTATGATAGCAGTCGACGATAAAATACAGCCCGTCGATCTTTGTGATATATGTGGGAACACTCAGGATGTCATCGGGGTTATCCTTTACTCCGTCGCCGTTTATGACTTCGCTTACGACCTGTGACTCCATAAGCGGATCTTTAGCAACATAAGGCTTTGTCTCCTTAGAGCAGCCCGTGAGTATCAGTACTGCGAAAAAGGCCGTCACGAGAGACTTTTTCCCTATAGTGCTCTTATAAAGATGGAAAAGCAGCACCGGAATGAGAATGCAGATTATCAGGTATATCCACTTCGGATATTCATATATGCCTCTGCCGTAAACGTAATAGACATCCGTAAGGTATTTGTCCATATCAAAATGAACAAAGCCCTTTCCGCCCATATAAAGCTTGCAGACTATGGAATTGATGATGAATATCGTGAAGATATGGTGGAGCATGATCGATTTGGTGCTCCTTCCGATAATGCATATCCCTTCGAGTATCTTTTCCGTGATCCCGCTTATCGATAAAAGCTTCACGATGAGCTCGCTTATAAGAAGCCAGAATAAAATACCGGTTGTTACTGAAACAAACGGCACGACCGGTCCGTTCGCAAAAGCCGTTACCCAGACCGTGCTGAAAGCAAGTCCCGCACAGACCTTCACGAGCAGCATCTGCGCTATAAAGACAAAGCCGAGCGCCGCGCAAAGCGAAAGTACCCCTTCGATGTTATCCGCAGCGGGCTTCAGAGGTTCAAGCTTTGTTCTGTATATCCTGCCCAGGCCGAACCCGAACATCATTATAAATATCCTTCCGAAATCCTTGTAAGGCCCCCAGACATGTCCGCCGATCGCAAGAAATACCGTGACGATCCCCATGACCGTATAAAGCGCGAAAAGTATCCACTCATTATCCGGATGAAGCGTCGCCAAAAGCTTCCTTACGAACACATTAAGGACTTCCACAAAGAAGAGCGAGATAAGGAACCACGACGGCGCATTCAGCATGTACTGATGTCCGCCCATAAACGGCTCGGCCAGAAAGCTGTATAAGGAAAGATCCTGTCCGATGGAAAATCCTTTTGTATTAAGGACCGTTGAAAGGATCCCGTAAAGCAGGTTAAAGAAAAAATAAGGGACCAGAAAGGCCTTTGCTTTCTTAAGCACATATTTAAAGGGTGCTTTTTCCGAAGCCGGATCGTAAAAATATCCTGCTATGAACAAAAAGATATAGACATGGAAGGAATAATAGGGAAATATCCCTTTTATGTCAAAAAATCCCAGCTCAATATGACCTGCGGCTATGAAGATGATCCCGAGTGCCGAAAGCACTCTCATCACTTTGTTCTCGTTACTTTTATCCATTTGTCTTTTTCCGATATATCCTGTATCTGTCCGTAGAGGTGATGACCTCGTAGCGGCTGTTTAAAAGCTCCGTATCAAATACTCCGTAGCAGGTGAGCATGGGCCAGTCTATGTGATCTATGCTCTTATCTTCCAACGTATCGCTTACCATGACATAATCGCATTCGCCCAAAGGCTCCTCGGCAAGTTCCTTGTCATAGAGGAACTTGATCACGTATTTCTGGTAATCGTCCGTATAATATATGCTCGTCATATCGCTCACGCGATTTCCGCCCTGTTCCATCGCACTTAAGGCATCTGCGATATCTATCTCGCGGTCTGCCATCGGCGCACGGTATCTGTATGTGAATAAAAGGGCAAAAAGAAGGCACCCCGCCAGGATCACGGCTCCGGTATAAAAGCGGGATCCTCTCTTTAAAAAGCGTGATACGAAGATATCGACATACATCGATACGGAAAGCGAAAGCACCAGTCCGAAAAAGCTGAATACCCTAAGATACGGCTGGACTGACTGAACGATCAGCATCACCGGGAGCATTGCTATCGATACAAAAAGGAAAAGCTCCAAAAATGCGGTCCTGTCCTTTATGAACCTTATCAGTGCAATAACAGCCGTTATTGCGAAGAAACCGAGGATCACCCATCCCATGCCTGAGAAGAACTGGTCAAAAAGGTTATCAAGATATATGAACAGTTCTTTTTTTACCACGGCAGGATCCATGCTCTGTATATAAGGAGACGCCAGCATGTAATCAAGTCCGGCTTTCGAAGCGGCAAACGGATCCTTTTTTATGATATCCAGCTGGTATACCCCGAAGTAGGCTGAAGAAGCATCCTTGCTTAAAAGATTCGAGCCTATCGCAAGCCATATCATGAAATATATCCCGACACTGATAAGTGCCGCCACGGCAGAAGCTATGATCAGCTTTAAAAGCTTCCCGCCTTTCCCGTTTATCAGCAGGAACAGACCTCCGAAAACACATACCGGTATAACCCAGAACGTCGAGCTCGGGATAGCATATATCCCCATCGAAAGGCACAGCGTATATATGATGTATTCTTTTTTCCCGTTAAGGTCAAAACATATCCTGTAAAGGCAAAGAAGGCTTATAAGATAGCATGTCGTCGAAAGCGTATATCCCCTGCCCTGAACCGCCATATTATGCACGAGGAATACGGCTGCGTACAAAAATACGGAAAGATATGCCGTCTTGTTATCGATGAGCTTCCTTGCGAGGAAATATACGAGCATGATGTTGAGGGTCGCGCAGATAAAAGAAACTCCCCTTAGCGCGATCGTGGCATTCCCGAAATAGGAAAGGAATCCCGAAAGTGCGGAATATCCGACATGATTGTTCGGCAAAGGCCAGTGTATCGTCGCATAGAGCGGGCCTCTGCTTATGAACGAATAATAGGTATACAGCTCGTCATACCAGGGCATGTTATTGAACATACGCTCGGCATAAACGGCTGCATAGGCTATCGCGATCAGAACGATATATATGATGTTTTTATCCTTTATTGCCCTGTTTTTCATCACTGAGTCTGTAAATGTTGAAATAATATCTCTCTATGAGGACCGAATCGTATTCTTCCGTGTTCTCTATACCTTTTTCTTTCCAGTCCTCAAGCAGATCCTCTCTTGAATTAAAGCTCCCGAAGAAGTATACCTTTTTTCCCGATCTTACCTGATCGGCAAGCTCATCTTCCGAAAGCTCAAAGTCACTCCTATTATACATCAATTCAACGATACAGTCGGGTCTTCCTTCATAAAGATAGACCGTATTGTCGGGAAGATAATAAGATATCAGCGTGCAAACGTGATCGAAATTCGTTACTATCACGCCATCCTTAGGAATGGAGGAAAGAACTTCTTCCGCTTCCTTCATCTTGTCGCACTTGAGTTTTTCTTCGTAGCGGTAAGAACCGATCACCATCCTTCCGCAAAAAGCAAAGATAAGAAGCGTAAAAAGGAAACGCGCCTTATTTTGTGCAACCGTATAAAATGCGAAAGCGACCGAAAGGTAAAATGCTCCGAGCACCGGGATCATATATCTGTATACGAATATCGGCCTTCCGATGATCGAAAGCACAAAACCCGTAAGGACCGTGAACGCAAGGACTCCGGGCCCCGCAAGAGCGATGAACACTTCATCGGCACTTCTTTTTTTCATAAGGAAAAGGACATATATCAGCGCGATGAGAGCTATGACGAGCACGGCACATACATATCCCAAAGCGCCTGCTCCGTCCGAGGGAAGGAACAGGAATTTAAGGCAGCCCGGCAGGCTCCTTAACGTCAGCGGAAGTATCCAGTATTCGTCGGATACTGCACTCATCTGTGATCTGAGCGGTCCTATCCAGGGAAGGTATAAAAGGATCGAAAATCCGGCGCAGATAAAGAGCCACTTTACGTGCTTCTTTTTACCCGTACAGAGTGCATAGATCCCATATCCGATATAGAGTCCCACCGTCGCAACGCAGGCATAATACTGTGTATATGCGGTCGCTATTCCGGAAAGAAGGAATACGATGATCGCCGCTTTTTCGTTATTTTCGTTCATCAGAGCGATCAGCGCCGTAAACGATATCGTTATCAGCATCATCGCAAAAGAATACATCCTGATCTCGGCATAATTGGACCCGAGTTTAGGCATCACCGACATAAGGAAGATGAACAGACCTCCTGTGAATACCCCGAATCTTTTTCTTACGGGGAAAACGGCGAGTATAAAGAGCACTGCCCAGGGTAGGAACGAAGCCAGTTTGGCAAAAAGGATGAGACTGCCTTTTCCGAAGATCGCCGTACCCGCATCCATCACAAGTTTTAGGTAGAAATAATACAGAGGCGGATGAACATCCGATGTAGTAAGCCTTACTATCTCACTGAACGAAGAGGACGAAAAAAATACGGAAAAGACTTCATCATACCAGATGTCATTTCCGTATAGTGTAACACTATACGCCACAATGGCTGCAAATGCCGTGGCGTATAGTATGATTCCTATTATCTTGAAGATCTTATCCTTATTCAATGTAATTAATTACGGAGCCTTGCAAATCGCTATCGTGGCTATTCCGTCTTTCGCCTCTGCCAGGATCATTATAGGGAAATTATAAGGATTTATGAAGGTAAGGTCAAGTTTTCCCCAGCTGACCGTAGCATCGAGATTAGGCTTTAAATATGTTACCGGAAGGGAATGGAAATGGTGTTCCGTTGCGGGTATCTGAGCGATCATCATCGCCACGTAAAGAGTAGATGATATCTGGCAGATGCCTCCGCCTATTCCGTCAACGACCTGCCCGCCGCTGTATACATGCGCTACCTTAAAGCCCCTGGCCGATGTTCTCTGTCCGACGGCCTCATTATAAGAAAAAGCTCCTCCGGGAGGAATGATAGTCCCGGTCATATAGTTGCAGGCAAGAGTGAGGTTATCCCCTCTTGCTATCTTGTAATTGTATTTGGTCGAATACCTTCCGAGCGTAACCGTATTATAGTCATCATCGGGAGGGAAAACACAGGCTCTTTTTGACTTGTATCCCGAAGAAAGATAATGCTCGTAGTACTTCCAGTAACTGTAGGTGAACTTACTCATCAGGTCTTCGTTGTAATACATATAGGCCTTGACATTAAAGTACGGGTTGGCATTCATCAGTATCATGTACTCTTCCGGAGTCATGTTCGGATGGGAAGCCACATAGGCTCTGTGCGATTCTATCGTTGCGGCTCTGTCCGCATCGATCTGAGCCTGCAAAGCTGCCTGCTGGGCCTCGGCAAGTGCCTGTGCCGCCAAAGCTGCCTGTACGGCTGCATCATCTGTCGCGGCATTGTTATCCGTGATCTCATCGGCAAGCGCAGGCTGAGCAGTCAGCACAAACGCCGTGACCACGGCTAAAACTGCGGATAATAACTTTTTCATTTCTCCTCGCTCTTTTCCTTAATATGATACGATCTGTTTCCAGTTCGAAATACCTATATAATTGAGCGCCCAGTCATTATACTTACCGGCGTTGTTGGTTATAAGGCTGTTATATACTTCCTCCGATATGCCCGTGGTACTGAAGTTAGATCTTCCGCCCTCGTTCATACGGTGATAATATATCCTTTTTATAACGGGATTGTTCCTGGCCGCCTGATAGCATGCCATCATGGCCGCAGCCTGAACCTCCACACCCTGTGCCTGTGTGATACCTATCTCGGGAAGGATGACTTCTCTTATCCCTCCTCTCGGATTATGCATGGCGGGAAGCGCCATGAAACCGGTCATGACGGGAAGGTTCTGGAAAGTAACGACCTGGCCGGCCGCAACCTGTGCGGCATAAGCCGATCCGTTCGAGCATCCCGACATATCCCAGAATTTCGCATAAAGCATGGGATTCGGATAAGGATGCTGGCAGAGGTTCCAGTCGATATTTCCTTCGGTGCATATATCGGCATTGAAACGGATAAGGAAATCCAGTCCGTCCATATATTCATAGTATTTATAAGATCCGACAGGATTATCCATGTTCCACATCTGGTCAAGGGATACATATACCTTGGCATTTGCGTTCACGGACTTTATGGCATTATAGCTGACTCTGAAGGCCTGAACGTACTCTCTTACATAATCGTCCCAGTCCATGGAAGCAGTATAGTTCCATATCCTGTTATTTACTTCATTACCTATTATAAACTCATCGACCCTCGTATTGGCAGCGAAATATGTCATCGTTTCATAAAGCTTGGCAACACCCTGCGGATTTGAAGCATTGAAAGCGTAATACATCTTCTTTCCGTTAATCGGATGCGCGTCTCCGCCCTTTGACTTGGGGTTTATGAGCGTTTTATCCGCCCTGTTGACGATGACGGCCGTAGAATAGTTGTCTCGAAGGACTGCGGCTATATTGGTCTCGCCGACCCTGTAAAGGACCATTTTATTGGTGGGCTCTACAAAACCGACATCCTGAAGAGGTCTCGTCTGAGTTGCTGCAACTTCAGGGTTGGTTATATACTGTGCGTTCGCGATCATGACGGGTTTTCCGCCTATAAGGGTACAGAGTGCGAATTTATTGCATATCCTCGATGCGCCCGATGTATCGTAAAGACTGAAAGCAAATGAAGGATTCGCCGACATGGCAGCCGATGCTACGCAGGTATCTCCCGAAGAAACCGAATACTCATAAGGCATGAGCTGGTAAAGATAAAGCATTCCGTCATCCGAAGACGGGATCGTGGGCAGTGATGCCGAATAAACAACGGTATTGGCGTTGGAAAGACGACATGTGGCTACCGCAGTTATCGCAGTTGCGACCGCCGTGTCGGCCTTAGCCGGGATAACGGTCAAAAAGAGCATTGCCGCCGTGACCAGTAAAGCAGCGAGTTTCTTTAATTTCTTCATCAATCATTCTCCTAAAAGGCCGACCCCGCAGATCGGTTATTATCGCTTTAAAGCATGGTGCTCACATGGCGATTTTCCGCATAAAAACAGAGTATGCGCATATAAACACATACTCTATTTTATCCGAAACCATAATATCAATTCAACTACCACATATTGTGGTAAAAGGATGAGTTATCAACTATCAGAACGGCATATCGTCGATGATCCATTCATTGTTAACCTTGTATACCTTGAACGTGACATCATCAGTGTCCTTGTCATCCTTACCCTTGATCGTATATTCTATCTCGACCTCATAGCCCTTCTTAACATCGGCCTCTTTATACTTGCTTCCGAGCTCCTTGTAGATGCTCTGTACTTTCTTGGCATTGCTCTTATTAAGCTCTTCGCCGTAGAATATCGCATCTTCCTCGTAGTATTCGGCTGATTCCTTGTAGGTGTCTCCCTGGCTCTTAAGCGTTTCCCTGTAGGCCTTGAGTTCCTTGTTTGAAAGCTCATCCACCTCGGTCACCTTGAACGTATATTTCCAGTTCTTTCCGAATTCATCTTCGATCTCATCGTAATGATCCTTCATTATTTCCTCAAGATACTCTTCGTTTTCTTCAACCTCGTCCTTATCACCGATCTCGTTTGCAAGCTTCAAAAGCTCCATCTGAGCCTTGTAGTCGAATGAAGGAGAATTGAGCTTAAAGAATTCATAATAGTTCTCTTCCCTGCTGTTGAGCAAAGAGATGTACTTCTTTATGGGCTTTTTGTATCCGCCGCCAAGAAGCAGTGAGCATGCAAGAACGATAACGACCAGCGCTACAACGGCTGCGCCGATTATGATCGCAAGCTTCTTAACTTTATCATCTAACTTAAATCCGCCCTTCTTCTCGGGAGAAGCGGATGCAGAAGGCTGGGGATCCGCATAAGCAGCTGCCGAAACGGTATCGGCCGCAGCGGCTGAAGAATCAAATACAGGTTCGCTCTGAACAGGTGCACTCTCGGGTGCGGGAGCGGCTGCCTGAGCCTGAACCTCGTCGACCTTTGTTCCGCATGCTCCGCAGAATTTTGTATTATCATCCATTTCCTGACCGCAATTAGGACAATATTTCATCTTTAAACCCTCCAAAAAATTTTGATCTGATAAGTATATCACCCATAATTTTAGCTTTATTAAGCCCTATTGTCAATTATCGGGCTTATAATATAGAATAAAGGGTGCTTATGATATAGAATAAAAAGAAAAATTATCTACAAGGACAAAGCATGAAAAAAGATATTAAGATAGGAAACCTTACCATAGGCGAGAATTCAAAGACCATTATAGTAGCCGAGCTTTCGGCAAACCATAACGGCGATCCTGAGAGGGCTCTGGAGATAATCCACGCAGCTGCCGAAGCCGGTGCCGATGCTGTAAAGCTTCAGACATATACTCCGGATACTATCACGATCGACTGTGATGATCCCTGCTTTCAGATAAACCAGGGAACGATCTGGGACGGAACAACGCTCTATAAGCTGTATGAAGATGCCTATACACCCTGGGAGTGGCAGCCGAGGCTCAAGGAAGAAGCCAACAAGCTCGGAATGGAATGCTTTTCTTCACCTTTTGATCCCGGAAGCGTGGATTTCCTTGAAGAAATGGGTGTGCCCGCCTACAAGATCGCTTCTTATGAGATCAACGACATTCCTCTTATAAGAAAGATCGCAAGGCTTCACAAACCGATTATATTTGCTACGGGAATAGCTTATCCCGAGGATATCGAGCTGGCGCTAAAGACATGCCGCGATGAGGAAAACGAAGATATCATACTTCTTAAGTGCGTTTCTTCCTATCCTACACCCTACAGCATGGTAAATCTTCGCCTTATCCCCGCGCTGTCTGAAAAATACGACTGTATCACCGGTCTTTCGGATCATACGATGGGTTCGGCCGTAGCGGTAGGAGCCGTAGCACTCGGTGCCAAGATGGTGGAAAAACATCTTACGCTGAAGCGCAAAGACGGCGGTCCCGACAGTGCTTTTTCGATGGAACCCGAAGAATTCGCTCAGATGGTCCGTGATATAAGGATCATGGAGGAAGCCCTCGGTTCCGATGTATACGAGCTTTCGGAGAAGCAAAAGATAGAACATGAACGTTCACGCTCCCTGTTCATCACCGAAGACGTTAAAAAGGGCGATCTTATCACACCTTTAAACGTACGCTCGATACGCCCCGGTAACGGGCTTCATACAAAGTATTACGAAGAAGTCCTCGGAAAGAAATTCAACGCCGATTATAAGAAAGGAACGCCCTTAAGTCTTGATCATATAGACGGCGGGATTGAGTGATAGTATCCCAAACGATCTGCAACGCTGCTCTATCGCAATTACGCACATAAAAAAGCCCCGGTCATTTGACCGGGGCTTAATTTGTTTAAAGCTTAGTATTCAGATCAGATCCGAATTACTTCCAAGCATCGTACTGCTTCTGGAACTCAGCAAGTACATCCTGGTAACCAGCTTCGTCAAGAGCTGCCTGGTATGCTTCGATAGTAGCGTCGATATCAGCTGCTGCATATCCACCGTTCTCAAGAGCGAATCCGTAAGTTTCGAATACGTTCTGGCAAGCTGCGTACTGAGCTTCTACAGGAGCCTTGTCGAAACGGAAACCTGCTGCACATGATGTGTTAGCACCACCGTTGAAGCTCTTGTAAAGGTCAGCCTTGTTAGCAGGCTCGTTTGAAAGAGGAGTTACAACTGTAGCTGAAGCTGACTCCCACATTGAGTGGTTGTAAGCTGCGCCTTCAACCTGCTCAACCTGGCCGTTAGCATCGTAGTTGAAGTCTTCACCTTCGATACCGAATGTGTACATATCAGCAAGATGGCTGTCTGTGTAAAGAAGACCCATGAACTCGATAGCTGCCTTAGCTTCTGCTTCTGAGCTGTTAGCTGTTACGCAGTAGCAAGAACCGAGAGCTGAGTTAGAGTGAGCCCATCTGTCTGTAGCAGGAAACATTGTTACGTCCTGGCCATAACGAGAGTCTGCTTCGTCGTTAACCGGGATATCTGTCCACCAAGAAACAGCCCAATCCTGACTCTGAGTTGTCTGGTCGTTGGTTGTCTTTGTAACTTCGTCTTCTGAGATGTAACCCTTCTCAGCCCATTCTGCCATTAAAGTACAGAACTCTTTGTACTGAGGTGTAAGGATAGTATCTACAACTGAGTTAGAAGCTCTGTCAACTGCAACCCAGTTAGCTGTTGAATCAGCTGTGAAGAAATCGAAGTCATTGATGTACCATCTGTAGAACATTGCTGTCTTCTGTGTAAGGAAAGGATACTTAAGTCCGTCGTTCTTAGCATCCTCAAGGATGGGCTCGAGGTCAGCCAACTTCTTAACTGAGCTGAGGTCCCAACCGTGCTGGTCGATAAGATCCTGACGAACCATGAAATCGTAACCTTCTACGTTATCCTTGTAAACAGGGATGAAGTAGTTCTTACCGTCATACTTTGTAGCTTCCCACTGACCTGCGTCCATTGAGTTGTAAAGGTCTGTTCCGGGAAGGAGATCTGTAAGATCATAAACTGCGTTCTGGGGAACGAGGTCGTTAGTTCCGATCGTGCCTTCCCAAGAAGCTGTCCAAAGAAGGTTGATCTCGTTGTTTGCAAGAGCAAGGTTAGCCTTCTCTGTGTATTCACCTGAACCGATATCTGTCAGAGTGATAGTAACGTTTGCACCTTTTTCTGCAAGGTATGCATTGATAGCATCCTGTACCTGCTGTGTCTTAGCTGAATCTGTTGATCCAAGGTTGAAACAGCATCTGTAAACGTTGATGTTCACAACATCACCTGAAGCGGCTGCAGTATCATCTGTAGCAGCTGTGTCGGTAGAAGCTGTGTCTGTTGAAGCTGTGTCTGTTGAAGCTGTGTCTGTTGTAGCTGCGCTGTTGTCTGCTGCAGGAGCTGCTGCTGAGTTATCAGCTGCTGCGCCGCATCCTACGAGCATAGACAATGTCATAGCTGCAACA
Organism: Lachnospiraceae bacterium; assembly: GCA_024682115.1. Taxonomy (GTDB): domain Bacteria; phylum Bacillota; class Clostridia; order Lachnospirales; family Lachnospiraceae; genus JAILLW01. Next base: position 18,706 of record JAIKZO010000150.1, read on the forward strand.
AGTACGATTGAAAGTACTTTCTTTTTCATTTTTTTCCTCCCTTATGGATTTTTGTATATTCCTACGTCGGCACTATGTCGGCGTCGAACATCGTAAAGTATAACACTTTGAACACAATATGTCAAATTTGTGAACAAATTTTGAACAAAGCGTTTCGCAACCTATATATTAACCCTTGACCGAACCTACTGTCAAGCCCTTAACGAAATACTTCTGGAAGAAGGGATAAGCTACCATGATAGGTCCGATAACTATGATAACCGTAGCCATCGTTGATGAATACTGCGGTATCGTTCCACCCATGGCTGCCTTTGCGGAAGCGGGAACGTTTGAGTTATTGAGCAGGAACTCTATACTCTTCTGGATGTTGATAAGGAGAAGCTGCAGGGGCTTCTTGGTATCAGTTGTGATATAGAGCAGAGCGTTTTGCCAGTCATTCCAGTAAGCGGTTGCCATCATGAAACCTACGGCTGCAAGTGAAGGCTTAAGGAGCGGCAGCGTGATCTGGAAGAAGGTCCTGTATTCGCCGGCACCGTCGATCTTGGCTGCTTCCATTAGTTCTCCCGGGATACTGTTGGCTATATACGTCCTTAAGATGATAACGTTCATCGTCGAAACCATCAACGGAAGGATAAGAAGCCAGAGCGAATCCTTTAAGTGGTACATACTCGTAAATACGATATATCCGGACAACTGTCCTCCGTTAAAGAGCATCGGGATCAGCACGTAGATCGAAAGGAATTTTGAAAGTCTGAAATCCGGACGGCTGATCGAATATGCGAACATACTCATGATAAGAAGTCCCGCAAATGTTCCGAATACCGTAACGAATATCGTTATTCCGTATGAAGTAAGGAGTCTGTTACCGTATCTGAGTACCGCATTTACACCGTTCATCGACCACTCTTTGGGGAAAAGCGTAAATCCGTTCTTGGCTATGTATTTTTCATCCGTAAACGCCGCTATAAAAGTAAGCAGAACGGGAACAAATGCAAATAACGTATATAAGAACAGACAGAAAAGCAGTATGAACTGACCGAGTCCCTTTTTCTCTCTTCTTGAAGGAGCCAGGTCCATGTCTTTTTTAGCCATTTTTCTTACCTCCTTTAGAATAAAGCGTTCTCAGGCTCGATCTTACGAACCATTCCGTTAGCAAACAACATCAGCAGCAATCCCACGACGGACTGGAACAGCGACGTCGCGGCAGTGAATCCGAAGTTCGAATTCTTGAAGATCGCATTCAGGATATATGAATCGATAACCTGAGTCTTTTCATATAAGATACCGCTGTTACGTGTAACCTGATAGAAAAGACCGGTATCGGATTTCATTACCGAACCAACCGAAAGAAGGAGCATTACCGTTACCATCGGAACAAGCGAAGGAAGCGTGATATGCCAGATACTCTGCCACTTGTTGGCACCGTCGATATCGGCTGCTTCATAAAGCTCGGAATCGATACCTGCAAGTACAGACATGTAAAGAACCGAACCGTATCCTGTATCCTTCCATATCTTAACTATGGTAAGAAGGATCGGCCAAACGCTCGCGGTCGAATAGAACCTGGTCGTCATTCCGAAGGTCTTGTTAAGGATACCCGTATCTGTGCTTATGAATGCATATACTATGAACTGAACCGCGGCATAAGAAATGAATACCGGAATGATCATCAAAGTCTGCATCGTCTTTGCACATTTTTTGAATACACACTGATCGATCGCGATAGCGAGAACTACATTAAGAAGAGTTCCGAGAGCCGTAAAGATAACATAGTACAGTAATGTGTTCTCGGTCATCTGTATGAATGTGGCCTTTGAAGCCATCAGGATCTTGAAGTTCTCAAGTCCGTTCCAGGGGCTTCCGTAAAGACCGAGTTTAAAATCGAATTTCTTGAATGCCATGATCAGACCTGTCATGGGCACATACATGATGAAAAAAAGAACCAGGAAAACGGGAAGCGCCATAACAACATGCGCCCGGTGTTTCCAGGTGTTTCGGAAAAAATCCTTCATTACATAACCTCCATTAAGTCCGTCCCAATGCGGACCAGTTTTTGCTCAACACAACAAGTATATAGTAGTCCTATACATTTTACAAGCATTTGAAAACGTTTTTCGTAAATTTTTTGTGCATTTTGTATCAAAAAGTCGCGGAAATCGTTTTCTCGTATTGCATATTTTATTTTTTTAGGGCGATTTATTGTGCATTTTTGTCAGTAACTAAAGTACCGGTTTGTCATTCGACCGTAAATGCAGCTATCTCTTTCTTAAGACCGTTCATATTCTCATCCAGCGAATCCGCGGTCTGTCCGAGCCTGTCTACGCTGCTTTTCAGGTTTTCGGTCATGTCCATGACAAGCGATGAGCTTGCAGCGGTTTCTTCTATAATAGAAGAGATATTGTCAACGGCATCGACCGTCTCCTTGCGCTGCATGTCGGCCTCGGATGCCGAATCCGATATCTTGCCGAGAGCTTCGACGAGCTCCTGCATCTTTTCCTTGATGGAATCAAATACGTTTATCACATCATCAACCAGCTGCTGCTGAGATCCGACCATGGCAGATGCGTTGTTGGCAGCATCCACGCTTTCACGGGTTCTTTCATTAATTATATCTATCTTGTTGCTTATCTCATTTGAAGCAGCGGCGGAATTATCGGCCAGATCCCTGATCTGCTCCGCAACGACCGCAAATCCCTTCCCTGCTTCTCCGGCGCGTGCCGCCTCTATTGACGCATTGAGCGAGAGCATATTTGTCTTATGCGCTATCTCGGCTATCCTGTGAACAAACTCATTTATGCTGTTCGCCTCGTCACTCAGCATGGAAATGTTCTTTCCGACATCCTCCGTCTTTTCGGATGTCACCCTGGCACTTCCCGCAAGGTCATCCACGATGCCGGTTCCCTTAACTATCATTTCCTCCGCCTCGACTATCCTGTCATGGATCGAATTTACATCATCAAGGATATTCCTGATCTTTTCAGAAAGCGTATTTGTTATGCCTACGCACTCCAGAGCATGCTCCGACTGTTTTTCGACTCCGCGGCTTATTTCGGATATCGCCTGCGTTATCTCCTCCGAAGAGTTTCGTATATCTTCGGATGCATCATTGACGTTTCTTGCCGAATCCTGAAGTTCGGCAGCCGTTCCCGACAACTTTACTACCAGGTTCTTATTATTCGTGACCATGTTGGAGGCAGAACGGGCAAGACTCTGGAATTCATCGGATCCCTTGGCAACTACGCTGACGGACAGGTTGCCCTTTGCCACCTCGTCAAGTTTTCCGGAGATGCGCTTCATGTTCCTTTGAATACCACCTGTTATTATCATACCGACCGCAAATGAGAATACCGCCGCTATGATTACCATTATGAGCGTGATGGTCTTGATGCCTTCAGCCTGTTTCGTTACGATCTCCGCAGGGATCAACGCGCATATCATTGCTCCGTTTATCTCGCTTTTCTGATAGAGGAACAGATAATCCAAATTCTTATACTTTACGGACGAGTTTCCGGATAACGCCTCTGAGGACAATGCCGAAGAATAAAAACTCTCTGATGAAAATACTCCGTCCGAGAGATCTTCCTTACCGCATTCCATGGCCAGTTCATTTCCGTCTTCGGTTATGAGTCCGACATAGCTCCCGCTTCCGAAGTTCATATTCTCAAGGATACCCTTTAATGCATCCGCCTTAACATCAACGATGATATAGGACATCTGCTTGCCGGTAGGTATCTGATATGAAAGGAAATAACTGTCCTTCGATATACCGAGAGCGTCATCGATCATGGAATGCTGCGTGATCCACTTGGGTATGGAGTTCTTATCCCCGTATGTCGACATGAGTTCCTCAAGATACTCGTCATAGATACCCGGTATCTTATCTGGAGTAACGGTTGTTATTATATTTGTTATGCTCTTTGGGATTATATGGATATTTGCGATCGCACTGTTTGAAGACTGCGACGACATGAACACAACTCTCTGGTCCGAAAAAAAGTTGGCCTTTTCGACCTTGCTCTTTCCGGGCATACCCAGGATATAGCTTTCTATATTGGCGTCGAACTGGTATCTGGCTGCTTCCTGTTCAATGCCCTTTAATGTCAGATCCATATACTGCATAGCCATGTTTATGGTCTGAGTCGAACTCTGGAGGAACTTTTCACTCATTCCGTCAGAAGCCAGTCTGAACGAAACGAATCCCACCAGAACCATACAAATGATAGGTAACACAAAACAAAGGAATATCTTATTCCTGATGTTGAGAAGACCTACCCTGCCTGCCTTTTCTTTCTTTTTCATGAAACACCCTCCAATAACACCCCTGCCACTACTTCATTACATCCGCCTTGTGTGTCCTGATGAATTCCAAGAATTCATCGGCCGGAACCGGCTTGCAGAAATAGAATCCCTGGATGAGCTCGCATCCCTGGATAAGATCGGTATTTATATCCGTGAACATCCTAGCGACTCTTTCCTCTTCCACGCCCTCAACGAGGACCTCCTTGCCCATTTCCTTGAGCATTGAGATCGTATCCTGGATCACGATCCACATCTGCGGATCATCGACCATATCGACAAACGATTTGTCCAGTTTGACCTGATCTATCGGAAGAGTCGTAACTCTCTTTACATTCGAATAGCCCGTGCCATAATCATCCAGCGCGATCCTTACTCCGTAATCGTGAAGTCTTCTGATATTATTGTCGACGATCTCCGGGTTGATATCCGCAGCCGTCTCGGTAAGCTCAAGTCCGAGGCTCGAAGGATTTATATGGTTGTCCTCTATGAGCTGTTGTATCCTGCCGACAAGATCGACCTCGATACACTGCGAATCCGACAGGTTCATCTCGATATACTTAAGCCCTAACTCTTCCATGTCGATCCTTGAGATGAACTTTATGACGGTCCTTATGACATAGTCACCGATCTCATGGATAGCTCCCGTAGCTTCCGCGATAGGGATAAAGACCGAAGGTGAGATAAATCCGTAAAAGCGGTCCTGGAGCCTTATAAGCGCCTCGGCTGCAACAAATCTGTTTTCCGCAGTCGAATATATCGGTTGGTAATACATCTGGAAACCGTTGCTCTCTATAGCCCTGAAAAGGATCTCGTTCATTTCGTTACGTATCTTGAAATCCCTGTCATTACAGAAATCTTTATAGAAATGCGCTTCTTTTGTCTTAGGAAGCGTATGATGGAATGTTGTTCCCAATGCAAACAGAGTCTGGAAGTTCTCGATCTCCTCGGGACACTTTACTACACAAAGCCTGACATCCGCCATTACCGAAAAGCCTTCTGTTTCAAGAGGCTTTATAAATTCTTCCTTTACCGAATTCGCGACCTCGGATATGACTTCATCATTGAGGTCTTCACCCAGATAAGCAAAAAGGCCGCTCTCAAGGTAGAATATCTCCGACGGGAAAGAACATTCACGGCTTATATCCCTTAAGACATCCGTAACACCGTGCAGAAATGCATTGTACTTACTCTGCCCAAGATAGAGAGTGATATTGTTGTAATTTGCGATCTTTACCAAAATTACCGAAACCGGTTTATGGGTGATAAAGTTTTTGGAAACCCTCTCCAGTCCTTCGTTGTATTTGGTAGCTCCGGTTATAGGGTCTATCTGGTTTTCTTCCCGCTTTACCATGACCATAAAGAAGAGAAGAGACATCACAAGGGCAAAGCTCTCTATCAGGAAGTCGGGCTTAACAAGCTGTGCTACCATTCCGGAAAGGATCATCACATACATGAACAAAAGGACCGCGAACTTGTCCTTATTAAGGATCTTCCTGTATCTTACGACCATAATCACACCCCAGATCGCGTAGAATGCAGATATCACATAAAGGATCACTATATGCGGACCCCTCTGGTATTTGCAGTCATCGGTTATGCTGAAGATATTGAATACGCTGCGGTTCAATAATATGATCACCATTTCAACAGCAACGGGACTGAACCAGAGCAGATTCCTGCTCTTTGTAGCCGTGAAGATATGCCATATGTCTATGCTCGAATACAGATACAGAACAAACAGCGGTGCGATAAGGTTTCTGGTGATAAAATACAACAGATTGAAAATATATGACGATGTCTTTATCCAGGGCGCACTTCTCCCGTAATAATCGATCGAAACACTACCGAGATCGACTATCGCGGAACTCACTATCATTAATATGATCAGAAACATTATTAAATTGGTCCTGCCGGCCTTGTACTGTTTCCTTACTATGTATGAAACAACAAAGATCAGTCCAATGGCTATGGCACATTCTTCAAAGCTGAGGTATGACATATTTTTCCTTAATTGTTTTTAGTCAGGAAATCCAGGAACTCGTTCTTCGGGAGAGGTTTGGAGAAGTAAAAGCCCTGTATATAATCGCATCCTATCTCCATAAATCTTATAAGAGCTCTCTTATCTTCTATTCCCTCTACGAGGATCTTTTTATTCATACGCTTTAACATGCGCACGGTGTTCGAAATGACGATCCACATGAGCGGAGTATCCATTTCGTCTACCAGCGTCTTGTCAAGCTTTACTATGCTCAAAGGAAGAGAAACAACTCTCTTTATATTCGAATATCCGGTTCCGTAATCATCGAGCGAGAACGGTATTCCGGCCTGTGAAAGCTTATCTATGTTCTTATCCGTTGTTTCCGGATCATAGTCCACCGCCGTTTCCGTAATCTCAAGGTTGATCTGATGCGGCTCGACTCCGTATTTTTTCATATAGGCATCGATCTTTTCAAAAAGATCCGCTTCGATACACTGTGCGACCGAAAGATTTATCTCCACATATTCAAGGCCCGAGTTCCTGAACTCTTCGCTTCCGACAAATCTGCATACATCTTCTATAACGTAATCGCCTATCTCATGAATGGCTCCGCTCTGCTCCGCAGCCGGAATGAAAAGTGCAGGAGAAACAAAACCGTACACTTCATCGTTCAGTCTTATCAGTGCTTCGGCCGAAACGAATTTATCTTCCTTGATCGAATAAATAGGCTGATAATACATTTCGAAATTGCGATTCTGTATTCCGCGGCTTATGATCATATCCATTTCGGATCTGACCTTAAAGTCTTTGGTCTTTGCGATCTTTGAAAGGACTATTACCCTTCTCTCATCCGGAAGCTTCGTATGGAAGGAATTGGCGAAATTAAGAAGCGACGCTTCGTTTGAGATATCATCGGGACAATGCACCAGGCAAACCCTTGCATCGAGCATGACTTCCATCTGCTTGATCTTGATGGGTTCAAGCAGATACGCGGCGATAACACGACCGGCATCCAGTATATGCTCATACATATCAACGTCTCCGGCGATCGCGAACGCTCCGATATTGAGATAGAAATTATCCGAGCGAAGACCGCTTATCCGACACATCCTCTCTATCTTCCCGGAGATGTTTTCAAGCAGGACGAGGTAGTTATCAAGTCCGAGACTGCTCCTTAAAGATCTTGAATTAACAAACCTGATGAAGAGATATATCTTGGGAGCCCCGGAGCTGAAATTGGTCCTTACCGTATGAAGGAATGCGTTGTAATTCTGCAGACCCACCACATAATCCATCATCTCCTCGGGACGCTGGATCATGATCGCTATGGATATCGCCATTATCGCAAGGGCAAAGGATGATATCCTGAACCACTCCGACATTACCTGGATATAAAGCGCAAACGCATTCATTAGGACAAGAAGCCCCAGTGCTATGGATTTTATCCGCCCCAAAAGGTGTCTGTACCTTATTATCGTAACAAAGCACAATATAAGAAAATAAAAGAATATCAGATAAAAGATCGAGATATAGGAAGTTTCTACATACTTTTCGGAATCATCGATATAAAACAGATTTCCTGTGAACATATTCTGTAAAAGGATGATCAGGTAACCTCCCAAAGGGACGGCCCACCAAAGAAACATGGATTCGACATCCTTTATCTTATGCCATATTCCGATGTAGGAGCAAAGGTATAAAAAGAAAGTGGGAATGACTATTCCAAGCAACAGGAAATACGCGTATTTGAACACATATCTGTTTATCTCGAGAAAGATGGGAATGTTGGGGATCCGTTCGTAGCTTAGGCTTTTCCTGTCGGCAAAAGACAAAAGGAGAATTATAACGCAAAAGCACAGAAACAAAGCATTGTTCCTGCCCTTTGTGAGTTTGCGCACTATTAATGCCAGAACCAGTGTGGCAATTGCTGCAACGGCGCATCCGTCGAAGTAAATGTTTACCACTGTGTAACCCCTTGTCATCCGCGAGGCGTAAGCCTCATAATAAATAATCTTATCACTTTTGGGACTATAGTATCAAGTGTCCCCTACCACATTTCGGCTATCTCCATGATCAACTGTTCCGTCTTTTCCCAACCGAGACAGGGATCCGTTATCGACTGGCCGTAAGTCCCCCCGCCGATCTCCTGTCTTCCGTCAACGATATAGCTCTCAACCATGAATCCCTTGAGGATGTTTCTTATCCTGTCATGATTCTTGGCCGAAGAAATGACCTCTTTGATGATACGAGGCTGTTCGAAAGGATTCTTATCCGAATTACAGTGATTTGTATCTATGATAAGAGAAGGAAATCTTATCCCGTATTTTTCTATGTATTCATCGTAAAAATCGCAAAGGAGAAGGATATCCTCATAATGATAGTTAGGTATGGAACGACCGTGCTTGCTCGTATGTCCTCGAAGTATCGCATGAGCGTACGGATTTCCTTTTGAATGAGCCTCCCATCCGCGGTATATGAACGTATGAGGGTTCTGTGCAGTCAGTATCGCGTTCATCATCACATTGAAATCTCCGCTTGTCGGGTTCTTCATTCCGACGGGAACCTCGATGCCGCTGGCCGTGAGCCTGTGCTGCTGGTCTTCCACCGAACGTGCGCCTACCGCAACATAAGCAAGAAGGTCATCAAGGTATTTGTGATTCTCCGGATAGAGCATCTCATCGGCACAGCTGAAGCCCGTCTCAAGGACCGCTCTCATATGGAGTTCTCTCGTAGCTATGATACCCTTGAACATATCGGGTTTTTCATCGGGGTTCGGCTGATGAAGGAGACCTTTGTATCCGAAACCGGTAGTCCTGGGCTTATTTGTATATATCCTCGGGATGATGAATATCTTATCTGTTACCTTTTCCTGAACTTTGGCGAGCCTGCCGATATAATCGATAACACTGTCTTCGTTATCGGCCGAGCAGGGACCTATGATGAGGATCAGTTCGTTCGACTTTCCCTCAAAGATATCGGCGATCTTTTTTGCTCTTTTTTCAACGATCGAGCTGACCTTGGCGGTAACGGGATACATCCGTTTTACCTCTGTGGGTATCGCCAGTTTTCTTTCAAATTCCATGTTCATAATAATTTTCTCCTCTTTTATCCGATGTCTGAGATACGGAAACTTTCCGTTAAGATATCACGTCATATGTAACTAGTGCGAGCATACTGTCCACAACGACCCTTGCCCTGTGTATTATCGCGGGATCGTGTCTGCCCTTAAGGCTCAGCGTACACTCCTTATTATCCTTCATGTCTATCGTCTTCTGGTCTTTGAAGATCGAGGGTGTAGGCTTGACCGCACATTTTATCACTATCGGCATTCCGTTCGAAATACCGCCGTTAATTCCCGAATTATTGTTTGACGACGTCACTACCTTTCCGTCCTTTATACCGAACTCATCATTGAATTCGCTGCCCCTTTTAAGGCAGTTTTCAAAAGCATCGGAAAATGACACTCCCTTTATCCCCGGGATCGAGAACAGCGCATGGGAATAAAGGCTCTCAAGGCTGTCAAAAAACGGTTCACCGAAGCCGGGCTTCATTCCGATGATCGCGCTTTCAAGATGTCCGCCTATGCTGTCGCCTTCTTTTGCAACTTCCTCTATAGCCGAGATCATGGCATCCTGCGCCTTCTTATCAAGCACCGCAAATTTTTCTTCGTTAAGGAAAGCGATATCTTTTTCAGGATCGTCAAATTCCCTGTCGCATATACCTCCGAGCTTCTTTATATGCGTTCCTATCATTATCCCTTCTTCCTTAAGCGCAGGGATCACTATCGAAGCTCCGGCAACAAGGGCTGCGGTTATGCGTCCGCTGAAATGTCCTCCTCCGCGGTAATCTTCGAACCCGTTGTATTTTACATATGCGGTATAGTCAGCATGTGAAGGTCTTGCGATATATCTGGTGTCGGAATAATCCGAACTCTTTTTGTTCTCGTTCGGGATGATTATCGTAAGCGGGCTTCCGGTGGTATGGCCGTTAAAAGCCCCACTCACTATCCTGAAAGCATCCTTTTCGACACGGGCGGTCCCGATGCTTCCGTAAGGTCTGCGGAGAGCAAGCTGATGATCGATGAATTCCTCATCGATCTTAATCCCGCTCTTTAATCCGTCAAGGACTATGCCTATCTCTTCCCCGTGGCTTTCGCCGAATATCGTAAAACTCAGTTTATTTCCGAATGTGTTTTTCATCTCAATCCTTCCGGCCGGTTACATCCTGCCTCTTTTTAAGGTTTTTCGAATCAAGCCAGACACCGAGGCCGAGTCCTGCAATGACACCTGCGATTATCCCCATAAGGATGTTGGCCACAAGGATCCCTATCGTCAGTCCCGCTATGATCCCCACAAAAAGATACAGTCCGCTCCAGCTGCTCTTGGGTTTAGTTATCGAATAGATCTCTTTTTTAACGCCGTCCTCGTGTTCCATGCGGCGATAGATGAACTGCGCGTTCAAAAGCGCATGTATCGCCGGATCGTTTTCAAGAACTACCGTTGCTTCGACCTCATAAACGTCTCCTCTCCAGAAGAGCCATTTCGTAAGTGCCTTTAATGCCTGAGAGGCATAACCTCTGTCACGGTATCTTTCTTCAACTTCAAAGCTGATCACGACTTTTCCGAGTACGGGCTTATCTTCAAATCTGATGACCCCGACCCCGGTTCTTGACTTATCATATCTGTCTATGGTTATGATCTCCCAATCAGCATACCAGAAACCGTCCTTTGAACCGCTGTCGGAAAGTTCTCTGCTGCGGTCCGTAGGGACAGGTATTATCTCCATGTTATCCGATGTGATCGTGTAACTGTTTTTCTTCATTAATTTCCGGATCTTTCCTAACCGCGGCGGCGGTCATTCTTTCCCTTGTAATGTTCCTTCTTTTCTGCAAACATCATATCCTCGGCATGTTTTATGAACGAATTGGCATCAAGGAAATTCCTGTATTCAACGTTATATCCGACCGATGCGCTGAACCCGTGTTCCGCAAGGACCTTTTTGAGTTCCTGTACGTCTTCGGCTATCTTTTCGCGTGGTGTGTCAAACACAAATGCTATGAATTCGTCTCCGCCTATCCTAAACGTATCGTTCTTTCCCCAAAGCTCGGACACTTTACCGGCAACGGTCTTTATCATGAAGTCGCCTCTGTCATGTCCTTCTTCGTTGTTTATCTCGTGAAGGCCGTCGACATCGATATAAATGCATCCTATGGTATCGTAATCACCGTCGCCGTAAGTCTTTATCTTATTCTCGAAACAGTATCTGTTCTGCAGTCCCGTAAGGCCATCCATGTCTCTTTCGTTTATGGCCTTTTCATAAAGCTGCTGCTGTCTCATCTCGTTACGGACGAGCGTATCTACATTTCTGAAAGCGGCAACTATGTTGACTTCACCGTTTCCGGATACCGCCTTTGTGCAGCAGATCCTTAAGTAAACAACCTCACCGTTCTCATTCACTCTCTTAAAAGTGATCGGATAAATACCTTCCTCCGGAACGTTATTTAAGAGATTCTCGAATTTCATCTCTTCGATCATCCGTTCCTTGTCTTCGTCGGCAACAAATCTCTCAACGTAATACCTGACACCTTCGTCATATCCTTCATCCTGCGACTCGGCATATCTTAAGAACTCGGTCACACGAACGTTATCCGATGCTCTGTACAGTTCCGCAACATTGCCCGGCTTTATCAGGATGACCGTATAGAAATCCCTCGTAAGTCCGTCAAGGAGCGAAAGTTGGAAATCCTTTTGCTTTTTATGCTCCTGCTGCGATCTGATCTCATCATCCTTAACGGCAAATCCCATGATAACGACATTCGATGCATCTTCCTGGGCAACCTTAACGCATTTCATCTCACAGTAGCAGTTATCGTTATTAAGATAAATCCTGGTAAAGTGATCCTGATTGACAAGACATCTTCTCACATAATCTCTGGAGAGGATCTCTGTCATTCTTTCCTTATCTTCATCGATAACGGCATGGTCTATATACTCTTCGACAGCCTTGTCATAATCCATATGATAGAACTTGTCACCGAACATGCCCTGGATCCTGTTACTTAAGTCGAACGGAGCAACTTCTTTTGTATCGAGATTTACGTAGTAAACGGAAGAATACTCGCGGCTTAACGCATACACGCCCGAAACATAACGTTTATGCATTTCCTCGATCATCAGTTTTTCCCTGATCTGCGAATCGACGTCGGTACAGATGATAATGACTTCCGTTGGTTCTTCATCAATTCCGTCGAGTTTTCTTACCGTGATCCTGTTATACAGATAGTATCTGTTGTCATACTTCCATCTGTAATAAAGAGACTCACTCTTTTTGTTTCTGAGAACAGGAACATAATGAGCGGGATCCAAAAGATCAAGAAGAGGCTTTCTATCTTCCGGATGGGTATATGCAGTCACGATCTCCTTGAAAGCATCGACAGGATCATCATGCTTTAGAAGCACCTGCCTGGTATCTTCCTCGTTGTGATCATTAAGCAGTCTTACTATCCTGGAATTATCCTTTATATTGTGATAGCAGACAAAGATCCGGTCCTCCAGCAGCGAATCGGTCAGTCGTTCACGAAGAAGTTGCTTCTGGTCCTCATCAAAATTTCCCGAATAATAGATTCCGTTTTTAAATTCCATTTGTTACCCCTCTGAAACAAACTTAATAACGATCCCTAATTTCCTTCTGCTATACGTCTTGCCACATATACTCCGCTGGCAGACGCATGAGACAATGAATGCGTGACTCCGCTTCCGTCTCCTATCATATAAAGTCCCTTGTATCCGGTCTCGAGGTTTTCGTCGACCGAAACCTCCATGTTATAGAACTTGACTTCCACACCGTAAAGGAGCGTGTCGTCATTTGCCGTTCCCGGAGCTATCTTATCGAGCGCATATATCATCTCCATTATGCCGTCCAGGATCCTTTTCGGAAGAACGAGGCTCAAGTCGCCGGGAGTTGCATTAAGGGTGGGCGTTACCAGGCCTTCCGCTATCCTCTTTTCGTTACTCCTTCTTCCGCGGACCAGATCACCGAAACGCTGGACGATGACTCCGCCTCCGAGCATGTTCGAAAGCCTTGCGATGCTCTCGCCGTATCCGTTTGAGTCCTTGAAAGGTTCGGAGAAATGCTTCGCTACAAGAAGTGCGAAGTTCGTATTGTCCGTCTGCATCTCCTTGCTTTCGTAGCTGTGTCCGTTTACCGTGATGATCCCGTTGGTGTTCTCGTTGACCACGATGCCGTGGGGATTCATACAGAATGTCCTGACGTTATCCTCAAATTTCTCCGTGCGGTATACTATCTTGCTCTCATAAAGTTCATCCGTAAGGTGTGAAAATATAACCGACGGAAGCTCTACTCTGACACCTATGTCAACTCTGTTGCTCTTTGCGGGGATCTTAAGGTCTTCGCAGACCGTTTCCATCCATTTGCTTCCGCTGCGTCCGACGGATACTATACACTGCTTACAGGTATATTCACCCTTTGCGGTCTTTATTTCAAATCCTTCATCCAACGCTTCGATCTTTTCGACCGCGGTCATGAAATAAAAGTCCACGGTGTCCTTAAGATAAGCATACAGATTCTGAAGTACCACGTAGTTGATATCCGTACCGAGATGTCTTACGGAAGCATCGAGGAGTTTCAGCTTGTTCTGCATGCAGACCTTTTTAAGCTGAGTACCCGCTGTCGAATAAAGCTTTGTGCCTTCTCCGCCGTTCTTCATGTTTATGCTGTCAACATATTCCATGAGCTCGATGGCCTTGGTCTTACCGATATGCTCGTAAAGCGTGCCTCCGAAATCGTTCGTTATATTGTATTTTCCGTCCGAAAAAGCTCCGGCACCGCCAAAGCCGCTCATGATCGAGCAGGATTTACAGCCTATACAGGTCTTTATCTTATCGTTATCGATCGGGCATTTTCTCTTTTCGAGTTCGGACCCCGCATCAAAGACCGCAACCTTAAGATCAGGCCTTTTTTCTTTCAGTTCATAAGCGGAATATATGCCTCCGGGTCCAGCCCCGATGATTATGACATCATAGTTCATTTTACGTGTATTTCCTCTTCCTTATTTGCGTGCAGCGCATACATGGTTATTTTATCATATTTTATGCGGGTTAGGAAGTGCTCACCCCTTATATTCGCGTGCGTTTCCCATCATGGAAATCCCACGGAGATTTTCTGCAACGTAAAAACGGCGGAAGCATCGCTCCCGCCGTCCGATAAGATCGTTATTTCCGACTACTTAACCGTGATAGCTGTTATGTGAGGGTTGGGTCCTTCATACCAGTAAAGGAATCCTTCGACATCACAAACCTGGCCGACTTCGAGCGAACCTACTTTGTTGTAGAAATCACTGTCACTTCCGTTGAGATAATACTCAAGGCAGAAGTAATACTCGTTGCCGTCCTTTGTAAAGTTAACATAGATGTCATCACCGGGCTCGTTGTTCTTGTATGAAACGGCCGAAACAGTCATATCCTTAAATGAAACGAGCTGGTTCTGATACTTCTTGAGTTCGTCTTTTCCGAGGTAGCTTGTTACATCTACGGGAGAAGCGGTGTAGTTACCGTCTTCAAACTCGAATGTAGCATCTGCGATCTCAATCTCTCCTGACCACTCTGTCTTATATCCCTTAGCCTTGAACTTGGTTCCGGGAGTAAGCTTTGCAGCATCTTCTTCCGAACAAGCCATTTCATAGAGGAAATATGCTCCGTCCTTATCAGCTGCATAAACAGTGATCTTGTTATCCCACCATGACTGATGAGCCTGAACATATGCTTCGATGGTAACCTCTGAATCAAGGGCTGCAGCATCGTACTCAGCATAAGTCATAACGCCTTCTGATTTCTTCTCTGATCCACCCTTGCCGCAGGCTGTGAGCATTACAGCTGCCATAGCAAGTGTAAGAGCCGCTACTAATACTTTTTTCATAATACTCTCCTTTTTTATGCTTCCAAAACGGATACACCATGCATCCGTCCGTTCACGATTTTATATGATATACCAAATGAAAAGATAATTCAATCCGTTGTTTTTTCTTCTTTTTTCTTTTTAAGGATCTGCATCAGGCGTACGGATCCTATCATCACCCACGAAACGGCAAGGACGGTAAGAAGGATGACCGATGCTTTCGGCAAAGGTCCCATGGATTCCTTCTTCATCGCACCGGACAGATTTGAGTCGAGTTTGTAAAGACTCTTAACGTCCTGATACATCTTTTCAAGGAAGGCATCATCAACCTTCGTTCCGCGCCTTTCGGCCTTGGTTACGTTTTCTATGAGCGCACCCGCCGCATCTCTTAATGAAGCCGATCCGTTAAATACGGGTGTCACGAACGTATTGCTCATGTTGTTAAGAAGAAGTTTTGCGGCTTCCTCTTTTATGATGTAATGATCGTTCTCATCGGTGCCGGCAAGTGAAAGATATTCCCTGTATTCATCAGACTCCTGAGCTTTCCTTGTCACGGGAACGTATCCTTCGGTCTCGGAATAGGCCGTCTGAACTTCGTTCGTCAGAAGGAACTGGGTAAAGAGCCATGATGCCAGGACTTCCTGCGGATCATCCTTGTTAAATACACATACCGAAGGGCCCTGTGATATCATGCGGGGAGAAGAAACATCAAACTGCGGTATGGGTCTTACGACCGTCGTAAACTGCTTTTTACTTGCTTCTGCGATATCGGAAAGCGGAGCGTCTGAACCCATCCATGTGGCTCCCGCCGTCGAATCAAGTGCGAATATACACTGGCCCGCGTTAAGGAAATTACCGGGATAGCTTGAGATCTTAAAAGTAGAAAACGCACCCGACTTTGCATGAACCGCAACCTCTTTGAGCAGTTCCGTCGTTGTATCGTTAAATATCTCTATGTCGCCTTCGGATGTGGAATAGCCCGCATTCTTCTGTTTGAGCATGGAGATCATCATGTTATCGGTCGATTTATATATGAACGGGATCAGAACCTTCTGTCCGTTCACTGCAAAATTGCCCGAAGCATCTTTTTCCATCGCCTTCTCGGATACTTCCCAGACAAAATCCCACGTCAGGACGTCGGGAACTTCATATCCGAGTGCTTTTACGAGATCCTCGTTGATATATAAAGCTTCCGTCGATCTCATGAAAGGAAGCGCATAGCACTCACCGTTAAGATAGCATTCGTTAAGGAATTCCGGAACGACCTCATCCCTTTTGGGAGAATCGAACTTCACACCGTCGGCGCCGAGTCCGTACTTCGGATCATCGATAAGCCGGTCGAGCGGCACAACGACATTTATCCCGCTCATGTATGTTGCGATGTGATCGGGATAGGTTATGCACACATTAGGGGTCGTCGACGTCGAGATGTTCGTGATGACATCATTGTAGATACGGCCGTAATCGGTATAAAGCCGCATATTGACTTTGATATTGGGATAAAGCTTTTCGAAATCGCTTATCGCTTTTTTATAGATATCAGACTGGACTTTGTTCGTATCGTTCTTTGCCCAGAAAGTGATCTCGTAAGAACGGGACTCATCGAACTCTTCGGGAATCTCAAATTCGGGAAGGCCCTTTGATCCGTGGCAACCTGACAGTAATGTCATAATGATCATTGTCGCAGCAACGATACAAAGCTTTGCTTTTTTCATCATCCCTTTGTACCTCCGCTCGCAACACCTTCCATGATCTTCTTATGGAATACGAGGAAAAGAATGATGAGCGGAAGGGAAATGACAACGACCGCCGCCATCATGGCAGGGATGTTCTCGCGTCCGAAACCGTTCTCCCTGATCTCCTGTATTCCGTTTGACACAAGGAAATAATCGGATTTATCCGTAATGAGCCTCGGCCATACGAATGAATTCCAGCATTCGATGACCTTCAGGATTATTATCGTTATCATGGTCGGGCGGCAGATCGGGATGAGGACCTTAAGAAGATACCTTAAGTCCGAGGTGCCGTCTACTTTTGAAGCGTAGTAAAGATCGTCGCTTACACCGGCAAAGTTTTCCTTCAGCAGGTAGATATAAAATACCGACGTGACGGACGGAAGTATGAGTCCCGTAAACGTGTTACGCAGGTTGAGGCTTGTGATCGTGGCAAAGTTCGTGATTATCACCAGTTCGTTGGGTATCATCATGAGTGCAAGGAAAAGCGTGAAGACCAGGTCCTTGCCTTTAAAATCAAGACGTGCAAAAGCAAATGCCGCAAGCGTGATCACAACCAGCATTATCGCAGTCGTAACGAGCGTGAATATGAGTGTATTGAAAAGATATCTTCCAAGAGGGACCGCCGTGAACGCATCCGCATAGTTCTGCATAGTGGGCGATGTCGCATAGAACTTCGGAACATATTCCGAGTTGTACGAGCTGTAGCTCTTTACCGAAGAAAGCAGCATCCAGTAGAACGGGAATAAGACTATTACCGCCCAGAGTGCCAGACAAATATAGATGAAAGCCTTTTTAAATCTGTTTTTTATCAAATATCCGTTCATATCCGGTCCTTTATCTTATCGAAGTCTTCCTGTCTTATCGAACCCATTTATCTTATCGAGGTCTTTTTGCTGACCATGAGGTTTACGACGGTTATCGTAAGAACTATGGCAAAGAGGATTATCGCCGCTGCCGATGCATACGACGGATAGCCTCCCGAATTGCCGTAGAGCATGTCGTATATATATCCGACTATCGTGTTCATCCCGGCCGAATTAAGGTCCGTTCCGAACAGAGCGACTTCATCGGAATACGCCTTGAACGCTCCGATAAATCCCGTGATTATAAGGTAAAATACCATGGGTGATATCATCGGAAGCGTGATCTTAAAGAACATATCAATGCTGCTCGTGCCGTCGACTTCCGCCGCACTGTAATATACCTTCGGAACCGAAGCGAGCGCCGATGTAAGTATGAGGATCTTAAACGGGAGCACGACCCAGATAGTGTAAAAACACATAACGAACATCTTCGCGGGATAAGGGCCCGTGATGAAATCCACGCTCTTTCCCCCGAAGAAATTAATGAACATGTTGATGAGACCGTCCGAATAAGCCGTCTTTTTAAACAGGATCATGAAGACGAGTCCGACCGCAAGGGTGTTGGTAACATACGGAAGGAAATATATCGTCTGAAAAAGATCCTTGAGCGGCTTTATCGAACTGAGCCCAAGTGAGATCAGCAGTGCTATGAGCGTCGAAAGCGGCACCGTTATTATGACTATGATGAACGTGTTCTTAAGTGCGGAAATGAAATAAGGATCCCTCAGGACATAACCGTAATTATATCCGCCCGTTCCGAAATAGCTCTGAGAGGCAAAGTTATAGCCCTCTTCAAAGGAATAGACGAACACGTCCACGAGGGGATAGATCATGAACGCACCCAGAAACAGTATGGCAGGCAGAAGATAAAGCCATCCTTTTAACTGACTGTTCTTAACCATCGATGAACCTTATCCTTTCTTCCGTCTCTTTGTCGAAAGCAAATACCTTGTGCGGCTTTAATGAGAAGTTAACATGTGAAAGACTTAAGTCCACCGTGTTGTCCGAATTGACTATGGATCTGATGGTCCCGCTCTCACTGATGAGGGAAGCATGTTTTGAAACTATGCTCACATCCCTTCCCATGACTTCGAGCCTTCCGAGCTCGCATTTTAAAGGTCCGTTATCATCAATGATGAAACCTTCCGGTCTCACCGCAACATAAACGTTTTTTGTTCCGGAGGTATCAGTCTTTACATCAAGCACCCTGTCATCTCCGATGAAAAGACCGCCGTTTTCGATCTTTCCTTCAAAAACGTTGATCGGAGGAGTTCCGAGGAATTTTGCCACAAAAAGGTTCACGGGATCGTCATAGACATCCTGCGGTCTTCCCATCTGCATCATCTCTCCGGACTTCATTACTACGATAAGATCGCATATGCTCATCGCCTCGTCCTGATCATGTGTTACAAAGATCGTCGTTATATCTGTCTTTCGCTGAATACGCCTGATCTCTTCTCTGGTCTGAAGCCTCAGTCTCGCATCGAGGTTCGACAAAGGCTCATCAAGAAGCAATACTCTCGGCGCTTTTACCAAAGCTCTGGCGATCGCAACTCTCTGCTGCTGTCCACCCGAAAGCTCCGAAGGCTTTCTGTCAAGGAGCTCGTCTATCTGTACGAGTGATGCGGCTTCCTTTACGCGCTTTTCCATCTCTTCTTTGGAAAGCTTGTCCTCTCCCTTGAGATTTTCGAGCGGGAATCTTATATTCTTGAACACCGTAAGATGCGGGTAAAGAGCGTAACTCTGGAAAACAAGTCCCACGCCTCTTTGCTGTGCGGGAAGCTTGGTAACATCATCTTCTCCGAAAAAGATCTTTCCTTCGGTCGGTTTTTCAAGTCCGGATATGAGATTCAGGGTCGTTGATTTGCCGCAGCCCGAGGGTCCGAGCAGACCGACCAGCTTACCGTCCGGTATCTCAAAGTCAAAGTTATTTACAGCTATGACGTCTCCGCCCTGCTTCTTGTTTCTGTTCGGAAATTTCTTCGTGAGGTTTTTGAGTACGATTTTCATGTTCTTTCCTTAGAATCTCTGTTTTTTCTTATAATTTCTGTTTATATTATTACTGTTTTTCTAAACATTTATATTTTATATGCATTAATTTTTCCCGCTGATTCTTCCCCAGCTGCCCGTTTTACAGCGGGATTTAAAAATCTATGTTTCTCGCTGCCTGAATTGGCGTAAAGGTTTGCTTTTCAACAGCGGAATTCATCATTTTGAGTTTTTCGCCGTCCAAAAATGGCCAAACACTGCGTTTGCTACAGCGGGATTCACAAATCGTGTATTTCCGATGCTTTTTCTCCGGCGTAGCGGTGCATAAAGCAGCAAGGGACGCTGCTTAAACACCGACGCCTCCGCAGAGTCTGCTCAGGCAAACAGCCTCCCTGCAGACATCCGCATATTTCATATCTCATATGCGTGCTTGAGGTCCTGAGAGATATGATCGAGATCCGGATATATCGATGCTTCCGTGATGCCGAAAACACGAAGCGAATCGATGAAGTATTTCTTGCGTTCCTTCGGGATGATTATCTTGTAAAGAGTATCTTCGTCGCAGATATCCTCGAGTCTTCTGAGTGAATTATGGACCGTGAAGTTCGCCTGCTGAGAGTACATTCTCAGGTTGTTATCCGTTGAGGAAACGGCCAGGATCCTGTCATCGAGTTCGTGGTTGTGGTGATTGTGCTTAAATGCCGGAAGCAGCATTTCCTGCGTGGTCTCCGCATCGTTCGGATAGATGCAGTAACCGAAACCCTGCGTCTCGTTAAGAGACATCGGGGAAAGAACCCAGACCCCGGCATCCTTGTCCGGAACCTGCTTGTATGTCTCTGTCGCAAAGAACGAAGCTATAAGAGGAGATCTGCTCCAGTCGAGCATTCTCGTGGGGAGTCCGTAATGCTGCATGATCGCTACCCACGCCGCGTAATTTTTCTTATCGGGCGGATTGTTCATTATCTGCCTTGCTTTCATGTAGAAATCGTTTGTTATGAACCTTTCCACATCTATCCTTTTCTGGGTACGCTGTATGGAAGGGATCAAAGGAAGATCCGCATCATCTTCTCCGCGATACCA
>JAIKZO010000147.1 GCA_024682115.1 Lachnospiraceae bacterium
TGTAAAAGCATAGACCGTAAAACCTTCTTCAAGCTTGTCTACCTGGTACATATAATCCTGGACCACGCTGAACTCGAAAATAACAACGTCATCCTCATAATACTTTTTGTCAAAATCGATACGCGCATAAGATCCGCTGTCCGACATATAGCCTATCTTTTCGATGTTGTCGGTAAGAGCGGTCATCTCGACATAGTGTTTGTTCGGAATTCCGACCTTTACCCAGGTAAGGGGGCCTTCGGAATCCGAATCAAGGACCTTCCATTCGATATGATATGTCAGTGTGACCGTAGCATCATCATTTACGCTCGCATTTATCTCATAATCGAGTATCTCATCAAGCGGTTTTGACGCATGTGATCTTACCGATAAAGCATTCACGCACGCAAGGGCCGTTGTGAGCAGTATGACAAGTGCCGTTATCTCACAAAGTATTCTTCTTATACCGTAGTTCTTTCTGAATTTCATCCTTTTATCTCCTAACAGCTCTTCCTGAGAGGGCATTTGCCGAACATTTCCGCCGAAAAGTCCCTTCTTTCCCTGCACTTTTCGCTTTCCCAGATCTTTTCCCATTCTTCCGAAAGGAAATTTCCGAGCGTCTCGCCCGAAAGCCAGCTCTGGCACGGAACGACATTTCCGCCGGGCGTAATGGCCATATTGCTGAGACATGCCCCGCAGTTGGGGGTCGCGATACCGAGTTCCTCACAAAGTTCATCATCAACCCATCCGGGTGATGTAAAGTTTATATCCATTCCGTTCGCAAAGCAGTATTCAACGGCTTCCTTCAGAACGGTGCTTATGCTTTCTTTACTGAGCTGAAGCTCCGAAGACTCTTCCTTTTCGGCATTTCCCGTTGTGATGAGTCCCGAGCATGTAACATATGTAACGCCGAGCTCATGCAGGAATTTTAAAGTCGAAACATAGTCTTTATTCAGCGTACATAAAGGTGTGTTGACACTGACACTCATCCCGAGTTCAAGCGCATTCTTTATGCCTTCCAGAGTCCTGTCATAGCCATCCGTACCGACGAGCTTATTATGGATCTCTTTATCGTTTGAATAGAACGTTATCTGAACACTGTCAAGCGAAGCAGCCTTAAGAGAATGACAGTATTCCTTTGTGAGCTTTAAGCCGTTCGTGTTAAGCCTTGTTACAAACCACTGGCCGTACTCGATAAGCTCTATAAGGTCGTCCCTCATCGTAGGTTCACCGCCCGTGAACGTGATCTGCGGAACCCCGATCTCCTTAAGCTTGTCGATGATCTTTTTCCAGTCATCGGTCGAAAGCTCGCTCTCTTCGGAATTCTTCTGACCCGCAGCATAGCAGTGGAGGCATTTAAGGTTGCAATGCCACTTTTCGTCCTTTGTCATCGCGGATACCAGAAGGTCCATCCTGTGAGGTGCACGCATGTAGGGAGCGTAATCCCCGATGCTCATATAGGGTATCTCTTCCGAAACCTCCTCGCGGTATGCGATCTGTTTAAAGGTATCCATTATGGTCTGTATGTCCGAAGTAATGTACTTTTTGGGCAGACCGGGATATACCTTACGGACATTTTTGCAGGTATCCTTCACGATCTGCTTCGTCTCTTCTTCCGTCACTTCGCGTCCGCTGTACTTGTTCACTTCGGAGATGAATTCGCATAAAAGCACGGTCCAGGCAACATCGACGGGGATGATATCCTGTCCGTTTATGATTGCTATCGAAGGCCCGATCTCCTCTCCCGTTATTTTGGGCGGAACAAGGTGGATTCGCACGACGCCGGGTCCCTCCGGATTTAATGTCGTGTGCCTTACTTCGTTGAATTTTTCCTCTGCATACTTTAGCAGACGCTTTTCATTCTTCATGACATACCTCTTGAAATACGCAAAAAACCGCTGCGGCCGTCACCGACTGAGCGGTTGATCTGCTTTTATAATTGTCTTATCGCCATTCCGAGCTGTGATTCGTGGGCGATCGTGATCTCTTTTACCTCGTCCGCAGCTTCCATGAACACCTGTGCGATCTCGGGATCGAACTGGGTTCCCGCACCCTCTCTTATTATATCCATTGCTTTTTCAAACGGGAACGGATCCTTGTAACTTCTCTTCGAAACCAGGGCATCGAATACATCCGCTACCGCCATGATACGTGCGGATAAAGGAATATCCTCGCCGGCCTTGCCGCTCGGATATCCCGAGCCGTCCCACCTTTCGTGGTGGTAGGTCGCGAGGTTCTTGGCCTCCTTTAAGTATCCGCTGTCGGAAACAAGAGACATCGCACTTGCAATTATCTTGTTACCGGCGGTCGTATGCGTCTTCATCTTCTCGAATTCCTCATCCGTAAGACGCCCGGGTTTATTTAAGATGACATCCGATACCATGATCTTGCCGACATCATGCAAAGGAGCGGAATTCACAACGTCTTCAATGAATTCGTCAGTAAGGATCTCGGAATGAAGTCCTTTTTCTTTCATCTTTTTCGTGATCAGCCTGACGTAGGCTGCCGTCTTACGTACATGGTCACCGGTATTTTTGTCACGGCTCTCGACCATATCGGCAAGGACATAGATAAGCCCGTTCTGCATATGGGCGATCTCTTCACCCTTTGCCTCCACATCCTCAAGATAGCCGACCGTTTCGGCGATCGTCTTTGACAATGACTCATAGAGATTTTCTATCTCATCACCGGTAGAGATATCAAGGTGCTGTATCCTTTCGATACTGATATCTCTGGCCTCTTCGCTGTCGTATGCGAATTTCCTTGCCGAGATCGTCATCGCGGCTATCGGATATATCAGATGATAATCGACAAGCCAGATGCAAAGGGAAAGGATAAAGATATAAAAGCCCATGAAGAGCGAGAATACCTTTGTCATATAGTTAAGGCACGAAAGCCTGATGTCCTCTACCTTGATGTCGGCTGCCGCATAGCATACGCATTCGCC
>JAIKZO010000030.1 GCA_024682115.1 Lachnospiraceae bacterium
GTCGAAGGTGAGCACGGCTGCATGACATCGCGCGGCATCAAAAAGCCCGGTGCAAAAACTCAGACATATGTGAGCAGAGGTGTTTTCAAAAAGGATCCCGGACTCAGAAAAGAAGTGCTCGGCTGAACGGCCGGAAATAACAAATAAAAGGATTACCGATCATCCGATGATCAGGCAGGAGTTAAGAACTCCTGCTTTTTTTGTTGGGGGGGGAAGTTTTTGTGGGCCGGAAGGCAAAGAGAAAATATTTGGACTTGACATCCCGTATCATGATGACCATAAGGAAAGCAACGATAAAAGCAAACCGGAACCGTGATCGAAAGGAGGAACTTATGAAAGAGTTAAGGTCGGATATTAAATTGTTAATTTATTTAGCACTGACGGTGATATTCATCGTCCTTATCGCATTTTTGATAAAAGGAACCGTATACAGCATGGAGAGTGACGCATCATCCTGCAGGATCCTGGACGGATATACGCGTGAAGCAGAAAACGAATACAGTGCAGGAGTAAGAAGGATCCTTGATGAGGAAGGATACAGAAACGCGGGCATAATGTTAAGCGTTATAGTCCCCTCCTGCGGATCGAGGGAATATTCTTTAAATATCAATCATCGGAAGTTCGCCGAAGAGAGTGAAAAGAGCCTTACGAAAAAAGAGGAGGTGAAGCAGAAGATCGAAGCTTTGAAAATGCCGACAGACAACGCTTCGGTCAATATATCCTTTACTTACTGAAGCCGGAAACGGGGCAGAACGGACATATGAAAAAGATAGTTTAAGCCTTTCAAATATGATAAACTGTTATACAGTGAGATCCCGAACGGATCTTTGATAATTTGAATTTTGAAAGGACGAAATATGAACATCATACCCGGACAGACTTACAGACATTTTAAAGGGAACGAATACGAGGTGATCTGCATAGCCAGACACACGGAAAGCGAAGAGGATCTGGTGATCTACCGTTCGGTAAACAACCCGAACGCGATCTATGCAAGACCCGTCGCGATGTTCGAATCCGAGGTCGACTCCGATAAGTATCCGGATGCCGACCAGAAGATGCGATTTGAGCCTGTCGGAGCAGGAGCGTCCGATACATTTTCGAAAACCGGAAGTGCCGATACGTTTAAGGAAGATGATTTTATCAACGGGACCGGAAAAGCTGCATCCGCCGAGCGCGAGAGCGTACCGGGGATCGATCCTAAAGTGATGGATTTCCTCGATACGGATGACTTTGAGAAAAAGCTCAATATCCTGGCGGATCTGCGCGGAAAGGTGACCGAATCGATGCTCAATACGATGGCTTTTTCCGTTGACTTCGAGTTTAACGAGGGAAGCGTTGAAGAGATGTACGAAGAACTCTTAAACTGCATAACCCTCAGGGCAAAATTCGAGTGCAGCAGATTAAGATAGCATCGGGACTTGGTTTATCCGGACCTGCAGGAGCTGCGAACGGATGTTCGAAAAACTGTTGACAAAACATATGTTCGAAAATATAATGTGATTACACGGAGGTTGTAATATGGCATACGATTTATCGAACAGACTTGTTATAGGCGTATCGTCAAGAGCACTTTTCGACCTTACAGCCGAAAATGAAATATTTGAAACACAGGGAGTGGACGCATACTGTCGTTACCAGACGGAACACGAGAACGATCTTCTCCGCCCCGGCAACGGTTTTGCGCTTGTCAAGGCACTCCTTAACATAAATAAGATACCCGGTCAGGAGGGGAGAGTTGAGGTCATAGTAATGTCCCACAACAGCCCCGATACATCACTGCGGGTATTCAATGCGATAGAACATTACGGATTGAACATCACGAGAGCGGTACTTGCATCGGGCGCTCCGCTGACGCCTTATCTGGAGGCTTTCAAAACGGATCTTTATCTGTCCGCGGATGAAAAAGACGTACAGATGGCAATAGATTGCGGGATCGCCGCCGGTATCATCTGTGATGACAGGATATCCACCCCCGATATAGATCCCGATGAGGAGATCAGACAGATCAGGATAGCTTTCGACGGAGACGCGGTACTCTTTTCGGATGATTCCGAGCAGATATACCAGGAAAAGGGACTTGAGGCTTTTGAAGAAAATGAGCGAAGACTTGCCAGAGACCCCATGAAGGCAGGTCCTTTTGCGAAGTTCCTTAAGACGATCTCGGATCTTCAGAGCGAACTTATGGAAGAGGCCCCGATAAGGACAGCGCTTGTTACCGCAAGAAGCGCGCCTTCGCACGAAAGGGTCATCCGTACGCTCCGTGCATGGAACGTTCGTATCGACGAAGCTTTTTTCCTCGGCGGTATCACCAAGCGTGATGTATTGAAGGCATTCGGCGCACACATCTTCTTTGACGATCAGGCGGTCCACACACAGCCGGCATCGGAGGTAGTGCCTTCGGCCAGAGTTCCGTATAAAAAGAAAGCACCCCCGGAAGAAGAGGACAAAGATGTTTAACGGATCGATAAATAAGAACATGCTGATAAAAAGAGCAGGGAATTACATCAAAGTATCCCTGCTTGTTGTGCTTGCCGCGACAGTTTTGCTCACCGGTTGTTCGGACAGCAAAAAAGATGACGGGGAAGAAGACACTAAAATGGAGGAATCCGATACGAAGGAAGAAAAAAAGAATAAACATGTGGTAGGAGAAGGGATAGATATCGATGATATCACGGACTTCTACTGGACATACAGCACATCAACGGATCCGCCCGATTTTCAGAGGTATTACTTTTATGTAGAGGACGGAAAGCATATGTTCCATCATGAGACCAGAGAAGGAGATGTCTGGCCGCTCACCGAGGAATATATAACCGTTTCGGGGACGTTTGAGCTGGATGATGACCGCTGGGAGGAGTTTTATGATCTCATCAAAGGAGGCAGGGTCCGTGAAAAAGACGACGACCCGTCTGCCGACGGAGACAGCACGTACATGTATATGTACTGGAAGGGTGATAAAGAAAAATATCGTGAGTATGTGTTTGAATCATACGCCAAAGAAAAGAGGTTCGAAGAATTCTGTATCGAACTTGTTGATTCCGAATAAGATACAAATAAAACCGGATGCATTTTCATTCATCCGGTTTTGTTTATTTTAACAGTTGCAGTGCCTGCTTCTTACAGGTGATCACTATCGAGTCATTCTTCATCTTGACTTCTCCGTCGGTATGTATCCAGCAGGGTGATGACGATACGATGGAGACCTTTGAAGCGGAATATCTTTCTATTCCCTTTATCCCGAAGTGCTTACCCTTAAGGGCTTTGGGAAGTCCGAACAGGACTCTTAATTTGCTCACGCCGGATGCCGCGCAGATGTCGAGGACTCCGTCGGTGTAATCGGCACCGGGACAGAACATGAACCCTCCGCCTTCATACTGGTGGATCATGCAGGTCGCAAAAAGAAATCCTTTAAGTTCAATTTTTTTATCATCATCAAGGACCATGGTTACATCCACGGTCTTTGTTTTTATGAGCTGTTTAAGTGCGATGCACAGATAGATGAGTTTGCCGAGACCAATACGGTTCAGGGCTTTTTTCATCGAAGAGGTCAGAGCTTCCTCACATACCGCTGCATCGTATCCTATTCCCATACTTACATCAAAAAATCTCTTTGTCTCGATGTTTTCCGCCTTTTTATGGTCGCGTGAAAGTTCACCGGGTGCATTTATATATTCGATGCATCCGATGTCCATCTTAGAAGGCTCCTTGCAGGAAAGGATATTGTTAAGGCATTTTATGGGATCGGCCGAAAGCTTAAGATCCCTTGCAAGATCGTTACTTGATCCGGTGGGGATATAACCTATCCTTACCCGGTCGAAATCGGCAACGCCCTGTAAGGCTTCGTTCAGCGTTCCGTCTCCGCCGAGAACTATAAGATCTATGATCGAATCCGGGCTTCCGGCAAGGCCGAGTCCGGTGATGTTCTTTACGAGTTCGATGACATGTCCCGGTCTTTTTGAAAAATAGACTTTGAAATCCACGCCTTTATCTATGAGTACGGGCTCTATATCGGCCCAGAGAAGTTTTCCTTTTCCGGTCTTTGATGCCGGGTTGACTATTATGTGATACATCTTAACTACCTCACAGGTATCGATTCTTTTCTGCGGATGATATCCGTTCCACATCGACGGTAAATCCCTTTCTATAGATTATAGTAAAAATGCATTGATTATGCTATACTTCTTTTCGTGACATTTATTAGATTCATTATTGATAAAGGAGATAAATAATGTATTCATTGGACGAAGTAAGAAACGTTGACCCCGAAGTAGCCGAGGCCATTGTGGCCGAGCAGGAAAGACAGGACTCGCACATTGAGCTCATCGCTTCCGAGAACTGGGTTTCAAAGGCTGTTATGGCAGCTATGGGAAGCCCCCTTACGAACAAGTACGCAGAAGGATATCCGGGAAAGAGATATTACGGCGGATGCCAGTGCGTGGACGTTGTTGAGACACTCGCCATCGAAAGGGCAAAGAAGCTTTTCGGCTGCGAATATGCAAACGTACAGCCCCATTCCGGAGCACAGGCCAACCTTGCGGTTCAGTTTGCGATCTGCGAACCCGGAGATACCATCATGGGCATGAACCTTGCTCACGGAGGACACCTTACTCACGGTTCACCGGTCAATATCTCGGGTAAATATTTCAACATAGTTCCTTACGGAGTAAATGATGAAGGATTTATAGATTACGACGAGCTCAGAAAGATCGCTATTGAGTGTAAGCCCAAGATGATCATCGCCGGAGCTTCGGCTTATGCACGTACCATAGACTTTAAGAAGTTCAGGGAAGTTGCCGATGAAGTCGGCGCTGTTCTTATGGTAGATATGGCTCACATAGCGGGACTTGTAGCTGCAGGTCTTCATCCGAGCCCGATCCCTTATGCCGATGTTGTTACGACCACAACACATAAGACTCTCAGAGGACCCAGAGGAGGACTTATCCTCTGCAATAAGGAAGCTGCGGAAAAATATAACTTCAACAAGGCCGTATTTCCCGGTATCCAGGGCGGTCCTTTGATGCATGTGATAGCTGCCAAGGCGGTATGTTTTAAGGAAGCTTTGGAACCGAGTTTCAAAGAATACCAGAAGCAGCTTGCATCGAATGCACAGGCTCTTTGCAAGGGACTCATGGACAGAGGAATAAAGATCGTTTCGGGCGGAACCGACAATCACCTCATGCTCATGGATCTTACAACATTCGATCTTACAGGTAAGGAAGTCGAGAAGTGGCTTGATGAAGCACACATCACGGCTAACAAGAATACGATCCCTAACGATCCCAAGTCGCCTTTCGTTACATCGGGAATCCGTCTCGGAACTCCTGCCGTAACTTCACGCGGAATGAAGGAAGACGATATGGATAAGATCGCCGAGGCAATTGCGATGATAGTTAAGGAAAAGGAAGCCGCAATTCCTAAGGCCAAGGCTATCGTTGAAGAGCTTACCGCAAAATATCCGCTCGTACAGTAGAAAATACCCTTAAGATACTAAGTTTGCTCGAGAAAATGATATGAAAAAAAAGATTCTTTTGCTTATTCTTTTTATTATGATCGCATGCACCGGACTTACTGCATGTTCCAAGGCTTCCGATAAAGCCTCCTCAGAAATCGAAGAAGAGGAAGATGAGGACAAGGCCGAATCCAAGTCCAAAAAGAAAAAGAAGAAGAATAAGGATAAAGATAAGGACAATGACAAGGATAAAGAGGAAGATGAGAAAGAGTATGATGACCAGGAGGCTAAAGATGCGTATCTGGCCATGCTTACCGATGAGATAAGCTTTATCGTTGATGCTGACGGCATTGACGGTAACATCGTTAACGGCAAGGAATATACACTTTCGGAATTTGTTAATTCGGTCATTTCGTATGAGGTCGATGACGAAGGATGGGATCTGGATTCTTTCCGCCTGACACGTGCCGAGTATGCGTTCGCAGACTGCGGCAATGACGGAGAGACCGAGTTCCTTCTTAGCTTGAATTATGGCATATCCGGTGATTTTAACTATGCATATTTCTTTAAATATGAAGACGGTGTCATAAAACTCAAGGGTGAGCAGTACTGGCCTTACAGAGCGATGCTTGATGTAAATCAATGCGGTTACTGTATTTATTCGGGAGCCGGCGGAGCCAATATCTATATCACCACGGCATTTTATTATGATGAAAACTGTGAAAGGGTATACCTTTATGATCAGGAAGAGATCATGATGATGTCTGAACCCAGAGTGCCCAAATCATATACGAAATACGAATATGACAGCGATGAGTATCCCGATGATGAATTTGATGATGACGGGTGCTACATATACTTCTTAAGATTCAAAGAGTATGAATATGACGACGACTATACTCATGAAGACTATTACAATGAGTATTACAAAGACCAGATCTATCACTTCGAGGATGATTACGGAAATGACCTCGAGCCTTCCGAAGAGATGCAGAAGATCTACAAGAAGGACGGGATCAAGTGGGCAGGTTTAGAAGAGTTTGAGAAGATAAAGACCGATCGTGAAAAGGAAATGGGTCTGACTCCCGAGATAAAGGATGCTCCTCCTGCTCAATGGACCGATGCCTCTGAGACAGGAGTATTTAAGGATCTGATCGTTGAAACGGGCGATGACATCGAAGGATACGGAACCTATGACGTTGAGATGCAGACAATTTACGATGATAAGGATAAGCCCTTCTTTGCGGATGCATCGACGGCTCCCTGGGAATACCGTCCTATAAAGATCAAGGAAAAAAGCTGTAAGGAAAACGAGATACTTGATGAAGACCGATGGCTCAAGGAAGTCGGGATGTCTCCTCTGGGAGATTATTTTTCCGACAGCAATTATTCATATCAACTGTCCGGAACCACGGCTCACGGAAATTATCTGGCGGTATCCGTATACGATAAAAGCAACAATCTTCTTTATGCCTATGATCTGAGTGATTTTGAATATGAAGATGGCTGGGAAGGCGGAGAAGACAGTGACTATATCGACAGAGGCATCAAATGTGCCATGCTGATCGATAATTACCTTTACCTCAGCGTGTTCCATGATACATATGCTGCGTCCTGTCCCGCTAACGGATATATCATCTGTATAGATGTCAACACGAGCGAGATAATCTGGATCTCGGATCCGCTGGTGGTGAATTCGCGTAACTTCTCCAGATACGGCGACAGCCTTATCACAGGATACGGATTTACCGATGAGAAAGATTACCTTTGTGTGATCAACCGATTTACCGGAGAGACCGTCGAGCAGATCAAACTTAAGAAGAAACCGTATTATATAACCTTCAAGGACGATGAACTGTGGGTAAGGACATACAGTTACGACTATGTGTTCACGATAGAAGAGTAATGATCATTGATGATAAGGATGCTGTAAGTACGCTTACAGCATCTTTTTTACCATTTACACGGCGATAATTGTCAGAATATTCACAAAAGATAGTTCATTTTAAACAAATAAATCAACAGAAACAATACAATTATGAAAAAACTTAAAAAATTTTCAAAAATTGTGTTGACAAATTATAAGACCATGTTATAATGAGTACATAAACAAGAGAAATACAAAACAGGCGCCACCAGACAGGCAGCCTGGAAACTATACTAAATGAAGGAGGTACACTCCACCTAAAGACTTGAAGGTTATCAGTAGTCATACCTGGTAACCGATATAACTTAACATAAACGAATTCGATCGCATGAGCTACGTAAGAGGTAACGAAGAATAATCTTAAAAGAGCGAACCGTTACAGGATGTGAGTACAGCAAGGTAGTGAGGACGAAGCGGTCAGAAGGGACAATTTAATAGTTACTGTCAAGCAAAAGTGAGGTATGGACCATTGGATAGTATAGTTTAGAAGCGGGTATCGGATAAACATTTCAGATACCCGCTTCGATTTGTGCGGAAATAGTTTTTGTGGAAAAAAGCCCTCAAATGTTGTATCATTATTAGGTACGGCGATCACTTTAGATCAGCCTTTAATACAACAAATGAGGATTTTTTAATGGCCAGAGAATACGATTACGATGAAGGATACAGCGAAGAGGAATTAAGAAGAGAATTCCGCAGAAAAAGAAGGATTAGAAACCGGGCGATAGCTGTCATAGCAGCTGTGATAATCGTAGTTGCCCTGGCAGCGGGAGGCTTTTTCGGGATCCATTACGTGTTATCTTCACTCAGTGAAAGGAAACAGGAACAGGAAGCGATTATCCAGGAAGGTGAACAGCCTTCGGAGCAGATCTCGGTCGAAGCACCCGAGAACGAATAAAGGTGATATCTTGAAGGACTACAGTTTAAGAACAAAGACCATAATCAAATGGTATGAATATAAGATGACTTATCCGGACGACCCTTCTTCCGAAGATAACGAGGATATACCGGATACCGAAGAAGTTCAGAGAACCCTTGAGGAAATGTCTGACGAAGAGGAGATCGATCTTGCCGAAACGGGACTTGCCGAAGATGAGCAGGCACTTGTGGCGGATATACTGGCGAGGTTCAAGGAAGCAAAGCAAAGCAGCATAGATGATCTTTTTGCGAACGCATCCGATGATGAGCCGGCTGATTCGGGAAGTTCGGGACAGATGAGCGAGGAGGAACTGATCGCCGCAATATGCGCACCGAAGCAGAATAATGTGGATGCGCTCGTAAATGAGGCGTATTCCGAAATGTGATATCGGCACCTTGCCCGCCCGGGTAAGGTGTCTTTTATAGAAAAGACAGTCCGGATCAGGTGATCCGGCTGACCTTTATGAGGAAATAACATGAAAAAAAGGATCGGTATTTTATCGATAATACTCGTACTGCTTTCTTCCCTTATCCTTACGGGCTGCACATCCGCAAGAATTGAGATGGGATCGAAAGAACCGACCGAAACAAAGAGCAAGATCGAATCCACTGTCGAAGATGAGGAGAGTGCTCCGGAAAAAGAGGCGGATACGATAGACGAGGACGGTTTCTACTACGATCTTGAGAGCGTGGTCCTTTATCTTGATGAATACGGGAAACTCCCGTCAAACTACATTACCAAAAAGGAAGCCGAAAAGCTGGGCTGGGAAGGCGGACCGGTAAGCGATTATGTCGAAGGCGGAGCTTTGGGCGGAACGCATTTCGGAAACTACGAAAAACTGCTCCCTGAGGGGAACTACAAAGAATGTGATATAGATACCGAAAACGCCAAAGGCAGAGGAGCCAAGCGGCTTGTATATTCGGATGACGGAAAATACTACTATACGGATGATCATTATGAATCATTCAGTGAAGTCATCGTAAAGGACGGAACGATAGAGGTTATCAACTGATGAGAAAAAAGTACATTCTTGACTGCAATAAGATGAGCGACCGGAAAGCCGCACATGCATATATCGCCGAAACACTGGGATTTCCCGATTATTACGGCAATAACCTTGATGCGCTTTTTGACTGCCTGACGGACATGAAGGCCTGTGATATAAAGTTTATGAACAGCGAAGGCCTTGATCAGCTCGGTGAATACGCGATGGCGCTAAGAGCAGTATTCGACCAGGCTGCGCTTGTAAACGAAAGAATAAAGGTCATTACGGAATAGAAAATGAACATACTGCTTTTTTTGATGATCATACTTTCCTTCATAGTATGTATCGGACTTGTCAACGAAAAACTGTTTCATATACAGAGCGATATCGCGCTCATCATGTTTTCTCTTATCATAGCCGTTATACTGGCTGTCATGAGCAGACTCTTTTCGATACCTGCGCTTGATTCCTTTGTGGCAAATATAGGTGAGTTCGGATTTGAAGAGTATCTTATGGACGGAGTGCTCTGCTTCATGCTCTTTGCGGGGGCGAGCAAGGTCAATATGGGAAAGTTCAGACAGAACATAAGACCGATCTCACTGCTGGCGCTTCTGACCACCCTGGTTTCTTCGTTCCTGTACGGACTGATGTTCTTTGTGGTTGCGCTGCTCTTTAAGATTCCCATGGACATATGGATGTGCATACTCCTTGGATGCGTGGTCTCACCCACGGACCCTATCGCCGCAACGGGAATCCTCAATAAGATAGGACTTTCCAAAAATGTATGTTCCGTCATAGAGAACGAATCGCTTTTTAACGACGGAACGGGTGTAACGCTTTTCATATTTGTAAGATCGATCATAATCCAAAGCGGACAGAGCGGCTTTTTTAAGCTCATGTTCAAGGAGATAGTGGGAGCGGCAGCTGTTGCGCTTACGGTTTCCTTTGTGCTCTTTAAACTTATGGAACTTACGAAAAATCCCGTAAGATACATCCTGATCTCTTTGCTTGATGTTTCGTTCGTATATGTTATATGTGAGCATCTCGGCTTTTCCGGAGTCATCGCTTCGGTAGTCTGCGGAATGTATTTTTCATATGCGATGGACAGGATGGAAAGAAGGGTCAAGGTCATCGATCCGAAGGAATATTACAAAGATTTCTGGGAGATACTCGAGAGTATACTGAATGCGGTCCTTTTTGTTATGATCGGACTCATGGCATTGGATATCGAGATCTGCCGTTATGCCCTGATCGTGATACCTGCCGGGATCATTATACTCCTTATTTCACGTTCTTCTGGCGTATTGTTAAGCAGCGTGCTCACGGGAAGGAAGATCCCGGGAAACTATAATCTCGGGGAATTTGTCGTACTGATGACGTGGTCGGCGCTAAAGGGCGGACTTTCCCTTGCGCTTGCGATGGGAACCGCGGAATACCTTGATCCCGAGATATACAGACTTTTCATAAACGTTACTTATGTAACGATATTCTTTACCGTACTCGTTCAGGGACTTACGATAAAAAATGTTTACTTCAGACTTGAAAAACATAAAGCGGACCGCAGGGAGGGGATCGTATGAAGATAATCGTTGTCGGACTCGGTGAGACCGGAAGGTCGCTCATTAAACTTCTTGAGGGTTCGGGACATGATATTACCGTAATTGATAAAGACGGGGCACTTGTTGACCTTATCACGGATAAATATTCCGTTAACGGGGTTTGCGGAAGCGGTGCTTCTACGCAGACACTCAAGCAGGCAGGAGCGCAGAGCGCAGACGTACTCGTGGCACTCACGCATACGGACGAGATAAATCTCGTAACCTGCATGCAGGCCAAATCCCTCGGAACGAGTAAATGTGCGGCTCGTATCCTTCAGCCGGACCTTGCGGATGAAACGGAACTCTTAAAAGAAGAGTACAACATAGATTATCTTATAAGTCCCAAGGAAGCACTCGCTTCGGAAATATACAGGAATATCGGACTCCCCGGATTTGTTAAGCTGGAAAGCTGTCTTGACGGTGAGATGTATATGATCGATCTTAATGCGGTCGGAAGCTCACCGCTTATCGGAAAAACGGTCGCAGACATCCTTAACGGTTCGGACTCGGATATGATGATCGCGGTCATTAACCGGGGTAAAAAAGCGATAGTTCCTAATGAAAACGATGTCATCATGGAAAACGACGGGTTATACATAGTCGTTTCAAAGGAAAATCTTGACGGAGCGCTCATATCGCTCGGAGCAAAAAAGAAAAAGGTCGATCACGTTGTCATAGTCGGAGGCGGGATCACGGGAGCATGTCTTGCCGGGATGCTTACCCGAGATAAAAAGAAGATCACCATACTTGATGATGATCTTGAAAGATGCAGGGAACTTATGGAGCGCTTTCCCGGTGCAAGGGTAGCTTATGTCGAAGGCGATATAACGGAAGTCCTTGAGGAGGAAAAGGTCGACAGATCCGATTCGATCATCTCACTTACCGATAATGACGAGACAAACCTCGTTATCAGTATGTTTGCCTGGTCAAAAGGCATAAGGTCCGTTATCACGCGTGTTGACAGACAGGTCCACGTTAAACTCCTTCATAAGGTCAATATCGATATCACGGTCTCACCCACGGAACTTTGTGTGTTCCGCGTGATGAGGTTCATTAACAGACTTCAAAGTGACAGCAGCGATACCGACGCCCAGATCATGGAGTTTATAAACGATCTGAGGAAATTCTGATCTTATTCTTATTCCGTGTGTTTGCTGTCATCAACGGTATCCGGCTCTTTGTTTTCTTCTGCGGTATCCACGTCTTTGTTTTCGTCAACGGGGTCTCCGTGTTCATCTTCTTCGCCGTGGTAGAACAGTTCATTCTGGCTGCCTATATTGCTTACGGCTTCTATGGCTGCTTTTCTGATCGTCTTGGCTGCCTTGGCGATATTCTTTTTCTTTCTCGCAAAGAATCTAAATATGAGTATGCCCGCTATGAGGAGGAGTATGACTCCCGTAACTATCGCTGCGATTATCATCTTTCTCAGTCTGTGAAAATCGTTGATCCTCGCCTGGATCATGATATTGTTCCCGGTGACCTCATATGTGCGGTATCTTCCGATACTTCCGGTATTATCGAGTTTTTTCCATTCACCGTTTTCTTTTACATATAGATCAAGATCCACGATCTTTTCGTATGATTCGGTCTCGCGGTTATAATATCGGAGCTGATGGGTCGTGCTGCCGTCATCGGGAATCCTGATGCTCCAGGTTTCCAATACGCCATCCAGCCTGTCTTCGCTTTCTTCGTCGATTTCCCTTACGGCTTCGAGGACATCATTTTCCTTAAACTGCCCGTCAACCAGGATAGGAGACTGTTTGCCGTCCGGTCCCACTGGGCCTGCAAGGGTAGTACGGTATCTGACATATTTCACGGATACCCTTTCGTCGGTGTACATCCTGTCCAGAAGGGCTCCTTCATAATCCAGATAATAACCTTCCTTTTCGGAATCGATATCCGGAGGATTGATAGTGATCCTCTCACCGTATCCCAGGGTAGTCGTTCCGATAACTTCACCGTCGTTTTCGGATCCCTCGTCATCAAGGAAGAATGTGATCTTCATTCTCTTAAAGTCTTCGGGGAGCGAACCTTCTTCGCCGGTATCGTACATCTTAAGCAGTTCTCCGTAGGTAACCGGTGAAGCTTTTTTGCTGTAGCTTACTCTGTCTATTCCGTTAAGTTCATCCGAAACGAAGAAGTTGTTCCTGACGACACCCTGATCGGAGACATGTCCCGCTATGGCACCGTACCATCTGTCGGATCCGGAGATCTTAACAAGTGAGATACAGTCAGAGATATCATAACCGTCACCGACTATACCGCCCGTATATTC
This sequence comes from Lachnospiraceae bacterium, assembly GCA_024682115.1. GTDB lineage: Bacteria > Bacillota > Clostridia > Lachnospirales > Lachnospiraceae > JAILLW01. Next base: position 13,157 of record JAIKZO010000030.1, read on the forward strand.
CGAAGCGGAGAGGATACATTTGGAATAGCAGTTAACTATGTTGGAAAGAGATGCTCCCGCTATCCCTCCGGTATAGCTTCCCGAATTGGAAGTAACATCGTTGTAGCATCCGCAATGAAGGATCGTACCCATTTCCTGCAATCCGCAAACACCGCCGGCATAGCTTTTTTCGGCATCAATCTGACCGCGGTTTTCGTTATCCCGAAGAACGCATTTGGTTATGTAGGATGTATTCAATGTGGCATCCTTGATGCCCGTCACGTCGCTTTCAAGGTCAAAATCATATTCGACGGCCATGGTCCCTGCGATCCCGGCTACATCGATATCTCCCTCGACCTTACCGTTGTTGGTGCAGTTATCTATTGTGGCATCAGTACATGTTTTTGCTACTTCAAGGGAGTCATCTCTTATCGTATTCGTATAATCACGGTCCAGGGCTCCATCTATCGCGTCGGTATAAAGCAGCATGATCGTGTTGAACTGGTCCGAAACATTCTGCAGATCATTGATCATGGTGTCCGAAGCGCTGTTCATCTCGGAATTCAGCAGTCCGAAGTTGTCGTTCATGCCCTGGAGGTTATTGGCAAGCGATGCCGTATGTGACTTATATTCGTCGGACAGTTCCGGGAAAGTCACCGCATCACGGTCTCCAAGGTTTTTTATGAGGTCTTTGGTCTGTGAAAAAGACGAATCGATGTTATCGGCCGCATTACCGAGGTCATTCATGGCTTCCCTTGCATCGTTACGGGTTTCTTCGGACATATCCGAAAGATTATCCTCCAGAAGATCGATGAGCGCAGTTGTCGCTTCCCGGACATCCTCGTCGTATGTTCTGTCGGAATGGTTTTTTGCATATTCACTGTCAGCATAGGCTACCGATCTTACGGTAGCATAGTCGCCCGCATCCGCCATAAGCTTCTCATCCTTTACCTTTCTGTCGCCTGTTTCCTCGGCGGGGAAAGTACTGTCGGAAGAAGGATCGGTATCATTATGATGGACCCAGCTTCCGTCTGCTCCGAAGGTAGAGATAAATGAATCCATGTCTTCGGGAAGTCCGTCAGAGCCGATCGTAACGGTATCGGAATACGGAGCGAGAACGCTCTGTCTTCCGTCACAGGGGTTGTTGATGGCGCTTCTGTTAAAAGTGTATTCGTTGCTGCTGTTTATGTATGCAAGGTCTCCGGCATCATAGTCCGTATCCGAAGCGTGAGAGTATATGTAATATTGGTAAAATGCCTTTTCGGAATTACTGATATATTTTTTATATTCGTTGCCACCGTCGGAGATGGTCTGTTTGTATCCGTAATATTCTTCCTTTTCACTGTCCGAAAGATAATCGTTGATGTTCAGATCACCCACGGTATCGGAGAGCTTGTCCACGGCCTTTTTGGCATTGGAGGCAGAGTAGGATATCTGATCCAGGGCTCCGTCTTTCTTGGAAGATTCCTCGAGTATGTAATCCACACGCGAAAAAGCGTCATTGGCCGCGCCGGATATGCCGTTTGCATAATCGATCGTACTGTCGGCCAGATACCTCGTATCTTCAAGAGCCGTTCCGGTAAACTGCTGGATTATCGAGAGCCTGTTGGATATGGCATCCGATTCGCGGTTTGCATCACGGAGCGTCACGGAGATGATGTCGTGAAGCTTTTCTATATTTTCGTTAAGCTGGTAAGCGATATCCTGTGAAAGATCGATGGTCACATAGGGTTCGGCCTGCCCGACTATACCTCCGACATCCTTTCTTCCCCTGACGGTTCCTTCGTTCATACAGTCATAGACATATCCGGACTGTCTTCCGGCGATACCGCCGACATTATATCCGATGTGATCATATCCCACATCGCCCATATTCGTGCAAAACCGGATGATGCCTATCGACTGGCCGGCAATTCCTCCGGCATCAACAACACCGTTTCTCATGTCGGCCTTATCGGGTCTTTCTTCATCCTCATCTGACCTTATCATGGCCACATAGTTATCGATCTTTATATCGGAAACGGACATGGACACATCGCTTTCCGATGTGTTCACACGGCCTTCATTAACGCATCTTAAGATATTTCCCCTGTTTTCACCGGTTATGCCGCCGGTAAAGTGCGTTCCGGTTATCATTCCCCTGAAACGCGTATCTGCGATTATACCGCTGAGTTCATTTACTCCTGCGATACCGCCCACGTAGTCGCTGCCTGCTATCACTCCGTCAAAGCAGCAGTTTATGATAACACCGTTGTTATCCCCGGCTATACCTCCGACACCGGTCTGTTTGTCGGAAGGCTCTACGCGACCTTTGACGGTCAGATCCCTTACTATCGCATCCTGCTGAAGGTATGCGAAAAATCCGGTATACGGTTCGGCTTCTTCGAAAATGAAGTCACTGATCACATGGCCGTTTCCTTCGAAAGTCCCTCCGAATGTGGGGATCTGCACAAAGCCGCTTTCTGCAAGGGATATATCTTTCATCAGCTCAACGTGTTTGTTTCTTGACCATGTGTCAAGACTGCAGTCCCCGGCAAGCTTTATCAGATCATCTGCACTGTTTATCCTTATGATCTCCCATCCGGGCAGGATCTCGGCCTCAACCTCGTCCTTTATATCTTCGTCAACATCGGTCACGGAGTCCCTTGCCGACTGCTGGGTACCTGTCTCTACGTTTTCTTCTTCTCTTATGGATTCGACCTCAACCGTGATCTCGTCATCCGTTATCTCGGAATATGCAGGCAAAAACAGATCCAGAGCCATGATGAGCCCTATTGTGAAGGCAGCTATCCTTTTCTTCATATTACACACCTTCTTTCTGTATATCCGCGGTATCAATGCGGGTTCCCTGCGTGTCATTTTCATCTGACACCTGTGTCACATCCCCGGACTCGACGTATGCGCTGACGTTTCCTCTGATGGTCGCATGCATCATTCCGTTGACGGTTCCGTCGATCCGGCCCCTGACGAGTCCGTCCACTCGTATGAGACCGCTCATCTGTCTGTTCCTTACGGGCATGTTCATCACGAACGCCGTCTTTTCTATGATCTTGTCTCCGACGAGCAGTATCTGAGGCAGCACGAACATCGTGATGAAGATCGATATAATGGTTCCGCGTCCCAGGCATCTTCCTATTCCGAATATGGCGGCATCACTTGTAAGTTTTCCGATGACGGTACCTGCCACCGCCAGCATGGTTCCCGATGTGATTATGGTCGGGAACGAAAGGTTCATGGTCTTGATGATCGCTTCCTTACGGAGCATCGTCTCACGAAGTTCCGTATAGCGGCTTGCTATGACGATCGCGTAGTCTATGTTCGCACCCATCTGGATCGAGCTGACGATCAGGTATCCCAGGAAGAACAGAGGATCCTTCATCAATGTCGGAAAAGAGAAATTGATCCATATGCAGCCTTCGATTACAACGATAAGGAGCACCGGCATACCGGCGGATTTGAACGTGAAAAGCAGAACCACCAGAACCGCAAGTATCGAAACCAGGCTGACTACCGTATTATCCCTGCCGAAGCATTTTTCAAGATCATATTCGCTGACCGACTCACCGACAACATAAACTCCGTCATCGTTGTAATACTTATCTGCTATAGTGTGTATCCGGTCAATGAACTCAAAAGTCTCGTCGGATTCTTCGGGAAGGTTAAGATATACCAGCATTCTCGAATAGTTCTCGCCCTCAAGCTGATTCCTTGCAAAGGTCATCATGCGGTTGGCTTCCTCGAGGGAATCCATAATGTCATCATCAAGTGTCACATAACCGTCTTTGACCTCCTGATATACGAAAGAGAACATATCTATGAGCGGAACTTTATATGTCGAAAGGCCGTTTACGGCTTTGGCGTAATCTTCATCATTGATGGCATATGCGGTATATATAAGCTCCGCAACCTCATAATCAAGATTGATGAGCTCAGAGAACTGCCTTGGAGTAAGCCTGTCGGTCAGAGTATAACCCGACAGAGCCTCCGTGTTGGAAAGTCCCAGGGTATGATCGACTTCAGGGCAGGCTTCAAGATCCCTTAAGAGAAGTGCTTCGCTTTCATAGTCGCCTTTGGGAACGACCAGGGCGACCATGTTGGAGGACCCGAAGTTTTCCTCCTGAATCTGTTCGGCCTTCTGCACACGGTTTATTATGGGAGTCGTTATCTTGCTGTATCCGTATACATAGGGGCATTTATTTGAGATGATGCAGCCCGCGGAGATCACGAGCACAAAGGCGGGAGCTACTATATACCGTGTAAGATAAGCAAATTTTCCGACAAACGGGATCTCCGGAATGAAATTCTTATGTTGCGTTTTTTCCATGAGACCGGAAAAGAGCATTATGATTCCCGGCATCAGTAAGAATACCGAAAGAAGACTGAGCAAAATGGATTTGATGAGCACTATGCCCATGTCGGCGCCCATTTTAAACTGCATGAACATCATGGCAACGAGACCGCCGATGGTCGTCAGCGAACTTCCCGAGATCTCGGGGATCGCTTTGGAAAGGGCAACTATCGTCGCTTCTCTGGGAGGAAGTGTTTTGTGTTCTTCCTTATATCTGTTGAGCAAAATGACCGCATAGTCGACCGAAAGCGCGAGCTGAAGGACGATGGTCACGGAATCGGATACAAAAGAAATAGTTCCGAGCAAAAAATTACTTCCCATCTGCACCAATGCGGCTGATCCGAATGTAATAAGAAGTACCGGAACCTCGGCATAGGCCTGAGAAGTAAGTAAAAGAACTGAAACCACGACTATGACCACGATTATCGAAATAGTCTTCATTTCCTCGTTTATGAGTTCGGATTGGATATCACCGAGGCTCGTGGTCAGGTAAGTATCATATCCGTCCAGATAGTCTTCGACCAGAGCAAGTGATGTAAGACATTCCTCCTCGTCCTCGTCATGATCGAAGGTTATGTTATAGTAGGCACTTCCGTTGGTATAATGTGCCTCCGTGTTATCGAAGTCTACGGAAAACACTCCCTCGATGTTGCTAAGGTCATCCCGTATTCCTTCCGCCTGCGGATAGGACACATTGGCGACCATGACGTTGCAGGATCCGTATGTTACGAATTCTTCCTGCATCAGATCCAGTCCGCGCTTTGTCTCCGACTCGGCCGGAAGATAGTATGACATTTGGTTTTCAACTTTGACCCAGTTTCGTGAAAAAACAGAAAATACCGCAAGTATGGCATATATCAGAAAAAACAGATTGCGTTTATCTACGATAAATCCGCAAATTTTGAGCATAAAGCCGGAGCCTTTGCTCTCTTTGACTTCTTCCTCCATGATGATAAACCTTTCCGAAATGATCCCGAAAAGTTCCCCGTTTATCGCATTTAAGATATCATTTTCAAGATGATTGTCAACCGACAAGGCATATTGTAAACCTGCGCCCGGGTAAAATCAACGAAAAGGATTTTATTTAAGACAATGTTTATAGATTTATGCTTTTTTTATAATTTGCGTGAATTTGTACGTTCTTTCTGCATTTATATGTTGTCCCTCGGAACTTTATTTTTTTGTTTGACATTTCCCGGACCTTATTGTAATATAGTCATGTTCGCTGTGCGGACACATATATGCGCGAGTGGCTCAGTTGGTGGAGCACGACCTTGCCAAGGTCGGGGCCGCGGGTTCGAGTCCCGTCTCGCGCTCTTGCAAAAAGAGAAGGATACCCAAAGAGGTATCCTTCTTTTTTTGCAAGAGCACTTCAAATCGAGACGGGACGACATGCCGGGGGCACCTTTAGGTGCGCGCGGCGTTACCTTAGCTCCCGTCTCGCGCTCACTTATCATTCTACGCGTTACTTATCTGCAAAAATTTTGTTGCATTAATCTTTATTCGTCCCAATAACCTTCAGATTCATCAGAACTCATATGTATTCCCAATAGTATATATAAAAAATCTCTTCGATTATCCAGAATCCTTATTACCTTAATACTATCGCCTTCGATTCTATAAAAAGCATAATTTTTCTGGGTAAGAATACATTTATAATCAGTGGTGATTCCAAATCTTTCAAATAATTTTATATCCGTATCAGGATACTTCGCCAGTCTTCTTAAGTCCTTAAAGATCTGCTTTAATTCCTTTGTTGCTACATCACCGTCGAAGTTTTCTGTTAGGTACATTTTTAATCCTTCCAGATCTTTATATGCTGCAGGAGTGATCTCTATATTTTTCACAGCCCTAACCTCTTTTCGGCCTCATCAAGTGATATCCAGCCGTCTTTTCTGGCTGATGTTTCGCCTTTTTCAAGTTCATTAAAAAGACTCTTTAATGCACGAAGTTCATCAAGTTCTCTGATATCTACAAGCGCCACATCACCTCTGCCATTCTTGGTAAGATATACTGGATTGCCATAGGCAACCTTACTTATAACTTGCTTATAATTTCTTAAATCCGACACCGGTAATATATTAGGCATACTGTCACCTCCTAAATAAAGTGTAACATTATGTGTTATATTTGTCATTAAATTTTATGCTTTTTAATGAGCGGATACTATCATAATTCTATATGCGTACACTATGCGTACAAAAGAAAATGCCCTGTGCCGGGGGCACCGAAGGTGCGCGCGGCGTTACCTTAGCTCCCGTCTCGCGCTCGATAACAAAAATACGGAAATGCTTATGTGTCAAGCATGCCTGGTATTAAATTCAATAAAAAAGATTGTTCCGGAGGGAACAATCTTTTTTGTGTCTTCTTTTATTATTCAAAATCCACTATGTACGTATGACTTCCTACAGATAACTCATCACCCTCATGTATTTGACAGGGATCATCAACACCAACAGGACGTCCGTTTAGTCTTGTATCGTTGTTCATTGCACTTATTGCGAGAACAGCAACATAAAAACTTGAATCCGTTTTTTTTACGATCCGGCAATGTAATGGTTTTACACTATCATCGTAATCTGTCGGAATAGTGATATCACATCTCTTATCACTCCCAATATTGAGATGATAATAAATATATCCTTTCCACATCCTGCCGTTATCGTTCTTATCAGTTAATACGACATACTGTTTTTCATAAAATTCATCGTTATGCAGGATATTTGTTGGTTCGTCGTAAAAATATCCGTCTGTTATCTCAATAGTGTTCAGGAATTCTTCAGTACGTTTGCAGACATAGATCATTGTTTCATCTGACGGTAAGTGTTTGCTGTCTATCTTATACGTAGAGACCGGTCCTGTAAAAATCTCTTTGGCCTTCCTGAATACTTTTTTCGCCGGAAAGAAAATATCATTTTCCGATGCTATGATAAGGAGCGGTGCTTTAAAAGATGCCAGTTCGTATTTCGTATATTCCCTTGGCGGTTTCATTTCCATCTTGTAAGATGACATCATAAGATCAAAGAATTCTCTCCAGACAGGATCACCTTTTCCACCCATGGTTTCGATCACTGCATCAAGAGTCTTTTCCGACGGTCGCAGGTAATATTTTAAAAACGGAACTACCATTTTACCCATCATGGGAAGGATCGGGCCATGAGCTATCCCCGAGGGAACAAGCAGCAGAGCACTCTTAACCCTCTTCGGATACCGTTTTGCAAATGACAGAAACATGGCTGAGCTGTATGAAGATACTGCAAATGAAATCTCATCTGCATTGTAATGATCCAGTACTTCCCTTATCCAAAGCCCGTATTCATCCTTTTGACTGCTGATGTTTCTGTATGGATCACTTTTTCCGGGCATTCCTATTACATCCGGCGCGAGGAGACAGTATTTATCCAGCAGCGGGAGGAAAAGTTTAAGGTTCAGCGTTGTGATACCGTTGCCGCCATGTATCGTACATATCCTCGGTTTTGCTGTATCCCCCACAACCAGACAATGCGTTTTACCAAATGAAGTATCAAAGAAGTCTTCAGTATAGGGTATACAAAGAGAGGCAAGAGTCTTATCATAGAACTCTTGCATCTTCATCATACCGTCTTCATTTTTATAAACGAACTTTCCTCTTTTTACTCTGCCCATAAATCCTTAACCGTCTACATTCATTATATCATATTTGAGTATATAAAAAGTGGTGTGGCGAACCGCATATTTCCAATGCAGACCCACACCTTGTACTATTATAATAGATTTCCTATCAGTTAAAGTCAACCGTATCACGCGCCGGCGCTGTTATAATGCTTAAGCCCGTTATTCCAGAAAAGATATGAAGCAACTCCCGCGATGAGCGCTATAAGCGGAGCAAGATGCGAAAACTCAGGGTGGATCAGTTCTTTTCCAAGGAGGCAGCCTGCAGGATAATATCCGGTAAACGCATAGGGAATGATAAACGTGAGCAGAAACCGCATGCCTTTTCCGTATATGCTTATAGGATAATCCGTATAATTCTTTAATCCGTAGTTGTTATTTGTAAGAAGCGAAACTATTTCTTCGCTCTTTACGGTCCAGAAACTGATCGTACCCGTAAAAACGGTTATGGACGAAAAGATCACAAAAGCGGAGATCATGTTGACGGCATAAAGGATAAGCCCTGCCGAATCCCAGTTGATTGAAAGTTTTGACATGCTGTAGATCCAGAAGAACACTGATAAAGCAAGTCTCGGGATAAAGGTGTATTGAAACTGCTGAAGGACCATATAGAGCATGGGACCTATCGGCCTTGTCAGATACAGATCGAACTTTCCGCTTCTGATCAGCTGCCCCATATCCTTCATCGGGCTCCAGAAAAAGAAGCAGCTCAGGCTATAGGAAAGCCAGCTGGTCGTAAACATGAAGAGCACTTCGTTCGGTTCCCATCCGGCGATGTTGTCAAAATTATGAAATATGACCATAAATCCCGCAAAGTAAATGCCTATCTGGATCGTGTTGGCGATCAGCTCAAAAATAAGAGAGAAATGATAGGCAAGTTTTCCTTTCATATATATGATCACAAAATGTCTGTACATTCTTAAAAGATACATGGGTCAACCTCCCTGTACTATGAGTTTGTTCTTTCCGACCACCCAGGTGAATTCCGATAATAAAAACAGGATGACCAGCCAGATGAGCTGAACCCTGATATCGGACATGATATCCTCCCGGTCCATGGAAGCCGTGATGATCGTTAACGGTATGGCATAGATGGCACGGAACGGAAGAAACATGTTTATCTTTGAGAGCAGATCCGGGAACATCGCAACCGGTATCCATGAGCCCGAAAGCAGCTTATATATGGCTGCAAGCAGCATGTTAAGAGGCCATGTAACGATAAGCCAGAATGCCATCAGACCGATTATCAGCGAGTATAAGAACTGGATCATATAAGCAAGAAGGATTGAGATGATCCCGTAGATCAGCTGTCCTTTGCAGATCAAGGGTTTATCATAAAACAGAGCAACGACCAGGCTTAACGGAACGGCATATAAAACAAGACGGACGGCGCTTGCTCCGAGGTGCTTTGAAAAGATCATGGTCTTGTAGTCTGCGGGTCTTATGAGCTGATTGGCCACATCGCCCGTTTGGATCTGCTGATTTATCCAGTCGATAACATCACATTCCATAAAGGAAGAGATTATCGTCGCAACGATGATATAGCGGATCGTATCATCGTGACTTAGCGGGATGGTTTTTCCTGCGTTTGAGGAGAAGAGGGCATTCCACAGAGCAAACTGCATATAAAGATATACGATCTTTGACAGAAAATTTGCCCAGACGGAGTTTAAGTACGCGGTATGTTCTTTTATTCCTATAAGTGAAAGGTCCAGGTATTTACGCATCTTTTCTTTCTCCTGCGATATAGATCTTTTTTATGATCTCCTCAAGATCGGTCGTCTGATATCTGTCTTTAAGATCCGGAAGCGTTCCATTATATATGAGGATTCCTTTATCAATAATTATTATTTTTTCGCACAGCGTTTCGATATCCGAAACATCGTGGGTGGTAAGGATGATCGTGGTGTGTCTTTCTTCATTGATCTTTTTGATGAAATTCCGGATGCGTTCTTTGGATAGCACATCGATCCCTATCGTGGGTTCATCCAGGAACAGGATATCGGGGTCATATATAAGTGATGCGGCAAGGTCCGCCTTCATCCTCTGCCCGAGGCTTAAGAGTCTCGGGGGCTGATTGATGAACTCATCTATGCCGAGGATATCCGAAAACATCTCCATATTCCGCTTATAGGTTTCGTCGGGAATACGATACATATCCTTAAAAAGCTTCAGGGTGTCGAGAACGGGGATATCCCAGCAAAGGACACTTTTCTGCCCGAAGACCACACCTGTTTTCATCATGATCTGCTTCCGGTTCTTTTTAAAGTTAAGACCGTCTATGGAAACGGAACCCCTGTCAGGGGCAAGGATCCCGGTCATCATCTTTATCGTGGTGGATTTGCCCGCCCCGTTCGGACCGATGAATCCGACGATCTCTCCGGTCGGAATGGAAAAGGAAATACCGTCGACCGCGGTCTTCGTCATTCTTTTTTTCAGCTTATATATTTTTGTAAGGTTATTGACTTCAAGGCTCATAAACGATCCTCCGATTGAACTTGCTTTTTGGCTTTGCCGGTTCTATAATAGCATCAGACAATGTATCAGTAAAATTGAAATAAACGATGATTATCATCAAAAAACTTGATACAAGGATAGGATCATGAACAACACTCAATCAGAGACATTTTTGAAACTTGTTGAAACAAAGAGCTTTACGACTACCGCAAACATGCTGGGTTATGCCCAGTCTACGGTGACTACCCAGATAAAGCAGCTTGAGGAGGAACTTGGCTGTCTTTTGTTTGAACGTCTGGGTAAGAGGCTTGTGGTGACAGCGGAAGGAGAAAAACTGATCGCCTATGCACAGCAGATGTTAAAACTTCAAAGAGAGATCCTTTTGGAGGTTTCCGCATCAAAGACGCCTTCCGGCATCATAAAACTCGGAGTTTCGGAATCTTTTTGCTATAACCGTCTTCCCGAAAGTCTTGTGGAATATAAGAAAGCGTATCCGAAAATGGATATACAGCTTCAGTTTATCGAGCATGACACCTTTCCGGGACTTTTAAAGAGCGGGGCGCTGGATCTTGTGTATACTCTTAATCCAATCATGGAAACCCCGGAACTCAGTCTGATACATAAGGAAAAAGAAACACTGGCTTTCTTTGCAAGTCCGGATCATCCCATAGCCAAAAAAAAGAGGGTAAAAGAGAAGGATCTCGAAGGCATCCCGCTTTTACTGACATCGCATAACTGCAGTTTCAGGCATATGTTGCTTCAGGATTTCATGGATCATCAGGTCACACCGAAGATCGAGATGGAAACGAGCAGTAAGGAAGTATTAAAGCAGTTTGCGATTAACGGACTCGGGGTCGCATTCATGCCGTCCATGGTGGCAGCGGAAGAAGTAAGGAGCGGCGCTCTTAAAAAGATAGACTGGGCAGGTGATGATTTCCCGATATATTCGCAGATATTCATTCACAAGGATAAACACCTGAACCCGGCTATGAACGATCTGATAAAACTGATGATCGACGCCAAGTGAAAAGAAAAGATCAGTATAGAGGTATATAGATAAATGGAAAATAATAAAGAAGAATTATTTAACGGAAAGGTGTTCTTCGGACATCTTATCCTCACGTTTGTGATCATGGGGATATGCTGGGGAATCTGTATCATAACCGGAATTAACGGAATGACCCTGAATGACTGTCCATGGCTTTATATTCCCTGGTTTGCCGGCGGGATATCGCCTGCCATAGCTTCATATATCCTCCTTAAAAAGAACGGGGAAGTTACCGGATTCAAAGACTGGATAAAGCATGTGTTCGACTTTAAGCATAGCGTGCAGGCATACATTTTGACGATACTGTTTCCGATCCTGCATACGATATTGATGTGCCTTTTATCCGGATACAGGAAGGGTCTGCCGATCTACTGGCTCCCGCTGATGATCCTCGCGATGATATTTGCGGGAGGTTTGGAAGAAGCAGGATGGAGATACATTACATTTCCGGAACTTAACAAAAAACTCGGCTTTTTGCTTTCGGCACTGATCACCGCAGTGATATGGTGGCTGTGGCATCTGCCTCTTTTCTTTATTCCGGGTGCAAGTCAGTATCAAAAGAACTTTTTCGTTTTCGGCATCATGGTCCTTGGGTTAAGCTTTATGATGGGTGCCATAAGGAGCCTTACCGGAAGTGTGTGGCTCTGCGTCCTCTGCCATGGCATCGTCAATTCCATTGGGAATTTTTATCATTATGATATGTACGGGAGCTACCCGGCCGCAGGTATAACAGCCGCAGTGATCATCCTTGTTTCCTGCGCAATTTCATCGTGTTTAAAAAAATTTTTCAAAAATTTTTAAAAAACCTATTGACATAGTAGGGAAATGGTTATATTATACGTCCAAGATACTTTTAGAAAGGAGCACGCAAATGAATAGCACATTCAGAACAAACAATATGTGTATGTGTTGTCAGATAATTTTCCGGGATCATTCAGCAACGGAATGTCTGGCCTATTTGCCGTGCAACCGTATCCGATAATCTGAAACAGATAATGTGGATTGCTGAAACCCGGAGGTTTAAAACCCCGGGTTTTTTTTACTCTTTTTCGTAACCTCCTTATAGACGTCGTAGCCGCCGGAACGGCATAGGTGTGCAAAGCCGAAGTTACAGGTTCGAGTCCTGTCGGCGTCATGAAACAAAAAACAAAACATTTCATACACCATTAAAACGAAAGCGAGGAATTAAAAATGGCTAATCAGGATTTTTCAACATTAGCGATAAGAGCAGGATATGATCCTTCAAAACACTTTTATTCGGTCAATCCTCCGATCTACCAGACAGCAGGTTTTGATCTTGTAGATATCGACAGGACGAGAAGGCTGTGGACGGGAACCGAAGGAGGAGGGATCTACACGAGAGTGGGGAACCCCACGGGCGGAGTACTTGAGGATCGGTTCACCCAGCTGGAAGGAGGAAAAGCAGCGGTGGCTGTATCTTCTGGAATGGCAGCTATCTCTTATACACTGCTTGCTCTCGGGGAGAACGGAGGAAACATCGTTTCATCATCTTCCTTATACGGAGCGGCACAGCTGGCACTCGGAAGCTTCTATAAAAACTTCGGCATCGAAACAAGATTCGTAAAAAACAGAGATGATGTTGCCGAATATGAATCGCTCATAGATGAGAACACAAGAGCAATATATCTGGAGTCGATAAGCAATCCCAACATCGAACTTTACGATATTGATGCGATCGCAAAGGTGGCTCACAAATACGGTATTCCGGTCGTCGTCGATAACACGGTCGCGACTCCCTACTTATATAAACCGTTCGAACACGGAGCGGATATAACAGTTTATTCGGCAACAAAGGAAATAAACGGACACGGAAACACGATAGCCGGAATAGTTGTTGAAAAGGGTGATTTCCATTATGACGAGAAGAGATTTGAACACTTCTACCGGAAAGAATGGAAGATGAGAGATCTTCAGGATAATCCCAGATCACCGATCGAATTCATCCCGGGAGCGCCCCTTATAGCTACACTCAAGATATTCTTTACGGAATTCTTCGGCGGAGCACTCGGATCGTTCGAATCGTTCCTTACCTTACAGGGACTCGCAACATTGCCGCTGAGGCTTGACCGAAAACTTGAGACAACAAAGAAGCTTATCGAATACCTTGAGAACAACCCGCATGTCGAATGGGTACGTCATCCTTACGCGAAAGGTTCCAGGTACAGAGAACTGGCTGACAGGGATTTCCCGAAAGGGCCGGGAGCACTTTTCTCATTCGGGTTCGGCGGAGACAGGGAAAAGCTCGGTAAGTTCATAAAATCCCTTAACAATGTTTCATACCATGTAAATATCGGGGATGTCAGAACACTTATCACCAACAGTCAGGAAAACACGCATTCGGAACTTCCGGGGGATATTCAGGAACTGGCAGGAATAGATAAAAATCTGCTGAGGGTTTCGGTAGGACTTGAAGATGCGGACGATCTGATCGCAGATTTTGAGCAGGCATTTAAGAAAGCGTTTGAGGAGTAAAAACATGGCAGTTATATCACAGTTAAAATACGAAGATGCAGATAATGAAACAAAGAAAGTAATTGATGAATGGGTGAGTACCCACGGACCACTCACCAATATGAAAGAAACACTGATCCATTCGATACCGGCTTTTCACGCACTGATGGAATGGTTCCCGCTTGAAGAGGAGATCGAAAGCTTCCTCGGAGAAAGGGCAGTAAACTTCTTTTCATATGCGATCTCAACGGAAAACGACTGTCTGGTCTGCAGCATGTTTTTCAAAAAGATCCTTGATGATGCGAAGATCGATTTTGAACATTTTGAGTTCACGGATCAGGAAAAAGTGCTGATCGATTACGGAAGAGCGATAGTAAAGGACGCCAATAACATTCCGGATCAGATATTTGACAGACTTAAATCCTATTGGAACGAAAACCAGATAGTATCGATCACCGCTTTTGCAACCATCATGATAGCAACCAACCTTATCAACAAGAGTCTGAAGGTAGACCTGGATGAGGAACTGATACCTTATACAAAAAGGAAGTAGGAGGAGAAAAAAAGATGTCCGCAGAGTTTAACGGAAAAACAATACTTATCACGGGCGCTGCAAAAGGACAGGGCAGAGCTGTTGCACTCGGATTTGCAAAAGAAGGCGCCAACATAATCGCTTTTGATCTGGGACAGAAGATCCCTTATCCCGCATATAACAGATCGTCAAACGAGGACCTTGAAAAGCTTAAGGAAGATATTGAAGCGCTGGGGGCCAAAGCGGTCATTTATGCGGGAGACATAAGGAATGAAGAGGATGTTAAAGAGGCGGTTGAGCGCGGAATAAAGGAATTCGGTTCGATAGATATCCTGTTCTCAAATGCCGGAATAGCAGCATACGGATATTCCTGGGAACTTACATCACAGCAGTTTGATGCAGTCATAGACATTAATTTCAAAGGTGGATGGCTGATATCAAAATATGTGATACCCCACATGATCGAAAAGAAGAGCGGAGTCATCATATACAACTCGTCCATAGCGGGACTTCGCGGAATGAACCGGATGAGCCATTACGCTTCATCAAAGCATGCGCTGGTAGGTTTGACGAGATCCCAGGCCATAGAGCTTGCTCCGTACGGGATACGTGTTGTTTCACTTCATCCCACAGGTGTCAATACACCGATGAATGACGGGCTGGCCGAACTCGAGGGAACAACACCGGAAGAGATAGCGGAGCGTTCTGCAGGAAACCTTCTGCCGGTGCCCTGGATAGAAACCGAAGACGTTGTTGAAAGCGTTAAGTTCATTGCAAGTAAAAAAGCTCGTTATATGACAGGCAATCAGTTCGTACTTGATGCAGGTCTTTTAACAAGATAGATAAAAAGAAAGAGAGGAAGAAATTATGAAAAAAAATCTGGTAAAGGCAATTGTATTAACACTGGCAGTCGGAGCTCTGACAGCATGTGCAACGGCACAGGCGGAACCCGCACCTGAGGCTCCTCAGGTACAGGAAGCTCCGGTTGAGGAGGCAGCAAATGAGGATGTAAGCGAAGCTCAGACAGAAGAGCAGAACGATGCTGAACCCGCTGCAGAGACTATCACGGTTCAGGTAGGAACGATGGGAACATACAGCCCGTTCAGTTTCCAGGATGAAGCAGGTAACCTTACAGGCTATGATATCGAAGTTGTAAGAAAGATAGAAGAGATCGATCCTTCATTACATTTTGAGTTCACATCAGGCCCCTGGGACAGTCTTTTTGTAGGACTTGATTCAGACAAGTTCCAGATGCTGGCTAATCAGATCGCCAAGACTGAGCAGAGAAAAGAAAAGTATTATCTTACGGATAATTCATATTTTGTAGCAACCAATCAGCTCATAGTCAAGGGTGACAATGATACGATCACATCTTTCCAGGATCTTGTTGATCAGGGCGCAACCCTTGGACTGACTGTAGGTGATAACCATAACGAAGAAGCTGAGCTCTGGAATGAGGAGCATCCGGATGCACAGATCAATATCACCTATTATGAGGAAGATGTTACGACCATCCTTCAGGACATCGAAAACGGAAGGATCGCTGCAACACTTAACGATCCCGCAGTTGCCGTAAGCAAAGCCGAGATACAGGGACTTGACGTAAAGCCGGTAGGTGCTCCCGTTGATCAGACCCCCGTATTCTTCATCTTCCAGCAGAACGAGACGGGCAAAGAGATCCAGACAAGAGTGGATGCAGCCCTTACAAAGCTTAAGGAGAGCGGAGAACTTGCAGCTTTATCGGAACAGTGGTTTGAGGCAGATTACACAGAGATCCGTGAGGAACAGTAATAAGGTTATACAGATGCTCCGGTAACATTCCGGAGCATCTTATCTTTTTCAGGTGGATTTAATGGGCAAGATATTTGATTTTGAATTTATGATCTCGATAATACCCGACATTATAAAGGGTATTCCGTATACGATAGAGATCGCGGTATTTGCGTTTGTAATCGGCATCGGGCTGGGATTTATAGGCGCACTGGCAAAGATATACAACGTTCCCGTACTGAAGCAGCTGACTAATATTTATGTTTCGTTTGTAAGGGGAACGCCGCTGATCGTACAGATAATGCTGATATACTATGCGATCCCTATATTTGTCAGGCTCATCAACCAAAGATTCGGTACCGACTGGGACATTTCATGGATACCCGCTCTGGTCTTTATGCTCGTTGCATATTCGTTGAATGCGGGAGCATATCTTACCGAATCGATAAGAGCATCGCTTCAGGCGGTCAGCAAGATCCAGATAGAAGCTGCTTATTCCGTCGGAATGACAACATGGCAGGCCATGCGAAGGATAGTGATCCCGCAGGCGATAAAAGTCGGACTGCCGGTTTTTGCGAACTTTTTTATCGGACTTCTTAAGGATACTTCGCTCGCGTTTACCGCTGCGGTCCCGGAGATAATGGGACAGGCCAAGATACAGGCCGGAAGGGCATCGAGATTTTTCGAAGCGTATATCGATGCGGCGCTTATATACTGGGTGATCTGCATAATCCTTGAAAGAGTTGTCGCCTATGTCGAAAAGAGACAGCATCTTACCGAGAAGACGGGAGGGGTAAAAGCATGATAGAGATCAAAGGCATAAAGAAACGCTTCAGGAATAATGAAGTATTAAAGGGCGTGGATCTTACAGTTGAGGAAGGTCAGACGGTATCTCTTATAGGATCGAGCGGATCCGGAAAATCCACCCTTCTTCGCTGCATAAACCTTCTCGAAACTCCCGATGAAGGAAAGATTAGCATAGCCGATCTTTCTTTTGACGCAAAAGAGATAAACAGAAATGTACGTGCGAAGGCAAGGCGCAGGACAGCCATGGTCTTCCAGAATTTCGGACTGTTCGAAAACAAAACGGCACTCGAGAATATAATGGAAGCGTTGATCGTCGTACAAAAGAAAACGCCGGCGGAAGCACTTGAAATCGGACTTGATTATATTGAAAGAGTCGGAATGGAAGATCACAGGAATCATTATCCGCAGGCACTTTCGGGCGGTCAGAAACAGAGGATAGCAATTGCCAGGGCGCTGGCACTCGATCCTAAGATAATATTGTTCGATGAACCCACTTCGGCTCTTGATCCGGAACTTGTACAGGAGGTTCTGAACGTTATAAAAAAAGTTTCAAACGAACGGACCACGATGCTCATCGTGACTCACGAAATGGATTTTGCAAGGGATATTTCAGACAAGGTAGCGTTCATGTCGGAAGGGCAGATACTTGAGATCGGAACGCCACAGGAACTTTTCGGGAATCCCAAAGAGGAGCGTACCCGTCAGTTCCTTGACAGATATCTTCAGCGTTTTACTTATGTGATATAAATTGCGGGTGAGTTATGAAAGAACCGGACTGGAAAGAGATATTCAAAGAATTTCATAAGGATCCCGAATTGGGATTTGCCGAGGTAAACACGAGTGCAAGGATAAGAAGGATCCTTGATATGATCGGCATCCCATATGAAGACAGGGGAATAAAAGCCGGGATCGCAGCTACCGTTAAAGGAAACGGGACATCCGGGCAAAGAGTAGGATTGCGGGCCGATATAGATGCACTTCCGATCCGGGAAGAGTCGGGACTTGAATGGTCGTCTGAAAACCCCGGTGTCATGCATGCATGCGGGCACGATTTCCATATCGTAACGGCTCTTGCGGCGGCGTATTATCTGTCAGAAAAAACCGATCAGGTCGAAGGGGATATCGTTATTCTTTTTCAACCGGGGGAGGAAGCTTTTGACGGAGCAAAAAATCTGATAGCCTCAGGACTTTCGGACGGCCTTGATGAGATATATGCCCTGCATGTCGATCCGTCACTTGATGCAGGTCATGTGTCTGTATTAAAGGGTCCCGTTGCTGCCGCCGTTGACAGGTTTAGGTACGTCGTAAAGGGCGCGGGAACACATGCGGCTACGCCGGAATACGGAAGAAATCCCATCCCGGTACTGACCGATCTTATCGGTGAACTTAAGGATATATATGAAGAGATAAAGAAAAAAGAGGATCACAAAAGCACGGTGTCGTTTACGCGCCTTTACGCGGGAGAGACATGGAATGTCATTCCTTCGGAAGCACTGGCCGAAGGTACGGTCAGGACTCTGGATGAGCGGCAACGGGCCCTTATCAGGGATGAATTTGCAAAAAAGGTCTCGGCCGTCGAAGAAAGAGAAAAAATAAAGATAGTCACCGAATGGCAGAGCGGATCGCCCGTAGTTGAGAACGACCCGGATCTTGCCATGAGGGCTCTTAAGGTTCTTCATGATATGTCCGGTTACGATACCATATACAGGGAAGCTACGGGTAAAGAAGCGGAAATGACGGGTGACGATTTCAGTTATTATACAAAAGAAGGACCTGTGCCCAAAAGCCTTTATATAAGGTACGGAACTGGAAAGGGTCCGTCGCTCCATGATCCGCGGTTTGCGGTTGATCCCGGACTTATAGAAGATGCCGCAAGGTTTATGGCAGAGGTTTTGTCAGATGCGGTAAAACAGGAAAGGACAGACTGATGTATCCTGAATTTTTCAATGATGTATTCGGTCCGGTAATGCAGCCCGGATCGAGTTCACACACAGCAGGTCCCTGCAGGCTGGGATATCTTGCTCATTGTCTTTTGAAAGGCGAGCTTAAAAGCATTACGGTGCGTATCGATCCGGACGGATCGTTTTCGGGAACTTTCGGAGTAATGTTTGAAGATCTCGGTATGCTTTCCGGTGCATACGGATTGCTGCCGGATGATAAACGGATATTTGATATTAAGGAGATCCTTCGTAAAAGCGGTATCTCCTTTAATTTTGAGTATACGGATCTTGGCCGTGCCAACCATCCCAATGCCGTGGAATTTGTTTTGGAAAACGATAGGGGTGAAAGTATCAGTCTCCTCGGAATATCTACGGGAGGCGGTATGGTCGAGACCGTGGAAGTTATGGGAAAGCCTTTTAAGTACAAAGGGGATCGTTTTATTGACGAATATCCCTTTACGCCTGTTCTTCCGATACGATACAATGATGAAATAAAACCCCAATTGTTCGATTCGATGGCCGGCTGGCGTAAGATCGCTCAAAGCGAGCATAAAACGCTTGCGGAAACAGCGGTCGAATATGAAAAGCGTGCATCGGGCAAAAGTGCCGGTGAACTGTATGATCATATGAACAAGCTGCGTGATATCATGGACAGGCAGACAAGGGCGGTATATGAGGAAGAAGCCCGGCCGCTTGAAAACGGTTACAGCGGGTTTCATTACCGTAAATGGGAAGAGTATACCCGTGACCATGTTGTCCTCTCCGGAGAGCATTCGGCAAAGGTCATAAGAAACATCCTGGGTGTACAGGCTCAGATCCCGGGAGTTGCGATGGTGCCGGGACCTATGGGCACGGGCGGAGGATTCCTATACTCAGCTTTGAAGGAAGCCGCCGCGAAACTCGGTTCGACGAGCGAGGAGATAACGGATGCGCTGTTCGTTGCTGCCGGAATAGGTGCCATATGCTATACAAGAAGTTCACCTACAGGTGAAGTTACCGGATGTGCGGGTGAATGCGGAGTATGTTCCGCCATGACCGCGGGTGCGATAACATATCTTGCAAAAGGAACTGCTGAACAGGTGGAAGCCGCAGCTTCGCTTGCTTTGCAGATGAGCCTGGGGTGGCCCTGCGATCCCATACCCGGCGGTCAGAACCAGCCTTGTTTTTCAAGGTTTATCACCGCGATTGAAATGGCAACGGTTTTTGCGGATCTTGCGCTTTCCGGAAGGGATGCAGTACTCCCTTTTCATGAAGTCGTGGACGTTATGGACCGTATGGGAAAGGAAATGCCCGGGTGCTATAAATGCACTTCAAAAGGCGCCACATGTACTGCTCCGGCCGCACTAAGGATATCCGAAGAATTTAAAAAGAAAATGAATGCACGTCAATGATAAGGCGTGCATGAACGGAGAAAAAATGTCAGATAAGAGTTGGAACGTATCTTTTGAAACCAAATGTCAGGGAATGAATCTGGATGTTGAGGATAAATACCATGCGATCAGTTTTCCCATATATCAGACTGCGACATTTTCGCATCCGGGGCTTGGAGAGAGCAGCGGATATGATTATTCGAGACAGAGTAATCCGACACGAAGCCAGTTGGAAAGCATTCTTGCCGGACTCGAGAACGGAAGCGCAGCTTTGGCTTTTTCCAGCGGTATGTCTGCGATCACCACTTTGTTTGAGCTTTTCGGACCGGGCGATCATGTGGTGATCGATGAGGACCTGTACGGAGGGAGCGTAAGGCTTTTTGACCGTATATGTAAGAAACGCGGCATAAATTTTTCGAGAGCGGACCTTTCGACGGAAGATATCGAAGGATATATCACAGATGAAACAAAGGCGGTATATCTGGAGACTCCGACCAATCCCATGATGCATGTTACGGACATTGCAAAGCTTGCCGCCGTGACAAAAGAAAAGGGCGTTCTGCTCATCGTCGATAATACGTTCATGTCCCCGTATTTCCAGAATCCTCTTGATCTCGGAGCGGATGTGGTCGTGCACAGCGGGACCAAATTCATCTGCGGACATCACGATACGATCGGTGGGTTTCTTGTCGTAAATGATAAAGTGCTGGAGGAAAAACTCAGGTATCTTTGTACCACGCTTGGAAATGCGATGGCACCATTTGATTCATGGCTTATGATAAGAGGGATAAGGACTCTTGCGGTCAGGATGGAGCGGGCGCAGGAAAATGCCCTTGCCATTGCAAAGCACCTGCGGGAATGCCCCCTTGTCACAAAAGTTATCTACCCGGGCTTCAGCGATCATCCCGGATATGAACTGATGAAAAAGCAGGCCAGAGGATTTGGTGCCATGATAACTTTTGAGGTCGCATCTCCTGAGATAGTAAGGACGATCCTTGATAATGCACAGCTGTTTTATTTTGCGGAGAGTCTCGGAGGAACCGAAACCCTTATAACATATCCGATAACTCAGACTCATGCGGAGATCCCGCCTGAACAGAAAGAGAAGATCGGTATTACCGACCGTCTGCTCCGTTTATCGGTTGGAATAGAAGGAGTGGACGATCTGATCACAGAGATCGACAGACTGTTTTCACTGGCAGATAAAAAGTGATAAGGACGTAAAGACGTGAAAGAAAGAAATCTGAATTTTGATGAGATCATCGACAGAAGGAACACCAGGTGCCTTAAATATGATTTTGCCGCAAGGAGAGGATATCCCGAGGATATTCTACCTCTTTGGGTTGCGGATATGGATTTTAAGACGTCGTCTTTTGTAGAGGATGCCGCTGAAAAGATCGTAAAACACAGCATTTACGGATACTGCAATACACAGCCCGGGGACGGCTATTTTGAAGCGGTGAGCGGATGGATGAAAAGACATCACAACTGGGAGGTAAAAGGTGAGTGGCACGTAAAGTCTCCCGGAGTTTGCTTTGCCATAGCTACGGCCGTCAGGGCGTTTACCGGTCCTTCCGATGCGGTCCTTATCCAGCAGCCTGTTTATTATCCGTTCGAAAGTATAATCAAACAGAACGGGAGAAGATTTATAAGCTCCGATCTTGTCAAAGACGAGACCGGAAGATGGATGATGGATCCGGACGATCTTGAAGATAAGATAGTTAAGAACGATATAAAGCTTTTCATACTTTGTAATCCTCAGAATCCGGTAGGTAGATCCTGGAGCAGGCAGGAACTCATGACCATAGGATCTATCTGTAAAGATCATGGTGTTATTGTCTTTTCCGACGAGATACATTCGGATTTTGTATGGAGCGGGCAGCATACGGTATTTCAGGAAGTCGATCCTTCATTTAAGGATTTCACGATCACCGCAACTTCGCCGAGCAAGACATTTAATCTCGCGGGACTTCAGCTGTCAAACATTTTTATCCCCAATAAGGATCTGAAACAAAGATTCCGGAAGGAATTTGAAGCGACCGGTTATGATGAGCCCAACATTTTCGGAGTGGAAGCAACGATCGCCGTATATGAGCATGGTGATGAATGGTACAACGCGATGAAAAACTATGTGGAAGAGAACATAGATATGGCATGTGCGTTCATCAACGAGAAGATACCCGGTGCAAAGATAAGAAAACCGGAGGCAACATACCTTTTATGGCTGGATCTTAATGATACCGGCCTTGACTATAAGCAGATCGATGATCTTGTTATAAATAAGGCCGGTCTCTGGCTTGATGCCGGATGGATATTCGGAAAGCCCGGCAGGGGCTTCCAGCGTATCAATGCCGCATGCCCGAGAAGCGTTCTGAATGAAGCACTGGAACGGCTTTGCAGGGTAACAAAAACTCTTTGCTGACATTATTTCCGGCAAAGAGTTTTTCTTTTTAATATATGAATTTACGGTGTGAACTCATCAGTTTCTTCTTCTATATGACACATCACATCTTTAATGTCACAGTGAAGCCTGTTGCAGATACAGTCGATTGTAGATGTTTTCAGAGGCTTATCATGTCTTAAACGGTCAATGGTATAACTGTTAATCCCATATGTATATATCCGCATATAAGTACTGATCTGATTCTTCTTTATAAATTCCCAAAACGGCTTATAAGATATCACGGCTCCGCCTTTCTTTTTCAGAAAAATTATATCAATGCGCATGTCTTGAATATGGTTGGCAAACCTGCTATACTTTTACC
>JAIKZO010000089.1 GCA_024682115.1 Lachnospiraceae bacterium
TGATAATACAATGCATGGAGCATGATGATCACAACAAGCATGATAAATGTATCGACAGGTCCCGGAACAAAAAGAACCGGATAGAGAATGAAATACAGTTTGGAACTTACATTAAAAGAAAAAAAGAATTCATATCCCAGATATACTCCAAGTAAAAGGAACACCCTGCCGCCGATCAACATCAGACTCACCCATAATAATAAAGCCGCTGCAAGAAAGACCCCTTTGATCTTCCCTTCAAACAGTTCCTTAAGAGCCATTACGCTTATAAAAAGCAAAGTAAGCAGGAGTACCCACACAGATACTCCCGCATCTCCATATGATCCCAGAATGTATGCGATAAAGATCAGCATCAGGACTATGCGTATGATCGTAAAATAATTATCTTTCAGGCGTTCTGCCATTTCCTATGCCTTTCTCACCTTAAGCCCCAGGCTTCCGAGACTTAACGTAGCCAGCACGTATGCTGCTGTTATACATATTAACATAGAAAGTGCAGTGCCGTCTCCCAATATCAACATCTCCGTTCCGTCGATGAACCATTTCTGAGGCATCATATAAGACAATGTCTTAAGAGCTTTGCCCGAGAATTCGATCGGAAAATAGCAGCCGCTCAATAGGGCGGATACCACCCAGATGGTAAATGATGCCATGCTGGCACTCATAACCTCTCCCATCACCGTTCCGACGAACATGCTTATCGAAGAAAAGATAAGGCCCATCAGGAATATCATCAGTATGAACTCACTTCTGGCCATCCCGAGATCTTCCATATCAAGCACGAGTGAGCATACGGCTTCTACTGCCGTCAACATCACCGACAGGATGAATACCGTTACTATCTTCGAGGCAAAATACGAGAGCATTGACGCTTTTGAAAGCCCTATCCTTGTAAGGACCCCGTTCTTCTGCTCCGTGATCGAAGTATAAGCAACGAAGAATCCGCAAAAAACCGACGCGAGTGTCATAAATACAAACGCATATCCCATTTTCGATTTCTGATCGTTCTGTTCCGACGTAAGGAGAGCACCGCCTCCTCCTGCTACCGTGACTGTATGCTTTTCAGGGAATTCTTCTTCCGCATCAAGCATTTTTTCAAGAAGATCGTCCGCATCCATTTCAACGCCATAGCTCTTATATGTATCCATGATACCTGTCATGACCGACAGCTGCAGATCCAGTTCACTTATAAGTGCTTCCTCTCTCTCATCATCGGACAGTATAAATACCTGAAGTGCATTACCGGCATCACCTGCAGTTACCTTTTCATCGAAGTCCGCGGGAATGTATATCGCCGCTCCCATTCTGTCCTCATATGCATCAAGTTTTATATGTTCATCTATGGAAACGTCCGTAACCTCCGCATTGCTCATATTGGCCCTGCATACCACAAAGAGGCCCGTTTCTACCAATTCATTTAGGAGTTTATCCGAAAGTCCGCTTCCCGACGCGTCATATACCTTTACGGTGTATTCGCCTTTTCCGCCGTTATAGGCGATCTTTTCATCCGGACTCTTAAGTTCCACTATCTCTTTGGCACTTTCCGCAAATGCCGTATATTCCGTTTTGCTTTTTAAGATCAGTACCGATAATATCGGTGCTATGATCAAAAACAGCCACAGCAGTTTTGTCCTTAATAACAGTTTTAAGCTTGTCCTGATCATCGTTATCATGCCTTTGTTCTCCTTTTTACCGAATTCACCGCTATCGCAAGCACCGAGCAGATCACAGCAAGGATCATGCAGTATGCGACAGCCCCGGAAGTATAGTCGCTCCTCCCCATGCATGAGAGTTCCGAAAGAGCTCTGTTAACATGGTACATTGGAGAAAGGATCTTGATCCACTGCGGATGTGATGAGAACATATAAGTCTCAAAACTGCCTCCGTAAAATCCCATGAACCAGACTATCGTAAATACCAGTATTATCGTCGCGACCGTATTTTCACAGATGTAATAAACAAGCAGTCCCAAAGCCGTGGCCGCGATCGTTGATGCCAGGATCAAAAGGATCGAAAGAAGCGGAGATCCCCAATGCACCCCGAACAAAAGCACGGTAAGTATGCTCGTTATGAGCATTCCCGGCCCCACGGTTGCCGCGATCGATAACAGTTTTCCAAGATATAGTTTTGTTTCCGATACGTTCGTAACCTGGAATTTTTTATTTATACCGTTCTTTTTCTCGCTTATGAATATTCCGGCACCGCAGATGATCGCATTCCACGCAAAGTACACAACCTCAATTATGCCGTAGTAGTCTGTCGAATCTATTGCCGGAAGAAAGCTCGGGCGATTGACCTTCACGCTTACGGATCCGGTATCTATTCCCATGATCGAAGCAGCCATATTTTCATAAAAAGCGTTAACGAAGTATTCAAATACCTTCGACAGTTCCTTTTTGTCGTCATTCCGGTAAAGGGTATAGGAATCTTCATCAAAGACCACGATACCGCAAATATCATTATTCTTGATCAGTTCTTCGGGATCTCCTTCCGGATACTTATACAGGATCATGTCATTATCTTTTGCCGCATCGACAAACGCATCGACCATCTCTTCAGAGACACTGTCATCAATTACCATGTATCCTGCCGTGATATCCCCTGATTCATAACTCTTCATCAGATCATCGAATGCACTTGATAATACCGCAATGACAATGAGCGGAAATATCAGAAGCAGAAGTATGTTGACTGCGCTCCGGCTCATAAGTTTTATATTGTTTTTGACCAGATATCTTATCATGTTATCCTCCGTCTCTCAGACAAGATCTCTGAGCTTTTTGCCTGTCAATGTAAGGAAAACTTCTTCAAGCGTGATCGATGAAGTGTCATCCGTCACCATCTTCTTAAGCTCTTCACTTGTACCTGTCGCTATCACTTTTCCGTTATCCATGATCGCTATCCTGGTACAGATCGCTTCGACTTCTTCCATATAATGGCTTGTATATATCACGGTCGCACCGTTTTTATTGGATTCCCTGATCTTTTCCAGAATGAAGTTCCTTGACTGCGGATCGATACCTACAGTAGGTTCATCGAATATAAGAAGTTCCGGATGATGGCCTATGGCACAGGCTATGTTAAGCCTTCTCTTCATTCCGCCCGAGAATGTCTTTGCATAGTCGTTACGTCTATCCAGCAGTCCGACATATTCAAGCGATTCATCGATCCTTTCCTTAAGCTTCGCTCCCTTTATTCCGTATAGCGATGTGAAAAGCTCAACATTTTCCCAGGCTTTTAAGTTGCCGTGTATCGCAAGATCCTGAGGGATGTATCCGAGCTTGTCAATGAGTTCCTTTCTGTTTTTCCGAAAATCCTTACCCTTGAATTCCACATTCCCCAAAGTGGGCTTTATTATTCCGCAGATCATGTTCATCGTTGTACTTTTCCCGGCTCCGTTGGGACCAAGAAGCCCGAATACCTCGCCCTGTCTGATCTCGATATTGAGATTATCGACCACCACTCTGCTGTCATATTTCTTGGTAAGATCATTTGTCTTTAAGATCGTTTCCACTTTCATGTCCTCCGTGATTTATTGTTATGTTCTTATTTCTTTGTACCGGCAAAATAAATGAGTGCGTCCATGGATCATTTTCCATCCGACACACTCATTATATAAATGCAATGTTATATTCTGTAGTGAAAAAAGAAATAACTAACATATGACTTTTGTCATATCCTCATAAAATATCGACCGCCAACACAATCAGGGCATTTTTTGATAAACAGACTACTTCCAACGGTGCTCCAGAATAAGAAAAACAAAATAAGCGACAAGCGCATAAATAAGTTCCAGCGCGGCAATAGCCAGATTCGGAAACAATTTATCCGGGGAGTCCAGTTTGAAAAATACAGCGATCATGCTTACCGCCATCATCAGCACTCCCATAGGTATCACACTTTTCCGTATAATACCTGCAACTTCATATTTACTGTGCGTTGATCCGCTAAGGAAGACTACGGCCGCACACCCTCCCGCTAAGATCAGGAAATTCGGAACATCTACGAACCACGAGATATTAACTCCGACGGAACATATGATCATCAGCAGCGTCAACGCCAGAAAAACGATACCGAAAATATACTGTATTCGTCCCGACTTTTTATTATCCTGATTTTCTTTCATCAGATTCATGATAGTTACCTCCGCTTTCTTTGAATATTCTTCCGGAGGT
>JAIKZO010000106.1 GCA_024682115.1 Lachnospiraceae bacterium
CCGTTGATCATCCGTTATTCAACGGCAGCGATCACCTCGACTTCACAAAGAACGTTCTTAGGCAATGTCTTAACGGCAACACAGCTCCTTGCGGGTTTTCCGGTAAAATACTGCTCATATACCGAATTGAACGCGGCAAAGTCATTCATATCGGCGAGGAAACATGTTGTCTTAACTACCTTTGTATAATCTGCTCCGGCAGCCTTAAGGATCTCTCCGGCGTTTTTGATCGCCTGATGAGCCTGCGCAGTGATATCTCCGGTCTCAAGTTCCCCTGTTTCCGGAATGATCGGGATCTGTCCCGATGCGTATAACACTCCTCCCGAAACGATGCCCTGAGAATAAGGGCCTATGGCAGCCGGTGCCTTATCTGTTGATATGACTTTCATTATGATCCTCCGATCCCGGGCCGGGGCCCGAAAATTATTTACTCTTCAAATCCCACCGTGACGTAGAATCCTCTGGAATTGCGTATGACGGAAAGAACCGTCCCCTCGGTGACACTCAGGCGTTCGTTGAAGGGAATGTTGGCAGACATGGCAAGCGAAGGGTCTATCGTATAGTAACAGCATCCGGGGAGTTCTCCCTCGGTGACCGTGACCTTATCGCCCTCAGAAAGAAGGCCTTCCCTTTCCATTTTAAACTCCATTTCTCTCATTTATATACCACCTGTAATTTAAATCACGATTTATCACTTCTTGAAGAAGAACTGCATGATGACGGGATCGTGATCCGAATATTTATAGTTCCACTTAGCATTCGTGTAGTAGTTCACCCTGATATTGTCGGAAACGATAAAGCCGTCGATCGTTGTCGTATATGTGGTCTTTTCATTGTACGGCTCATTGGCGTTCCTGCACGAGTTATGCTCTACCGACTCGGGCTGTGCATAATCTATGGCCATAAGGAAGCCCTTAGGAAGCTCCTCTCTCGGGAACCTCTGAGCCCAGGTATAATCGTTGTCATCCACTTCATTTCGCAGACAGTGGTTGAAATCCCCTCCGCAGATAACGTAGTTGCCGAGTTTATACTCCGATGCCATATCATTGAAAAGGGTATTGAGCTGCGCCGATCTTATCTCTGGATCATCGGCATAAGCGGAAAGATGCACATTAAAGAGGCAAAGGCTCTTATCGTTATCCAGAAGCACCTTGGATACGCTGTAACACCTGTCATAGTCGAAGAACTTGCTGAAATCCGTAGCTATCGGAAGACTTCTTCTGACAGCCTTGGTTATACGTCCGGCAGAATAAGTAACTATCGCCGACTTATTCGCACCCGAAGGCTCGGTCGGAGGATAGAACATGAATGCCGAATCATAACATATGGCCGTATCATAGTAATATCCCCTGAGGAAATTGTTTATGATCTCAACTTCATCCACGTGATATGTCCTTGTTCCGTCAAGATCGACTTCCTGAAGGAAAACGAAATCCGGATCGGAACGATTGATAACGCCCGCTATTTCACACACATTGGCAATAAGTCCTTCTTTTGACTTTGCCCATACTTCGTTTCCGCCGTCGAGGAAAGAACTGTAATCATCCGTGTAAGCCCCGAAACCGATATTATAAGTCATGATATTATAAGCCTTGTCCGTATTCAGTGCGTTCGCATCTTCCCTGAAGTACGACAGTGCACCCACCATATCGGTGTCCAGAAACTGATTATCGGGTATCCTTTTATAGCTGAGGAATACATAAGCAAAATAAGCCGCCGCTATAAGTATCAGCGCCACGATCACGATCAATATGAACTTTAACAGCTTTTTCTTCTTTTTCATTTAAACTCCGTGATCCAAAAGATACTCAACCACGATCTCGTTCGAAGCTCCGAGCAGATGCAGGTGGTCTCCCCTTAGGTCATCCCTGAGGAACCCGTCTTCATCGCAGACCGCTTCATTTATATTGATATAAAAGAACACTTTGTTATCGGCCAGGGTGGCTATCGCGTTGTTGCGCCCCAGGATGTTCGTATTGTTGAAGATATCATCCGAGGTGCTTCTTTCCCTGTCTATGTTCATTATGGACTGGATCACTATCTTCGCATCGGGCTCAAGTTCGTGAAGGCGGTCCACCACTTCGGCGTATTTTTCGATAAAATCCTCCGTAGTGCCCGTGCCAAGCTCATTAACCCCGACCATTATGTATATCTTGCCGTAGTCTTTTTTCGAAAGGGCCGCTTCTACGGTTCCTTTTCCTTTAAAATCGGATGTGAAAACCTTGCTTATCGTAAGCGATGTCTCACACAAAAAGTCCGCATGATCCTTTAATTCCGTATAATCCCTGAGGCCAACGGTACGTGAGTCTCCGATAAAAAGCGCATCGTCGAAATAATCGATCCCGACCTTCTTAAACTCATATGTCGCCGCGCGCAAAACACCGGTATCGCCGTAAATATCAGCGGAAATATGGTTAATGTACTCGTCGTAGGTGCTCTCTCTTAAAGGTTCGAGCCTGCCTTCCGGATATATGGATTCGGGTTCCGGAGTCGGCGTGGGTTCGGGAGTCGCGGTAGGACTTATTTTTTCCAGCGTGACCGGATCTGAAGATAATGAAACCCCGGTTCCGTTCCCTCCGGCTTCTCCGGTTTTGGAAGAAGTATCGGCGTTTCCGTCTGCCGCAGAAGTATCGGCGTTTCCGTCTGCCGCAGATGTATCGGCGTTTCCGTTTGCCGCCGCAGTATCAGTGCCTTCTTTACCTGACGCAGTATCTGCGCCCTCACCTGAGGCCTTAAGCTTCATCGCTTCTTCTTTTTCGCGGATCTTCCCGGCTTCGGCTACGATGCCGGCCTTTTTTTCCTCATTGAACATATCCCAGGGATATATTCCGTCGTTTATCGCCGAAAAAACCCTCGCAAGGATTGGTTCCTTAACGGGGTCATGATCCTGTGTTGCATATATGTTATTGTATCCTACTATCCCAAGCAGTTCAAAGACTATTATCGTAGCTATAACCGCAAAGATAAGAGGTGTCTTTTTCATAAATCAAACCATTATCTTATGTTTCATTGACAGAAAAGATTATACCACTCTTTCCCCGGCATGTCTTTCATATCCTTGCCAAAAAAACAGCCTAAAAATGCAGGTACATGAAAGGATTTCCCTTCGTTGAAACACTGAAATATACCGAGATCCAGAACAAAACCAGAAGCAGAACCGTTACGACGGGGCTTTTTTTGTGCTTTTCATAAAGTTTCCCGATCGCCGGAACACAAAGAACGATGCTTATTACGAACATCCACCAATAATCGGCTATATACTCAAATATATCGGAAGTGTTCACGACACCGGAGCTGCCGAAGAACGGGAACAGCCTTCCGAAGAATATACCGAGATCTCCAAGGTTGTTTATCGCAAAAATGACCCAAGTAAGGCATATGATGATGACCGTATAGACATTCCCTAAAACCGGGATCTCTTCAAGTTTTTTGCCGTAAAGCAGCTTTTCGGCGACGATCAGGATACCGAGCACGGCTCCCCAGATAAGGAAATTGAAGCCGTTTCCGTGCCAGAGTCCCGTGAGTACCCATACCACCATGAGGTTCAGGCACATCCTGGGTTTTGAGCACCTGGAACCGCCCATCGGGAAGTAAACATAGTCCCTGAAAAAGCTCCCGAGAGTCATATGCCATCTCCTGTAGAACTCGGAGATCGTCTTTGAAGCGTAAGGGTGCTCGAAGTTCCTGATAAAATCAAATCCCAGCGCCACCATTATGCCCGAAGCCATGAGCGAATAGCCCCAGAAATCAAAATACAGTTCGAACGTATAGGCAAAAGCACCCATCCATGCAAGCGGGGTCGAGATACTCTGGTAACCGTACATCTTGATATCGTTCCACAGAATACCGATACGGTCCGCCAGAATGACCTTCATCGCAAATCCGATGATGAAATAACGAAGACCCTCTTCGATCTTTTCGCGTGTTATGATCTTTTCGTATCCGAAATCCCCGTCGGAAAACCTCATTATGGGGCCCTGTGCTATCTGCGGGAAAAGCGAAAAATAAGCGGCTGCCTGCGACAGCGTAAGACTCCTGTCTATCTTCCTGTTATATACATCCGCCTGGAACGAGATCATCTTGAATATATAGAAGCTAAGGCCCAGCGGAAGAAGGGAATTATCCTTAAAGACCGCCAGTCCTTTAAAAGTCAGAAGAACAAGGATGTTTATCTCGATCGCACTTATCATGCAGATCTTCTTTACCTTATCTATATGCTCCTGGCCTTTGTGGGTCTTTACGCGGAACGACCATGCCGCAAAAGAATAATTGACGAGTATGAGCAGAATAAGGAGCAGAACAAAAAAGCCCTCTCCCAGCGCATAGAAGATCAGACTTCCCAGTATCAGTACATATTCCTTATATTTGGCCGGGACAAGATAGTATACGACCAGAAAAACAGGTAAAAACCTGAAAAGAAAGCTTATGTCGGCAAAGCTAATCATATATTCCACCCTTTAGCTTTTGCATTCCTCTTTGAACAGCGTCCTTGGAATCCTTCCAGTCCGCGTCCTTATTGCGATAATCGAATTTTTCAACCAGCCATGAGACATCCTCATAGAGCCTTTGCATATTGTCTTCGGTCAGTTTGAACATGCGGGGGAAAAACTCGGCCTTTTCCTTATCGTTAAGTGTATTGTCCGCATATTCAAGGATATCCGCAAGATGACTCAGGCAAAACCCCTTGCCCTCGAAGATCTTCTTTACGAATTCCTCATCGTTCCTGTACATATGGATGAACGTAGCCAGGTATCTTTCGTAGGTCTGCTCATATCTTTTGCAGATATAACATGACTCTTCTTTCTTTCTGATCCAGCCGGCAGCACTGTTAGTCTGCTTCGAAGACCCGAAGAGTCCTTTCCCTTTTGAAGGGGAAAACTTCTCGAAGACCGAATGCATCTCCTTATTGATCTTCATGTAATGGGTCTTTAAGATCCATCCGTTTCCAAGAGTATTGCCGTATTCGAACATCTTTTTGAAATGCTTCCGGCAAAATCCTTCGGCATCGGTATCGGCCCTGACATCGGCCTCCATATAAGAAGAGCCCGATCCGAGGACAAAGTCCAGAAGATCCTGCTCCACATCTTTTTCTATATTACAGAACGGGCATTCCCCGCCCGCATTTACCGCATCATTGAGCGGAATGGTATAAAGTACTTCCTTCATCTTATTCCTTATCTGTTGAACTCACGAAGCATGATGATATACTTCTTTATCTCGGTCAGATAGTTTTCGGGTCTTTCTTCGTTGACCGCAATGGTCTTTCTCATGACCGCTTCCGATGTGAATTCGATCATATCGTCAAGCCTTGAGATATCCGAGCCTTCCTTGACCGAAGCGGTATTGGCATAATCGAGATACTCCCTTATCTTTTTGGGCAGTATCTCTTTTTTGTCATATATCGCCTTTATTGCCTCAACGACATCCTCATGCTCCGTACTGTACATAAATGCGACCATATAGGGGTAACTCTTCATGACATTTGCGAAGGAAGTCTTGATCTGAAGCTGAAGCGAGAAATAATCATTGTCTGTTTTATCGACCGTACTGGTCATCTCAAGGCAGATAAATCTGGCACTGTAATCGTATATAAAAGAATAGAGACCTATCTTATTTATAAAATAATGAAAAAGCAGTCCCTTTGATATCCCGGCTTCTTTGACTATATCGTCCGTACTTGCGTGAGCGTAACCGTTCTTCGCAAACACTTTAAGCGCCGCATTTATCATTCGATCCTGCTTTTCTTTCTTCAGGTCAAAAAACTTTTCGTTCATCGTATCCCCCCGGTGACCATGTTTTCATTGATTGTTGACCTTGTGGGTCGAGATTAACAATATCATATTTTTAATGACCGTTCAAGACAGAACAGACGGTCATCCCGGATTTTGGGTATGAAATCGAACAAAAACCGCATAATTCGGAGATATTGTTATTGAAAAATAGGAGGATTGCGAATAATATTAAGGTTAGCGGTAATATGGAGAGAAGCAGAATGAGTGAAAATTCCGAACTTCTTAATTTAATAACAAAGACCACGGCTTATCAGGACTATTCCACGGTACATCGTCCCGAAAGGACTCTGTATTATCTGAACGATACCACGGACGATGATATTGACCGTTTCTTCCGGGGAGAGCTTCCTGCCGTATTTAAAGACCGCAAAGGTCAATACGGTTCATACGATTCTCCCGGCCTTTATACCCTTAACAATAACAAAAGGGTATTGGGGATCGAACTTCGCCCGAATGACCCCGATATAGACTATCCTGCAAAGCTGGATACTCTGTCGATGGAAGCGTGCGATCTTCTTTACTGCGATTTTTGTTATGATTTTATCCCTTCCACCGAGGACGTAAGGGAGATATTCTTAAGTTCAAAAAAATGGTTCGAAGAATTCGAAAGAGGTAAGATCGAAGAAAAAGAAGCCGAATTCCGGTATGTAACCTATGCTGAAAGCAAGCGTACGAGGATCATCCTTCCCATCATCGACAACTCCTATAAATTCGAGATAACCACATCATATAAGAACATGACCAAGGAAGAACTGCTTGAGCGCATCATCAGAGATCCGATGATGACCACCCCAAACTGGTCATATATGTTCGAAAAACTCTCCCACTCACGTGACGAGGGCATCAAAGACTATGTCTATGCATACTTCGACATCAAGCGTTTTAAGATGTTGAAAGAGATACACAACAGCGCCATAGCCGTTCAGTTCATGAACCGGATAGGCAAAGCCATGGAAGAATGTGAATGGATCTATTACGGATGCCGTTGCGACAACGATAATTTCGCCATGATGGTAAAAGATATGCCTCATGACGTTCTGGAAAAGAAGCTCCGTGAATTCTTCGATTCCCTTTCAAGGCTTGAAGACAACCCGTCATACCGGGTTTATTTCAGGTGTGGGGTCGTGGACATGCGTACTTCCCTTAATACCTGTATGGGTGTTACCGATTATGCGAAGATCGCCCACAAGATGTGCGATCAGGAAGTCAACGCTACAGAGATCTGCTATTATACCGATGAGATGTGGGAGAACGATCTTTGGGGCAAAAAGATCAGGAACTATCTTCCCACTGCCATAGAGAACGACGAATTCATATTGCATTTCCAGCCCAAATACGAGATCGGCACCGAACGGATCATAGGCGCCGAAGCTTTGGTGCGATGGAACTATCAGAAGAAAGAACTGCTCTTCCCCAACTCGTTCATATCCTATTTTGAGGTAGACAACTCCATTTCCGTTCTGGATGATCTGGTTCTTAATAAGGTATGTGCCATCATACGCGGATGGAAGGAAAAAGGTTATAAGCTCCTTCCCGTTTCCGTGAACCTTTCACAGAAGCAGGTCGAGCAGGCCGATCTGGCAGAACATCTTCAGGAGATAGTAGATAATTACGGCATCGATCATGACCTCATCGAATTTGAGCTGACCGAGAGGATCGCTTACTCAAACCAGGAATACATGCTCAATGTAATGAAAGATATAAAAAGCCGCGGTTTCCTTATTTCAATGGATGATTTCGGTACGGGATTCTCTTCTCTTAACCTGCTGGCCGAAATGCCGCTTGATACTCTTAAGATAGATAAGAGTTTTGTGGATCATCTGGCGGAAGAGATCGTGGATGAAAAGAACCTCGTTGTGGTACGTCATATCATAACCATGGCCAAGGATCTTAAGGTAATGTGTCTTGCGGAAGGCGCAGAAGAGCGCATCCAGATAGATGCGCTCAAAAAACTTGGTTGTGATTTTGTTCAGGGGTACTATTATTCAAAGCCCATACCCGTGGCCGATTTCGAAGCTCTTAACTTCGCTTAGCTTTCCGTTTCTTTCTTTATTGCTTCGGCTGCGTCTTCAACCACGCCTTTAGCTGCTTCAACAGCATCCTCAACATGCTCTTTCAATTCCTCGGCAATGTCGGAAGGCTCATCGTTAAAGAATTCCTCAACCTTTGCAACTGAATCGGAAATAGTCTCTTTGGCTTTCTTTACGGCATTTTTCGCAAGATCCTCTGCCTTAGCCTTATCAAAAGAAAGATTTACGTAAGAGCGGGCCTTTGTGGGCTCACCGTCAAGATCTTCGTTGAATTCATCAGTATCTTCATCATCGTAAACGGGAGTAAGGACCTCTTCCTTGCGAAGATAATAATATGCTCCGTATGCGGCTGCACCTGCTGCAGCGGAAAACAATAAAAACTTACCGAATTTTCCCATATAAACCTCCAATCTTCGTCCGCCTGTTCCTTCACCCCACCGGCGGATCCTGTAATCTTATCTTATATCATTTACCCCAAAAGATAAAGTTAACATTTTATTAATTAGATTAAAATTTCTTTAAGACTTCTGGCTTCTTATCTTGGCTACGATCTCTTCTTTTATCTCGCGTGCCTTGTCCTTGATCCTGGGCGAGCACGAAGGTGACTGAAGTATTCCGGCTATAAGCTTTGATGCCACTTCAAGCTCTCCTCTTTCAAGAGCCATTACCGCAAGCAGATAATCTATCGTCTTTTCATCCATCCCGGCCATCGGATATCCTTCGGACTGTCTTGCCTGAACGAATCCGTCATAGGCGTTGTTTAAGAATTCCTTTTCCTTCTTTAAAAGCTCCTCGCACTCTATCTCACAATCCTCTCCGGATGCCATAAGGCTTTCCCTGTAGCTTCTGCAAAGCCATCCGCCCTTTAAACAGATGTATGCTTTTTCAGATGCCTTTGCTCTTTTGAATATGGCGGAAGCAAGGCAGAGAGTGATGTTCTCAAGCGCCTCGGGATAGCTGATCGTCGTCTTTGTCTCCCCTTTTTTGCCGTTGAAGGAATTTCCGATGTTCTCAAGAACGGCCTTTTTCTGGGAAGGCGTGAGCGGTGCGAAATATCTGTTCATAACGGAATATCCGCAGCACTGGCAGACAACGGGTTCGTATTTCATAGGCTCGAAACCGTCATATATCTGGCGAAGATCCTTATCCATCTTTATGAGTCTGGCTTTACCGGTCTTTACCGTAAGGCTCTGTATGGGCGAATCACATACAGGGCATTCGAGTTTCTTTACAAAAACGTAGTCTTCCTCGTTAAAAACAGGCTTTTCCGCAACCTTGGGCGGTGCCTTTTTAACTGGCTCCTCCTTTTCGGGCTCCTCGAACATGTTCGAAGTGTCCACTCCCTTTATTCCGAGTTTTTCCAATCCATCCAATAATCCCATGATAACCCTCTTTTCACTGTTGACTTAGATTTCTTTTATCAATGCATGTTAGGCAGGTATTTCTTTTCGAATTCTTCCTGCGGCATCGGCTTGTCAAAATAGAATCCCTGTATAAGATCTACAGGCATCGGCCTTATGATATCGAGCTGGCGTTTGGTCTCAACACCCTCGACACAAAGATTGACTCCGATGGCTTCAGCAAGTTCGCCCACCATCTTAACGAACGATCCGGCATAAGTATCATCCTCAAGATCCTTGATGAATGACTGATCGACCTTTATGACATCGAACGGGATCTCTCTTATATGGTTAAGGGAAGAATATCCGGTTCCGAAATCGTCAAGTGCGATCCTAACGCCAAGTGCTTTGATATCTCCGAGGATCTTTTTCATCCTCTCCATATCATTTATCGCAAGGGATTCGGTAACCTCAAGTGTCAGATTATGAGGATTTATACCCGATTCCCTGATGGTCTTTTCAACTATATCCACGATATCCGTCTGAAGGAGCTGTACCACCGAAAGATTCACGTTAATCCTGTAATTCGGATAGCCGTTGTCATTCCATTTACGGCAGGTATTGCAGGCATCCTGCAGAACGTAGTTTCCGATGGGATTGATAAGTCCGAGGTACTCCGCAAGAGGGATGAACTCGCCGGGTGAGATGAATCCCATCTCCTGGCTGTTCCATCTGATGAGCGCCTCCGCTCCCGTACAGGGATCTCCGGGCTTCTTGATATCCACGATCGGCTGGTAATAAACCTCGAATTCCCTGAATCCCGAGGTCGTTGCGTCTCTCATGTTCTTTTCCATGTCAAGACGCTGGTGCGATGCCGAATCAATATTGTCGGAATAAACCGCCATTCGGTTCTTACCGGATTTCTTGGCCTCGTACATCGCGATGTCGGCCTTCTTTATAAGATCGTGAACTCCGGTACCGTTCTCGGGGAACTCGACCATTCCCATACTCATCGTACAGTAATAATCCGCATCCTTTAAGAACCAGGGCTTCGCAAATATATCCTTGATCTCCGCCACGATCCGGTTACGCCTGTCATAGCTCTCCGGAGGGATGATGATGACGAACTCATCACCGCCCATTCTGTAGCAGGTTCCGGTAATGCCGTCGACACGCTGGATCGAATGAGAGATCGCTTTAAGCAACACATCGCCGTACTGATGTCCGAGTCCGTCGTTGATATGCTTGAAATCGTCAAGGTCGAGATAAAGCAGTGCGCCGTTCGAACCTTCATGTTCGGTCTCATCGATGATCTTGGCCAGATCTCTTTCGCAGCACATACGGTTGTAGAGTCCGGTAAGGAAATCCGTATATGCCTGCTGCTCTATCCTTCTCTGGTATATCTTCTTTTCGGAAATATCGTAAAGTGCACAGAGCGAAACGGGACTTCCGTCGACCCAGGTGATCCTGGTGTAGTACATATCATAGGTACGGTCGAGGGATTTCTGATAGAACTCACAGACACCGCTCTCGCCTTCGATGTTTACCGAAAGCAGCTCGTCCATGATGCCTTCTTCGATCTCTTTTGCGAAAGTCTTGCGCATTATGCTGTTCGCAAAGAGCATCTTCTTGCTCGAGATCTCCCTTACATAAACCGCAGAACCTACGTTGTCGAGTATCGTCTCTATGGATTCATATGAGCTCGCGATCGAATTTCTCTGAACGCGCCTCATGAGAATACTCTGAAGTATCTTTACCGAGTCGTTGATGAACTTGATCTCTTCTATGCTCCAGGTCCTTTCATTGGACTTTTCATAGAAGCACGCATACATCTCGGGAGCATTGTTTATGATTATGGGCATGATCATTATCGCTTTAATGCCCAGTTTTTCAAGCGCATCCTTTTCTATCGTGTTCATCACCGCGCTCGTGGAAAGAACGAGGGGTTTGGTCGCACGAAGCAGAAGATCCTTATTAAGATCGTTCCCGTGATATATCTCGTTGGTATTCCCTTTGATATCAAATGCCGCGAGGATCTCGACATCGCCTGTGTCCTTTTTTATTCTTCCGACCATATCCCTCTCTATGTTGAGGAATCTGGCGATAGTCTCAAGGAGTCTTAACATGATCTTTTCGATCGTGTCCTCATTTTCAAGAAGAGATACTATCTCGGTGAGGGCTTCGGCACGTCTTAAGTTGACGCTCATCGCTTCTTCGGAAGAACGCGACCTGCGGCTCTCGGCCTCGGCCGAAACGATCGAAAGTCTGTACTCGAAAAGAGCAGTCGAAAGTTCGCTTAACGCATCGATGGTGCTGTAGAACTGCTGCTCGGAAAGAGTGCTCCTGAAACCTTCAAGTGCATGGTTTGGATAATCGGGGTCGTCAAAAACATCGTTCAACACGCCGCAAACAAGCCAGTTCACCACAGGCTTGTTCTCGATCTTCGTGGAAACGACCGCAACTTTTAAATTCGGAAAAGGAGTGGATTCAACGGCACGGTCTTCCAAAGAGCTGTCCGAAACGCGGTATATCATCTCTTCAAGCTGGTCTTCGTCGATAAATTCCTTTATCCGTGCTATTTCATCTTTATCTCCGATAAAATCGGTAACCGGATTTCCGTGAGTATCTATGCACTGAATGAAAACATGTGCTACTCCCGCAAAATGCCAAGCCCATCTCGTCAGGCGCTGAGCCTCAACAAAACCCTTAAAGATGGAGCCTGTATCCTGTCCGACTATAGAGCTGTCATCAAAACCCATGACATCCTCCGTTTTACTCCTCTACGCTGTAGTTCGGAGCTTCTTTTGTAATATGTATATCGTGCGGATGAGATTCCTTTAAGGAAGCGGCAGATATCTTCATGAATCTTCCGTTCTTCTTAAGATCCTCTATCGTAGGACATCCGCAATATCCCATACCTGAGCGGAGACCGCCCATCAGCTGGAATACCGTATCTTCTACCGTTCCCTTATAAGCAACGCGTCCTTCAACGCCTTCGGGAACGAGTTTCTTGGCGTTTTCCTGGAAATAACGGTCCTTGGATCCGTTCTCCATTGCGGCGATCGAACCCATGCCGCGGTATACCTTGTATTTACGTCCCTGGTAAAGTTCGAACGTTCCGGGTGATTCGTCGCATCCTGCGAAGATCGAACCCATCATGCAGACATTTCCGCCGGCCGCTATAGCCTTGGTCATGTCTCCTGAGAACTTGATACCGCCGTCGGCGATGATCGGGATATCGTAATCCTTGGCAACACTGTATGCATCCATGATCGCGGTTATCTGCGGAACACCGATACCCGCTACGACTCTGGTCGTACAGATCGAACCGGGTCCGATACCTACCTTAACGGCATCCGCACCGGCCTCGATGAGGGCCTTCGTGCCTTCACCCGTAGCAACATTTCCGGCAATGACCTGAACCTCCGGGAATGCTTCCTTTATCATACGTACACAACGAAGTACGTTCTCGGAATGACCGTGAGCGGAATCAAGTACGATGACATCAACTTTGGCGGAAACGAGTTCCCTTACCCTGTCAAGTACGTTCGCGGTGATGCCGACGCCTGCTCCGCAAAGCAGTCTTCCCTGATCGTCCTTTGCTGACAACGGATACTTTATCGTCTTTTCTATATCTTTTATCGTGATAAGACCTACGAGATTGAAATCATCATCTACTATAGGAAGCTTTTCCTTACGGGCGTTGGCAAGTATCTCTTTTGCCTCTTCAAGCGTGATGCCCGCTTTTGCGGTGATGAGGTTCTCGCTCGTCATGTACTCGCTTATCTTGGCGGAAAAATCGGTCTTGAACTTAAGGTCTCTGTTGGTGATGATACCGACCAGTTTCTTGCCTTCGGTGATCGGGACTCCGGAGATCCTGTACTTAGCCATCAGCTCGTCCGCATCCTGA
Organism: Lachnospiraceae bacterium; assembly: GCA_024682115.1. Classification (GTDB taxonomy): domain Bacteria; phylum Bacillota; class Clostridia; order Lachnospirales; family Lachnospiraceae; genus JAILLW01. Next base: position 13,073 of record JAIKZO010000106.1, read on the forward strand.
AGAGTATGATCGGCTGTTAATGAAAAAGGATCCGAGATAACACCGTTTTCAGATCTTTTGACCTTATCGACTTCCTCGGCCTGTTCTTCTATGGACATGTTCTTGTGTATGATACCGATACCGCCCTGTCTGGCCATTGCTATCGCCATCCTGTGCTCGGTGACCGTATCCATACCGGCACTCATCATGGGAATATTCAGTTTGATCTTCTTAGTAAGATAAGTCGTTAGATCGATCTCATTCGGAACTACCTTGGAATATGCAGGTACCAGAAGTACGTCGTCAAATGTGATCCCTTCACCGATGATCTGACCCATTTTTGCCTCCTTTTAATGTCAATCAGTAAACACTTTTCTTGGTGCTACATTATATATGGCTTTTACGAATTCCGGAGAAGGCTCTATTATGACCTTCTTCTGTCCCTCGTAAAAGAAAACATATCTCCTGTCGGGTTGTCCGGCTACACCGGAACTGTAATCTGTGGGCTTAACCTCTCTGTTCTTATAATCGTCAAGATGATAAGACTTTATCGGTGCGAGTATCTCCATCTTCTCGACTTCGAAAGTTGCGACCTTTTTTCTCTTGGACTTGGCCATTATGCGGTCCACGCTGATCTCTTTATCAACATAGAGATATTCGTATTCGATATCGGTATTGAGGTTCAGAAAATAAGCCCCAACACCAAGTGCTATGGCTGCAATAAATCCCAAAAGGAAGTTCGTCAGGAGTGAAAAAAGACCGATTATCACCGTTAGCGCGTACAAAAGATATTTCAGAAATCTGAGAACCACGTGCGTCTCGCGCTTGACCAGACATTCAACATATGTTTCGTTCATGTAAAAAAACTCCCGTGAATACTAAAAATACTTCTATTTATTCTATTACATGAGAGCCTTTTTTTCAAGGAAATTCTTCCCTTATGGGACTTTGATACCAGTCATCCGACCATCTTGGCATAATACAAAGTTTTCATTATAATAGTCATGAAAAAATCGGAGATATAAAAAGATGAAACTTGAATACAGACCGGAGAATGCTCCGAACGAAAAAGAAAAAGAAGAAAATATAGAAAATCCCCTGGAACAGGGACTCAGTGTCTCGGAACAGATGCTGAAGCAGGCCGAAAAAATGAAGGATAAGCCCCTTAAAGACAAGCTCGCGTATTTCTGGGAATACTATAAGATGCCCTTTATCGGGGTGATCGTGGGGATCATCATAGTTTTCAGCATAATAAAAGCTATGGTCACCGCCAAGGACAACTGTTTCGTTGCGATGCTGGTCAATTCGGCAAACATCGATACGATCAAGATGTCGGAAAGCTTCGGAGAATATGCCGGTCTCGATCTTAAGAAATACGATTGCTACATAGACGCGAACGATCCCGAGAACCTCTTAAACTCCAATGCTTCCGAGTACGGTGCCGCTACCAGATTTACGGCACTGCTTTCCGCAGCCGATCTCGACTGCGTGGTCTACGACTCCGTAGTCTTTAACAACAAAGCCGTAAACGATGTCTTTTTTGACCTCAGAACGGTCTTAAGTGATGAGGATGTGAAAAGATTTGAAAAGGATTTTTACTATGTGGACAGAGATACCCAGAAGAAAGTGAGTGAAGACCTGTCCTTCGAAGGTGCATATAATTCAACGAGAGGCACCGTCGAAGAACAGAAAGAAGATCTTGAAAAACACATGGATCCTTCATCCATGGTCGATCCCATTCCCGTAGGAATAGTCATAATCAACAGCCCGATGGTCAAAAAGATCGATTCCTACTTTGAGCTGTTCCCGGTCTTTGCGATACCGCAGAACACTCAAAGGCTCGATACGGCCATAGCATTTTTACATTATATAAATGATGATTCCGTGGATTTCACGGCAATGAGGCAGTATTAAAGCTGGGCCGTAACGAATATATCGTATATGGCTCTTATCGCGGTTTCGAAATCCGCATTTTCTACACCGATTATGATATTGAGCTCCGAAGAACCCTGATCTATCATCTTTACGTTCACATCGGCGTGAGCAAGGGCCGAGAAGATCCTTCCGGCCGTTCCGCGTGTAGCCTTCATTCCTCTTCCCACAACAGCGATAAGTGCAAGGTCAGCTTCGATATCTATGCTGTCGGGTGAAGCGAGCCTGTGGATCATGGAAACTACCTTCTGTTCCTTATCCATGAACTCGTCCTGATGAACGAATACGGTGAGCGTATCTATTCCCGAAGGCATGTGCTCGAATGAAATGCCTTCATCCTCAAATGCCTGAAGGACTTTTCGTCCGAAACCTATCTCTGAATTCATCTTGGCTTTTTCAATATTTACCGAGCAGAAGCCTTTTTTACCCGCGATACCCGTGATCGTGTATTTAGACTTCTGACATGTACTTTCAACGATCCATGTTCCTGGATCATCGGGTGCGTTAGTATTTCTGATGTTTATCGGAATGCCTTCCCTTCGTACCGGGAAAATGGCGTCCTCGTGAAGGACCGATGCTCCCATGTATGAAAGCTCGCGAAGTTCCCTATAGGTTATCGTCTCGATACCTTCGGGCTTATCTATGATCCTCGGGTCGGCGATAAGAAATCCCGAAACATCCGTCCAGTTCTCATATACGGTGGCTTTGCAGGCACGGGCAACGATGGATCCCGTGATGTCGGAACCGCCTCTTGAAAAAGTCTTGACCCTTCCGTCGGCATAAGCTCCGTAGAAACCGGGAATGACCGCTTTCTTATGCTCCGAAAGAACCTTGGCCATGCGCTTGTTCGTATGTTCGGAATCGAACTCTCCGTCATCAAAGAAAAGAATGACATCCGCAGGATCGATGAAATCGTATCCGAGATATGCAGCCATGATCCTTCCGTTCAGATATTCACCTCTCGATGCGGCATAATCC
>JAIKZO010000114.1 GCA_024682115.1 Lachnospiraceae bacterium
TTAGTGAAGATCAGGGACTAAGCGATGCGGAAAGGCAAGATGACAGGTCAGGAGAAAAACGGGAAAAAATATACGATATGGGACATCCTCCCCTATATATGGCTGGGGGCGGGTGTCCTTTTGATGCTCATATATCATATCGGACCCGGAAAGTATCTTGTCGACGGGGATATGGCAGGCGAGATGATCCTCGCCGATCTCCTTAACAAGGAGCATGATTTCCTTTTAAGCGATAACTGGTATCAGGCGACCGAGATACATGTATTCTTCATGCAGATCATATTCAGGCCGATCCTGCTGATATGGCCGAATAACTGGCATATGGTAAGGGTCGTATCCATGGTCATAATATATGCGATAAACCTTGCCGGATACTTCTTCATGATGAAGCAGACCGGGATAAAGAGGCCTGCAGTATGGAGCGCCGGAGCGCTGATGTGGCCGATGGGAATGTGGAGACTGTTCCTCGGCTTATACGGCGGACAGTATCTCGTGTATGATTTCTTTACGTTCTATATACTGGGACTGATCCTGTATCTTTACAACAACTTCTGCCCGATAAAAGGACTTCGTGATAACACGATCTCCGTTGACGCAGCCGCTTCAAAGGAAAAAGGCGGATTTGCGGTTGGATATATCATCGCTGCGGTAATACTCGCATTCCTTTCGTTTGCGGGAGGTGCAAACGGCGTAAGGGAGACCATGATGCTCTTTATGCCGATATGCCTGGGAGTCGTGATCGTCATCATAAGACATCTTTTTGCAAAAAAGGATATGACTTCGTGGAAAGAGGTTTTTGAAAGCGAAAAGCCGCTTGCAAGACTCTTTTCATGGATCGCTTTCGCCACTTTCTTTAACCTTGCCGGATACGGGTTTAATCTTACCTATCTCATGAAAAGATATACGTTCCAAAAAAATACCGACATGGTATGGGCGGAGTCTTTTTCTTTCAAAGCGGTGCTCGACAGCATGGCACAGTTCTTCGGTCTTTTCGGCTATGAAGGAGACACGGAATTCTTCTCCATAGCGGGCATCTGCTCGGCAGCAGGCATCGTGCTTGCACTGGTCATCATCTTTGTGATCGTAAGACTCTTTGTCAACCAAGAGAAACTCAATCTTGTGCAGGAAATCATTTTTATGACGTTTGTGTCAGGAATGATCGCCTGTTCCTTCGTCTTCGGACTTATGGAGAGCATGAACGAGCCCAGGTTCTGGACCCCCTTCATGTGCTTCGGGATAATGCTTTTTGAACTCGAGTGGGAGACCGAAGAGGTCGGTATCCCGAACCTTAAAAGGATCATCGCACTGCTCGTTTCACTGTGTATCATCGTTGCCTCGTTCGGAACGGTAAAAAGCGAGCTTGAAAGTCCTCACAGGGGTAAGAGTAAATACAAGACCCTTGCGACTTTCCTTGAAGAAAACAATTACACTCAGGGATATGCGCTCTTCTGGATTGCCAATCCGGTTACGGAACTTACATCGGGACGCGTTGTTGTAAGACCCCTTATCTATATGGATTCCTTCGAGATGATGGCCTGGAGCAACAGGGTGGATTACGTCAATTCCTATCCCGAAGGCGACGTGTTCGTGGTCTTTGACAAAAAGGGTTATCCGGGAGATCCCCATGACGGATATGCATATAAATACGGCAACGGAAATGCCGTGCTGGATGACGATGACTGGCTTGTCGTGATGTTTTCCGATGCCGCTGACATAGAAGCGGCATACAAAGAAGCTCTTGAAAACGGAGACGCAATAGATAAGGCCACAAGGATCGCAAGCATGCAGCAGTAAACAGATCCGAAAGATAAATAAACCCGAAAGAGGTAATGGCAGTGCTCGAAAAGATCAAAAAGTCCGGGGTGGTAAACACTTCAAACGTATTCCATGCGGTCTTCGCCGCACTTTTTTCTCTGATGATCGTATTCGGAAGACATGTCTTTGAATATTCAGGAGATCGCGGAACCGTAGATAACGTATATTTTGTGGATCTCGGATGGATCGACTTTTTTTCTTGGATACTCATAGGTGTCCTGGTATTCCTTACAGTTGCCAACTTTCCAAAGCTTAAAAGGGAATGTTTTTTTTATGATAAAAGGGAAAGCAAAGGGATAGGAGCCCTTGTTTTTTCGTTCCTTACGATCGCCGTATGCTATGTACCGTATGTGATGTCTTTCTGGCCGGGCGGTATCTATTCCGATACCGTAGGTTCGATGGAGATAGCACTCGGGATATCCGATCTTACGTCCCATGAACCCATAGGATATACGATGCTCTGGAAGCTGATGTTCATGATCGCGGGCGGAAGCTTTGAACCCGGCGATTACGGTGCATTATATATGTTCACCGTTGTCCAGACACTGTCCCTTGCAGTTCTTTTTGCTTTTTTTATCGCATGGCTGTTTAGGCGCGGATTAAAGAGAAGATTCGTTGTGATCATTACCCTTGTTTTCGCACTTTTTCCGCTTTTCCCGTTCTACGGAGTTTCGCTCTGGAAGGATACCGTGTTCGGGATAGTCATCTTTTTGTACTCATGGTTTCTGTTCTGCCTCAATGAAAAGATATCGGCAGATAATGACATAAGTGTCGGTTATCTGATCAAATATATCATTCTTTCGGTATGTGTCGTTTTTTTCAGGAATAACGGCATCTATATCATGATATTCACGAGCACCATTCTCGTGCTCATATACCTTAAGAACCGTACTCTTCTTAAAAAGCTCGGGATAACATCCCTGGCCGTTATTATCGCCTGCCTTGTGATACAGCACCCGGTTTTTGATGCGTTGGAACTTAACGTCGATACGAGCATCGAAAGCCTTTCCGTTCCGATCCAGCAGACCGCCTATATTGTAAGTACCGGCGGTAAGATGAGTGATGAGGAAGCGGAATTCATACAGTCCGTAATGCCGCTTGAAGCATGGCATGAGATATACGATCCCATCGTGGTCGATTACATCAAGTTCGATCCTTCGTTTGACAGGGGTTTTTTCAATGACAATGTCGGAAGGTTCATGAAGGTTTATTTGGGACTTTGCCTGAAAAACCCCGTAAAGGCAGTCAAAGCCCACCTTCTTAACACGATGGGTTACTGGGATATAACAAAGTCTTCGTCATCGGCATATATATGTCCGACGTCGATTCCGTGGACGGGAGTTTTCCAGGGGGATTATTTCACGTATTACACGAAGATATGCTTCCAGGACCTTGTATATCCGCAAAAATACCTGAGTGCGGCGATATTTGCCTGGATAGCGATCTACGCACTGTTTTCACTGCTTGCCGATAAGAAGAGAAAGAACGTTCTTCCGATAGTCCCGGCCCTTGCACTTTGGGGAACGCTGATGATCGCAGCGCCTTTGGCTTTTTCGTTCAGATACGTATTCGGAGTGTTCCTCTGCACGCCGATATATCTGCTTTGCCTTGCCGATCGTGACTGATACTACGGATGCAATGACATATTTGATCTGATCTTTGAACATGAAAAAAAGGATAGAATGGGTTGATATAGGTAAATACATATGTATCATGCTTGTCATGATCTCGCATCTTGAAAGTGATACGGTCATCTTGCAGAAGATCTATCATCCGGTCTATCTTTCGTTCTTTTTTTTCCTTGCGGGTTACGTACATAAGCAGCCACGATCTTTCGGGGAGCATTTCATCAAAAAGCTGAGGGGCCTTTTTATCCCCTGGCTCATCTTCAGTAATCTAAACATCGCTCTGTCGGCGGTGATCTCGCTGAAAGAAAACAGGAATATCGCGGGCGAGTTTTTGTGGAACCTGCTTCAGATCCGCGGACAGTATGACGGGATATGGTTTGTTGCCGCTTTGTTTGTCACATTCATCCCTTTTTACTTTGTAATAAAGCTTGATAAAAAGAAGGCGCTGATACTGACAACCGCTCTGGTTGTAACAGCCGAACTCTATGCCGCATTCATGCCAAAGAACGTTTTTCCCTGGAACAATTACACCTTGCCCTGGCATCTTGAGTACATACCATATGCACTGCTGTGGATGGTCCTCGGATATTACTTTAAGGAAAACGCCGAAAAGGAGCTTGACCGTAAAAACACGGTCGTTACAAGGCTTGTTGCGGTCATGATCTATCTTGCCATCGTATATCTTTTGCCGGATCTGAAGGATGTGAGGATCGTACACGTCCTTATCGAATACGGCAGGACTGCGGCTGGGATAGTGATGCTCATCCTTCTTTGCAAGGTCGCAAGATCCAACCGTTATATCGATTACGTAGGTGCTAACACCATCATATATTTTGCCCTTCACGGGAAGCTCTATGCCGTGCTGGAACATGTGCTTTCGGCAAAGCTTTCGTCTTTATATTCCGCATGTCTTTCAAATATATGGTTATCAACCCTGCTTGCAGTTGTTATAGCGACTGTAATGTCGTTCATACTTATCATCCCCGCTTACCTGATCAACAGATTTTTCCCATGGATAATAGGGAGAAAAAGGCAGATATCAAGGGATGATAAAACTGTTTAAATCAGGGACGTTTTTTGCTATAATATATTAGTTATGTGGCAACTTCGGTAATAATGCCGCACACTATAAACAATAGTTAAGGAAAGGTAAACATATATGTCAGTCAGATATCATAATTTCGGCGGAGTGATCGGGTGGAATCTTCAGAAATTATTCCCTTCGCTTTCGGCCGGCAGTTATCTCAAACTTCAGTTTATCACAAGGAGGAAGCTCCAGAAGGAATACATCGAGTATTTCATGAGCTCGGACGAGCCCCCTTATCCTCTCGTAGTTAATCTCGAGACCATCAACAGATGCAATTCGAACTGTGCATTCTGTACGGCAAACAAGTATGCCGAGAAGAGGCCGTATTGCAGAATGGATGACGGGCTTTTTTACAGGATCATCGACCAGCTGGCCGAATGGGGATACAAGGGTCATCTCACACTTTACGGAAACAACGAGCCCTGGCTCGATACGAGGATCGTGGAGTTCCACAAATACTGCCGTGAAAAGCTCCCCGAGTGCTTCATCTTCATGTCAACGAACGGACTTATCCTTGACGTAGACAAGGTAAAATCGATCATACCTTACGTAGATCAGCTCATAATAAACAATTACTGCGAGGATATGAAGCTGCATGAGAACGTAAAAGAGATATACGATTACGCCAGATCTCACAAAAAGGAGTTCAAGGATGTAGAGCTCCTTATCCAGATGAGATATGCAAAGGCGGTACTTACCAACAGGGCAGGTTCGGCACCCAATAAGGTCAATACCAAAAAGGTCATCAACGAGACCTGTCTGATGCCCTATACGGACATATTCATCTTCCCTACCGGAAAGATGGGTATCTGCTGTTGTGACAACTATGAAGTCACCAATCTTGCGGATCTTAACCAGGTGCATATAAAGGACGCCTGGAACTCGCTTGAATATCAGAAGATCCGTAAGGCGATAAGGACATCGCGTGCAGACTACGGCTTCTGTAAATACTGCGATTTCATTGATGCGGGTCTGCGTATGGATGCAGTAGACGATACTCTCCGTCACAGGGATGCGCACCACGGCGCAAGACAGAACCTCTTCAGAAAAGCAAGGGCAAAGAAGTAAACTTATCCGGAGGATACATGAGCAAGAAAGCACTTATTATCGGAGCGGGTCCCGCGGGACTTACGGCAGCATACGAACTTCTCAAAAAAGCGGATGATATCGAAGTCACCGTTTTTGAAGAGACGGAAGAATTCGGAGGCATTTCCAAGACCGTAAACTACAAAGGCAACCGCATGGATATGGGCGGCCACCGTTTTTTCAGCAAGATACCCGAAGTAAACGAGTGGTGGGACAACATGCTTCCGATGCAGGGCGCAAAATCATTTGATGATATAGTTCTCGACAGGGAATCCTTTATAAAAGAGGGCGGTCCCGATCCAGAAAAGGAAGACAGGGTAATGCTCACAAGGCACCGTGTATCGAGGATTTTTTTCGACGACAAGTTCTATGATTATCCGATCTCGCTAAAACCCGAGACGTTTAAGAATTTCGGATTCTTCACCACGATGAAGGTCGGATTTTCGTATCTTAAATCCGTGTTCCATAAGCTTCCCGAGGATAACCTCGAGAACCTCTACGTCAACTCTTTCGGACGCAAGCTCTACAGCATGTTCTTTGAGTACTATACGGAGAACCTCTGGGGACGTCATCCTTCGGAGATCGATGCTTCCTGGGGAAAACAGCGTACCAAGGGCCTTTCGATATTCGGTATTATCAAGGACTATTTCGGCAAGGTATTTAAAGTCAAGAACCGTAAGGTAAATACTTCTCTTATCGAGGAGTTCAAATATCCTAAACTCGGTCCCGGACAGCTTTGGGATGTTACGGCCGAGGAAGTGGTAAA
>JAIKZO010000143.1 GCA_024682115.1 Lachnospiraceae bacterium
TTCGAAAGTCGTGCCGTTTTCGCACATTCCTTTCGTGAACTTCTCCAATATCTTGTCCGTATTGCTGTATTGTTTGACGCGCGGACTTCCGTTTATGATCATTACATGCATGATACCGCCTCCTTTATCTCAACTGTTGCGATGGCGCCCATGCGCGATACCGCCTCCTTTATCTCGTCCATGCCAAAAACTCCGAGCGACTTGCTCTCGAAATTCAGGGCCGCTCTTTTGGTCCATCTTTCAAGGTATTCTTTTTCGACGTCTCCCTTATAGATTATCCCGATATCCGTTCTTTGATCGTAGCGGGGTACATGCCTCATCTGGTCTCCTACGAACTTAAGATACATCGTTGCGATGGGAAGGATCCTGTCAAAGATGTTTTTACCTTTGTGGTCGATAAAGCCGAGCGCAGTATCCGATATCACCCACAGCTGGTCTGCGTGGATCACCTTCTTAAGGATGATCTCGTAATCGTCCTTGATCGCGCATTCTCCGGGTGTCTTTAGCCAGCAATAGTTACAGCCAATGCAGTGGCTTATCTTTAAAGGTGCCGCTTCGATGATCTCGAATTCGGTGATGGCAGGCGCGGCCTTTTGGGCGGGTGTGACTTCGGTTTCAGTGGCTTGGCCTTCTACATAGCGTTTTATTTCTTCGGTTATTGTCGTATCCGAAGTGGTATTAACTATAAGAATCATGGTTTTGTCCTTTCTTTGATGTGTTGGGTTGCTGTTGTTTCTCTAATAACATAAACTCGTTTATATAAACATGTTTATATTATTCCATAGCCGTGGATTTGTCAAGAAGTCACGGGGACGGTTCTTTTGACTGGTTTCGTCGAGTTTTCGGGTTATAAACCAGTCAAAAGAACCGTCCCTGTGACTTATTTCATAAAGTTTTCGGGCGTTTTCGGGCCCAACAAAAAAGACAGGACATAACGTCCTGTCTTAACCAGTCAAAAGAACCGTCCCCGTGACTTATTCTGAAAAAATGAGGCTGCGGATCCGGACTGTGCGTTTTTTCCGCATCCTGTCCGGCTTTTCTTCTCTAGGTCTTCCCGGACTTGCTTCCCGGAATAAGATACGGACCGGGAACAGGATTTTTATGGTACATTTTCAAATTATTTATATTTTTTCATTACTCTGCTATAAACCACCGGTCCATCCCGGCGCCGGCTTCATCATTCGGGCGCTCTCTGAATCCGAATCTTTCGTAGAATGATTCTTTGCCTTTGGCAGCGCTCAGATTCATTTTCACCTTATATCCCGGCTTCATATCACTTTTCAGCTTCCGGATACAGGCTTCTACAAGTTCGGTTCCTATCCCCTGTCCCCGGTAAGCTTCGTCAACGATAACATCCGACAGGTATGCTATATAGCCTCCATCCCACAGGAGCCTTACAACGCCGATGGCCTTGTCATCGTCTCTGACACACAGGACCATATATGCGTTATCAACACAGGCCTTCGCTTCTTCGAGCGGAAATTCTTTCCATCCGACCTTTTTGCGCAGATCCAGATATTCTTCCGGCGTTATATTTTCTTCGTATCTGATCATGTTTTATTATCCTTTCCTGCAAGTCAGGGGGACGGTTCTTTTGACTTGTTTTCGATTTTTTATAATGAAACCAGTCAGGGGGACGGTTCTTTTGACTGGAAAATCAGTCAAAAGAACCGTCCCTGTGACTTATTTCCCGGCGACAAACATGCCATAGTCTTTGGGAATGTGCAAAACTCCGTCGCGCATGTTCTTTTCAAATACGGAGTAAAGCGTCTGCCTCGGAAAATCCTGAACATCCGTAAAACTTGGCAGGGAATAAATATAATCGATGAGATCATCTATATCAGTGACATTCAGGGCGTCTTCATACACAAGTTTTTCCACTTCCGTAAAGAATTTCTTCAGTATGGATTTTCCGTTCTGCATGGTGAAATTATAATTGTAGGCGCTGCTGATCGGGAAATCGTCAAAAAGCAGTTCGATATGTTCCATCATTCCGTTTTCGCCGTAAGTGGCACAGAAAAAGGTCCCGTCATCCTTAAGGATACGATGGACTTCCTTTAGCCCCCGGGACAGATCCGGAACATGATAGAGCATCATATTTGCGATCACGACATCAAATTCTTTGTCGGAAAAAGGTATGTTCTGAATATCGGCGATCCTGTACTCGATCCCGACATGGTTTTTGAGGTTTTCCTTTGCTGTTTGGAGCATCCCCTCGGAAAGATCCGAAAGGATCAGCTTTTTGCAGCGTTTGATGATGTCGCCTTTTTCAAGCCACATCTCTCCCGTGCCGCATCCGAGCTCCAGCACCGACATCCCGTCTTTGATCTGATAATTTGAAAATATCCAGTTGCCAAACCCCTGCTTATTCTCCGAATACTTTTTATGAAGTGATATCCGAATATTCAGTTTGTCAGCGGTTCCATATTGTTTTTTTACAGTTAAGTCTTCCATAGTTGTTTTCCAGTCAGGGGGACGGTTCTTTTGACTGGAAAATCAGTCAAAAGAACCGTCCCTGTGACTTATTCCGGGATATAGTAATTACAGAAATCTTCAAGGCTTTCGTTGTAGGTGTATTCACATTCACCCGCATCATTGTAATCAAAATCCAGAAAGAATTTTCCGTAGCGGTATGAAGCGTCCCAATGATACAGTGACGCGATGATATGGTTTTCGAACGATTCCGGCATTTCCGGACTTTCTTCGTTTTTAGCCACATCAGGGACCATAACAACAGAGCCGTTTTTAAGAAGAACAAGATGCAGTTTCACATATTGGAAGTATTCTTTCAGGACAAGCTTTACGGAGTATTCGGGCCCTATTTTTTCCGCTACGTACTTGTTTGAATATTCCGAAATCTTGGGTTCCATGCTGCTGTAGATGGCGCGGATATCTTCTATCGTATATGCTTCCCCGGATTCGACAAAAGCTTCCAAGGAAGTATTCTTGAATTCAATGTTATATCTTTCTATCGCATCAAAAATGACGGGGTACTCCTCTGTCAGCGCTTTGGCCGCATTTCGCTCGATCATCTTACCCGATTTCAGATTGATGGTAGTAAGGCTATCGACAGTAGTACGGCCGTCAGATTCAATGATGCTTTCGATCTCCGGATATGTTATAACGGTCTTTCCAAAAAGTTTCTTTACGGTAATTCCGTTTGCATCTGCAGAAAATTCCATTTTATGTTCCTCCGTTCAATTGTATATTGTTCCATCAGGCAGTGCGTTTAACCGCAACCCGTAACTTATCGTTCCTGGAAAAATTCTATCTCCTCTCCCAGCGGCCCGAAGCAGAATGCCATTCTTGCGTGGAATTCCGGTTCGGACTTTATCACGATATCATTCGGCTCGATGAACACATCGTATCCTGCTTTTTTGACTTTTTCAGCCATCTCATCTACATTATCAGTCGCAAAGGCTATATGCCGCAGGGCTCCTTTTGTCTTAATTCCGGATCCGTTGCTGAATATCTCCAGCTTGCCGTTTCCGAAATCTATCATGATCCCTTCCGGCCATTCTCTTACTGTCTTAAAGCCCAAAATATTGAGGTAAAAAGCTTTCGCTTTTTCGAATTCTTCAGGTGTTCCGCACTTCAATGAAATATGGTGTAATCCCGTGATCATTTTTGTTCCTCCACATGAACCATGAATCAATTATACTACATCAGATCACTGTGACTTAATACTTGTATATCATTCTCTAACTTGAGAAGATGCCCATGTTTGCAACCTTAGCAATTCCATTTTCTACTGCTTCTTCATATGAAACATCTTCATAAAGCAGTTTCTTTGTTATATTATTATAATCCTTTTCATAGAAGCGGCTTTCAATAATCTCTTTAAGCATCTCCGAAATATCATGTTCCGGTTGAGCAGATGGATTGTTTTTAGACTGCATGCGGTCTTTGCGTACTTCAGCGATCAATTCATTTGTTGTATCTGTAATATCTATCTCCGGAAAAATCTTTGCTATATCATACAGATGCCTTGAATCTCTGTTTTGCATGTCCTGAATTCGATAATCACAGACTGCAAAAACCTTATCTATAAAAGTTCTCTCCAATGACTGGACCTGCATGTTAACAAAATCAGCCTCAAACGGAACAGGGAGTTTTATTCTTCTTTTCCTGCAAAACTTTCCGATGAAGCTTCCTACTTCATGTGTCTCAACGGGATAAACTGCCTGATAGAAACTTGTCTCAACTATAATAGCCAAAGGAATTTCACTGAATAGCGATTCATATTCAAATATATACTTGTTATAGCTATAACGTGACTGGATTTCATCAGGATTCATCAGTTTAAATCCCATATCATCACCGATACCGGTTATAATCCTTTTAGTTTTCTTCTTTTCCGATTCCGTCGGTCTGCGATTCATCGAAAGATCAATATCCTCTGAAAATCTGTCTATTAGACCATAACATTTGGAAAGTGAAGTTCCACCTTTAAACACAAATGAAATCCCACTCTTCGATAACCCCAATAGGATCATCGACTGAATCGTATCCTTTTCAACCATCTGTGTTGTACGATGTTCTTCTGCTGCAACTGTTTCTATGATTTCCTTCCACTGATCCTTATATTCTTTATACCAGCTCACCCATTAATCCCCCATCATATATATTCCGATAAACCTTATCAGGATACAAAGAAAGATACTCTTTCACCGTCTGAAAATCCAATTTGATCACAGAAACGTATTTTTGTAGTTTCGAAATAAGCTCCTCACCGGATATCTCACTGTATCTGTCTATCATGGACATCAGATCCAAAAACTGGAGTGCGGGTCTGTTTTTCTCCGTCACTTCAACAACCGGTTTATAAACCACAATAGTATTTCCGTCTATCTCCAGTTTTCTCTGTTTCGTGGTAGCTTCATTACTGCATATTTCGTAACAAGAAGGATTCTGCGTAGTAAACCCATATTTATTGGCAAGTTGTAAGCCCGTAACGTACCCAACAGTCTTACCCCCCACGGTAAGATACTTCTTTTCTATATATTTATCCAGCGAAACCTTCCCTTTTGTTCCAAGTATGGTCATATAAGAAAGGTAGTACACGCCGTTATATAATCGCTCCAATCTTCCTTCATCCACAAGTTTCTTCATCTCCTGCCTGAGATAGTCCTTTGATTCTCCCGGGAGTTCGCTTAAAAAGATCGGTTCGCCGTATTTATAGTTTTCAATAATATAATCGTATATCATATCAACTGCCCTCACAAATCAGAAATCTCTTATTTCAGTTTTATAATACGTCCATTCGGTTCATATTTCAAGCAGGAAAAATTGCATATTATGTTTTTTACAGCAAAAAAGGATCATCCGCTCAGATGATCCTTTAGCGGTCACGGGGAACCAGTCA
>JAIKZO010000146.1 GCA_024682115.1 Lachnospiraceae bacterium
ACATTCTCCAAAGGCCAGTTATGAACACCTTTCATATATTTTTCGGGCCCGATCCCCATAGCTGAAACACCTGACCGGTTCAACCACTTCATCGCAGCTTTTACGTGATAGCTGTCAGGATGTCCGTCCTCCAAAACGATAACTGCTGCTTTATTGTTTTCTTTGATCGGTGAAAACAATCCGCAGAAACCGTCTTTTTCCACTGTATACTGTATCAAGCTCATCTTATTCTTTCTCCTCTTACCTTACATCTCCGTAGAAGGAGTTCCTCGCCTTAATCTCTGTATTGTAGCAGGAAGTTACAACATTCGTCTCCGCGTCCGATAGTTTTGGTCCTGCCCCATATCAACTTCGGATGCATATTTCCATATCCCGCATCATCACCGTCGCAAAATGCTGTCGTGATCTCCGGACATCCATATTTTGTACAAGTCTCCATATAGGGGCATCTTATGATATTGAATCTTGCCTCATTTCCGGAACTGTCCGGAAAATCATATTCAAACCCGGCGTCTGTCCCAAAATTTTTCACTGATATTTTCATAAATAGTTTGGGAATCGAGCAGTTCTTCATATCGCTTTTGTGCTGCGCAAGCGATCTTATATCCCTTTTCTATTCCAATCTCCTCTGCTACAATCGCACAGGTCGCTTTGATAAGTCTTTGCATACTCTTATTCCTTACTTATCTGCCACGTTTCTATAAACTCAAGTATTCTCCTTAGACTGTCCTGTCTTGCTTCATCGCATTCTTTTGGATATTTCTTTTCTGCGGGAAGCATATGGTTTAATGCCCATTTGGCATAGCCTGTCATCTCATCCAGGCCATCTGTCAGTGCGTGACTGGCTTTTTCATATATATGTGCTTCATATCGATAAGGATAATCATTATCCTGAAGGATCTTCATCATCCGCGGAACTGCCTCATCAGACGGCCACGCATCATCATCTTTTACTGCCAGAAAAAGAACTTCCGCATGCATGTTTTCCACTCTGATCCTGGACTCTTTCGTGACTGGATTGTGATCATAACCGTAACGCATAAATCGCTTAAGACCGTACTTCTTATCTTTCAGGGCGCCCATAAATATTCGGAACATCCCCTGTTCGATCAAAGACCACGGTGAATAAGGAATATCGTTGCCGTGCCATGTATAGACCGATCGTCCCAAACGCCTAAAACTGTTTGTTGTCCCTTCCATCACGTGATCAAAAGGAACTACAGGTATGACACATACGATCTCCGGTATCAAAGATGCAGCGAGTAAAGTATACCCTGCTCCGGTGGAAGCCGACGTCATGGCAACGCCTTTTATACCTTTTTCTTCTTTTAGCCACCTGACTGCTTTCTCCACATAATCAACTGGAACGGAAACCAGTTCCTTTGAAAGACCTTCCCACATATAAAATCCCAAAACCAGAACGTTGTATCCGGCCCTGCGCAGAAACCTGCACATGGATAAGCTTGTCTTCTCATCACAACTGGCCCCGCCGGCTGCTATAATGGCTTTTTCAGGTGAAGTTGTTCCCGGATAATAAACTCCGACAAATCCGTTTTTTTCGAGCGTACATCTTTCCATATCATCAATCCTTAGGCATATATATAAGAAGCCCTGTAAAAGTAATAAGGCTTCCAACACTGAGCCACCCGGTTGCCAGCGCATATGCCCATGCATGATTACCTGCCATTCTCATGACCACTATATCAATGATCCCCAGGAACATTGTAAATACCAGACACCATCTCGGATATGGTGTTTTTCCTTTGGCGAATGCCATTATCTGAACAATATTCATAATCATAAAAAATACAAAGAAGATGGCCGTAACCGGCACAAGGAATAGTTTTGCGAATGCCAGTGCCTCATTTATTGCCATGTCAGGATTAATCCTTGCAACAGCGTTATGATGATATATCGTTGCGCAACACATAACGTGACAAAACGGCCCAAATATCAGCATACCGATCAATCCGACCCTGTAAGCATGTGCATATTTTTCAGACTCAGAAACAATGACACGATATATCCCGAAAAAACACATCGTCTCAATTGCTATCCCTATCATCCCAAGCGTGGCCGCCCAGAAAATCCTTGTATCTGATACCGAACTATACCTTGAAAAATACTGAGCCATACCTGTCAGAGAAAGATCAGCAGTCCCCCAGCCCAGCAACATATCACCGCCTACAAGAGCTATAAGCGATGCGACGATTCCCAGTTTAAACAGATGCACTATTCTGTCCCAGTCGGGTCTTTTACTATTTGTCTCCATAATTCACCATCTCATTCTTGATCATTTGTCTTCCGCCGACAAACATGATCATCCATCCCATAC
>JAIKZO010000166.1 GCA_024682115.1 Lachnospiraceae bacterium
ACATCATACGGCGTTGCCAATATAGTCATGACCGTAGGCGCTGCGGGCGGACTTAACGTTGCCCTTAAAGCGATATTAAATCCGGAAGATGAGGTCATAGCATTTGCACCGTACTTCGGTGAATACAACAATTACGTCTCAAACTTTGACGGGAAAATGGTTGTAATAACACATGATATTAAAACGTTTCAGCCGAATTTATCGGAGTTTGAGCAGAAGATCACAAATAAAACGGCATGCGTTATCGTAAACTCTCCTAATAACCCGACGGGTGTTATTTATTCAGAAGAAACACTGAATAAGATGGGTGAGATACTGGAGAAGAAGCAGAAAGAACTCGGAAGAACGATATACCTGATCACCGATGAGCCGTACAGGGAACTTGCGTATGACGGGGCAAAGGTTCCGTGGGTGCCGCTTTTTTACCGTAATACGATCGTCGGATATTCGTACAGCAAATCGCTTTCGCTTCCGGGCGAGAGAATAGGTTATCTCGTGATACCGTCCGAGGCGGATGATTTTGACGATCTTGCCGCGGCTGCAGGCGTTGCGACAAGGATCCTGGGATTTGTGAACGCGCCGTCCATCATGCAGCTTGTGATCGGAAAGTGCCTTGATGCAAAAACCGATATTTCATATTATGACAGGAACAGGAACACGCTGTATGAGGGGCTTACAAAGCTCGGTTTTACGTGCCAGAAGCCCGAAGGAGCGTTCTACCTGTTCATGAAGTCTCCTGTTCCGGATGAAAAAGAGTTTGTTAATATCGCTAAAAAGTATAATCTTCTTTTAGTTCCGGGATCTACATTTATGTGTCCGGGGTATGTCCGTATTGCATATTGTGTTTCGTACGAGACGGTAGTTAATTCACTTCCGAAATTTGCACTTCTTGCAGAGGAATTCTTTTAGGGGTCAGGATTTATGCTTTATATAGCAGCTTTTTTCATACCTGCCCTGATGTACGGATCGGTTCTTTATCTGACGCATACATTTCCGTTTGGCGACAATTCGATGCTGTTTGTTGATATAGACGCACAGTTTGCCGCTTTTTTTACGTATTTTAAGCATACATTTTCAAATAATAACAATCTGATCTACACATTCGGAAAATCTCTTGGAGGAGATATGACCGGTTTTTCGGGATATTATCTGAACAACCCGTTCATATTCCTCATCCTGCCTTTTCAGGACAAATACATACCGGTTGGGATAGTGCTGATAATAGGACTCCAGATTTCGTTCATGGGGCTGACCATGGCAATACTGTTAAAGGATATACGCGGGCCGCACCTTACGCTTTCGGATAAGCTCAAGATCCTGACCTGCTCAACGGCATACGCTTTTATGGGGTATAACCTCGCTTATCTGACCAGTTTTTTGTATTTTAACAGCATTATAATGCTGCCGCTTGTTATGCTTGGCATCAGGAAACTGCTGAAAGGTGAAATTAAACTCTATGTTATCGCCCTGACACTTTCGATCATATTCAACTATTACATAGGATATATGATCTGTATTTTCTCACTGATATTCCTGCTGTATTCGGCCATAACAAGCAGAAAATATAAGGATATCGGGTTGTATGCAAAATATCTGTCAGCGTCCCTTCTGTCTGCTGCATTATCCGCTTTTACTCTTGTTCCGACGGTGCTGTCACTGTCAGGCCAGAAGGATGCACCATCATTTGATATATTCAAACCTCATACATATTACAAGGTAACGGGACTTATCAGGAATCTGTTTGTCGGTGGATTCAGAGGTGATACCTCAAATTACAGTGCACCGTATATTTATGTAGGAGAGATCATCCTTGCCGGCGTGGCAATATATCTTATCTCCAAAAAGAACCCGCCTCGCGAAAAAGCAGCGTATGTACTGACGCTGTTTATCCTTTTGGTTTCCACATACATCAGTACTTTTGACGTCATATGGCATGGCTTCAATGAGCCTGTCGGGATCGCACATCGACAGGCGTTTCTCATATGTGCATTTATTATTCTTGGAGGATATCAGGGTTTATGCACGATATCCGATAGGATGGATAATAAGTATATCCAGCACGTTATCATGGGGATATTATTGTGTTTGGAAATTCTGTTGCTGACAGCCAATGCCGTTATATCGATGAATCATTTCGAAAACAGATCTCTTACGGAATACGGAATGTATTATAACTTTATGGAGGAGTGTATCTCCGATATAGAAAAAGAGGACGGATCATTTTACAGGATCGAAAAGGATTTTGAGAGAAATCACAATGATGCGATGATGTTGTCATATAACGGATTAAGTCATAACAGTTCCTGCGACAAGGATTATGCAAAGCGTTTTCTGGCAAAGATGGGCATACGGTATTTTGATCCGATATGGACATACTACAATCAGGGAAGCACGGTGTTTACAGACTGTTTCTTGGGAGTTAAGTATTATATTTCAAGGTTTGATACAACGATAAAACCGTATGAATCTGTTTTTTCACATGACGGAAAGGACTCTCACGCAGGCGACATGACGGCTTATGTGTATAAAAACCCGTATGCTCTGCCGTTGTGCTTCGGGATGAAGGATGAGCAGTTGGCAGCTGACATGAGCGATGAGAACCTCTTTGAGATAGAAAACGAGATGGCCGGAATGCCCATATACACCGATGCGGCGCCTCTTATCGAAAATGTGACGACCGATGACGAAATCTCAGTGGATGTGAACGTAACCAAGGAGTGTAACCTGTATTTTTATGCGACAGCGCCCGATTATCAGGGAGCGGCGCTTTTTGTAAATGATGAGCCGGCTGAGGAGTATTTTTCGGTGTCACGCTGGAATATAGTAAATATCGGAAAATATGAACCCGGAGAAACTGTAAACGTCAAACTTAAGGCAACGGGCGGGCCGATAACCGTGGACAGGATGTACATATATGCGGAAGACCTTTCGATGATCCCCGTGTGGTACGAACTTGCTTCAAAGGATGCCGGAAAGCTTACAAAGATCACATCATCGCACCTTACAGGCAGCATTAACGTCACGGATTCCGACAGGATAGTGTTTACGATCCCCTATGAAAGATCATGGAAAGTAAAGATCGATGGGCAGGACGCCGAAACAGCGCCGGCGTTTGGTGCGCTCCTGTCGCTTACAGCTGCGCCCGGTGAGCATACGATAGACATGACGTATATCCCCGAAGGACTTATACCGGGGATCATCATCTCGACTGCCGCACTCCTTAGCTGTTTGGGGTTGACCTTTTTTTCGCGGACATTTAAGATTGTTGTTGATAAAGATACCAATAAAGAGGAACTTAAGTCATGAGCTGGGAAGACAATGTAAGACTTGTCACTCCGTACGTTCCGGGCGAGCAGCCAAACGAT
>JAIKZO010000167.1 GCA_024682115.1 Lachnospiraceae bacterium
CTTAAGATAGTAAACCTTAACCTCGGTGTGAAAAAAGGTATTATCGCCAAAACATTTACGGTCTTTAAGCGCGCATCGGCTCTTAAAAAGGTGAAAAGGAAGATAAGGCCGAAGATCGCCTACAGCTTCGGCAGCAGTGCCAATATCGTAAACTGTCTTTCAAAGGTCAGAAAGGTCCGTACGTGGGTCGGATTAAGAAGCTATATGGATATGTTCGATCCTTCAAGGATAAGCTATTTTGCAAGGAAGGCCGATCTTATCGTCTGCTGCTCGAAGGTGATAGAAGATGAGATCAGGACAGAGTATCGCTGTAAAAAGGCCGTAACGCTGTATAATCCCTATGATGCCGATAAGATGATGGAAGACGCCGAAGAAAAAGCATCCCTGCCCTGGGATGATAAATTCGCCGTTGAATACGGGGCATATTATCCCATTTTTAACCTTATATGCATGGGACGCGAGGATGATGTCAAAGGCTACTGGCATGCCATCAAGGCTTTTTCCCTTGTCCGTGAAGAGATATTCGGCGCCAGGCTCATTTTCATAGGAGACGGTGATTTCGGGAAGTATCAAAAGCTTGCCGAAGACCTTAAGATATCCGAATACGTTTATTTTGCGGGCTTACAGAAGAACCCTTACAAGCTGCTCAAGAAAGGCAGTGTATGTCTTCTTACTTCCGAAAACGAAGGCTTCCCGAACTGCCTTGTGGAGGGTATGCTTTTGGGGAATGCGGCTGTGGCGGTTGACTGTGTGAGCGGACCGAAAGAGATACTCGAGGACGGAAAATACGGTATACTCCTTCCCGATTTTACGCACGGAGTGAACCTTGACCCGAAGGATATAACGGCGGAAGACAGGGCGTTTGCCGAAGCGATCATCGCTCTTTTAAAAGACCCCGAAAAGCTGAAAAAATACAGGGAGCTCGCCGCAACACGCGCCCGTGACTTCTCCCACGAAAAATATATCGAGAGATTTATGAGTTTTGCGAATGGAAAATAAATTAAAACTCCCGCAGGTTACGCTGTGTGCGATGACGAGCGTACTTGTCGGCGAGACATTAAAAGCAATGGAATACAGTATGCGCGGCATCGAATTCGGTGATGCCGTCATAATCACACACAAAAAGCCGCGCAGGCTTCCCGAAGGGATCAGGTATGCACATATCGAGATCCTTGACGATATAGACAGGTTCAATTACGAGACGGTTTATAACATGGGTGACTATATAAATACCGACTTTGCCCTGCTCGTTCACTACGACGGCTTTGTGGTAAATCCCGATATGTGGAGGGACGAGTTTTTGGACTACGACTACATCGGTTCCCCCTGGCCTCTTCCCAAAGAAGGCGATAACGTAACATACAGGGATAAGGACGGAAATATCTGCCGCGTAGGTAACAGCGTATCGATAAGGAGCAAACGTCTGATGGATCTGCCGAGGAAGGTAAATATCCCCTGGACCCCGGAAAACGGCTGCTATAACGAGGACGGTTTCATATGCTGCAGGCATAAGCACATATTCGAAGCTGAAGGCATGAGCTTTGCGCCGCTCGAGCTGGCGATATATTTCGGGCACGAACATATGATACCCGAGATCGAAGGCAAAGGCATACGTCCTTTCGTATTTCACAAATGGGACGGAACGAACGCACAGTATCCCGACTTCAGGAAAAAGCATCCGATAAGGCAAAAACTCGGTGAGTTCAAAGGCTTTATATATAACGATGTCCTGCACATAGGATGAGATATGGTATACGATTGTTTTCAGTTTTTCAACGAACTTGATATCTTGAAGATAAGGCTCAACGTGCTCGATCCCGTGGTCGATCGGTTTGTCATAAGCGAGGCGACCACCACGTTTTCCGGTATCCCGAAACCTCTTTATTACGAAGAGAATAAGGAGATGTTCAAGGAGTTTGAGCATAAGATCATACATGTGGTCGTAGACGATACTCCCGAAGGGTATACGCACGATCGCGATACTTTCCAGAAGAATGCCGTGGGAAGGGGACTTAAGGATGCAAAGGACGATGACATAGTCATTTTCAGCGATCTTGACGAGATCCCGGATCCACGGAAGATAAAGGATATCCTTACTCATTTTGACGATTCGAAGATATATCATTTTGCCCAGAGGCTCTTTTACTGCTACCTTAATATGGAAGAGGTTTCGGGAAAACTCCTTTCTTATGCGGGCGATTTCGACGGAGTGGAAAAGAAGCAGTGGATAGGCTCGAAGATGTGCAGATATTCCCTGTTAAAGGCGCAGAACCTGAAGCTCGGGGAACTCAGGTTCCCGGAACGCAAAAAAGACGGTATCCGCGTGGATAACGGAGGCTGGCACTTCGGCTATATGGGCGGACACGGACAGAATGACGTAAGAAAGAGGGTCAGCGAAAAAGTCGTAAGCGCCGCTCACCAGGAATACAATAAAAAGGAAGTTCTTTCCGATGTTGCGGATAAGATAAAAGACGGAAAAGACATGTTCGGAAGGGATTCCGAGTTCGTGATACGTCAGATCGACGAAAGCTATCCTTTGTACATAAGGGAGCATCAGGAAGAGTTCGGTCATCTGATATTTAAAAAGGAGTCGGGAGCCGCTAAGACGGCCAGACATATAAAAAGGATCTTCCGTAGGACGGGCGAGTTCTTCGGTAAGTGTTTCAGAAAAATATCCCGTATGATGGGCATAAATAAAAGGAGTTAATGATGAAGGTTTCGGTATGTATACCCACATATAACTGCAAAGATCATTTAAAAAGGCTCATAGAGTCACTTCTTAAGCAGAATTTTACCGATTATGAGGTGATAATCGCCGATGATTCCACAAACAATGAGATCGAGGATTATATAAAGGAACTTAACGAAGAGAAGATCAACTATACGCATAACATAAAGCGTCTCGGTCATATCTTTAACTGGAACAAGGTCATCGATGATGCCAAAGGCGAGTATGTAAAGATCATGTTCGCGGATGACTGGTTCAATTCGGATGATGCCCTCGGAAAGTATGTAAAGATGCTGGATGACGATCCCGAAGCGGTCATGGCTTTTTCTTCGAACATCCAGTTTTATATCGAGCATCCGGAAAAGAACTTCCAGAGGCATATAAAGGATGAATTCGTTAAGGAACTTCGGGACGACTACAGGTATGTATTTGTCGAAAACAGTGTGGGAGCGCCGAGCGGAACGATATTCCGCAGGAGCACGGGTGCCCGTTTTGACGAAAAGAGTACCTATACTTCGGATATATTTCTTTATATCGAGCTTTTAAAGAACGGCGGGAAATTCGCCTATACCGACGAACCGCTCGTCTGCATAGGGATACATGAGGATCAGTACACGAATAACTTCAACGAGAATGTGGAAAAGACCCTTGCGGACAGAAAATATCTTTATGAAAAATACGCTCTTTACGATTGTCCCAAATGTAAAGAGCATTTCAAGAACGAATTCCTTCTTAAATTCCTTCAGAGCCCTTCATATGCCGAGGAATGCGGCTTTGACAAAAAGGAGTACGCAAAAGAGCTTAAGAAGGCCAAAAAGAAAAGATTCCTGTTCTATGTAGGAGTAGCTAAAAGGAAACTCGGTCTTTCGAAAAAAGAAGGCTGATAGCGGAGTCACAGATGAAACTGGCCATATACATATCCGGAATGAGAAAGGGAGGCACCGAAAGAAAGGTTGCCAACCTGGCCAATTACATGAGCGAAAAAGGGCATGATGTGGTCCTTGTTAACGCATACAGGTTCGATGACGAATTTGCGGTAAACGAAAGCGTAAAACGCCTCACGTGCGAACCTGACGCCACAGAGCTTCCGGGCAGCAGGATCGGGAACTACAGGGCTCGTTTTAATGCTCTTAAGGATATATGGTTAAAAGAAAGACCCGATGCGATACTTTCCTTTATCGGCAAGACCAATATAATGACGCTCCTTACCTCAAAGGGACTCGGTATTCCCGTTGCGGTGGGTGTGGCCGGTGATCCGAATGAAGAGTATTATTCGCCTGTTCTTAAGTTCCTTGCCAGAAACCTTTTCAAACGTGCCGATGCCGTGATACTGCAGACTAAGCGCAGCATGTCTTTCTTCCCCGAAAAGGTCCGGAACAAAGCCGTTATCATGAGAAATCCCGTGAGCGCGGACTTTGACATTGACCGCTATGAAGGTGAGAGGGATAAGACCGTCGTAACATTAGGCAGGATCGACGAAAACAAGAACCATTCTCTTATCATAGACGCTTTTGCCGAAATAGCGGATAAATACCCTGAATGGAAGGTCATCATATACGGAGAAGGTCCCTTAAAAGAGACTCTTGAAGACAGGGTAAAGGGTCTCGGATTGTCCGATAAGATCCTTTTTCCGGGGTATACAAATGACGTTGTGGGGGTTCTTAAAAAAGCAGGTGTTTTTGTATTGAGTTCCAACACCGAAGGAAGTCCAAATGCACTCATCGAAGCCATGATGTTGGGGGTGCCTGTTATATCGACCGACTGCCCTTGCGGGGGTCCGGGTGAACTTATCCGAGACGGGGAAAATGGTCTGTTAATTCCGGTGAATGACAGGGCCAAAATGCAAGAATCCTTGCAAAAAATATTTGATAACTGTCACTTTTCTGATCAAATTGGACGAAAATCTTCTGCTACGCGTGATATTTATTCGCCCAAAAAGGTCTTCGGAGCGTGGGAAGAACTACTCACAAACCTCGCAAATAAAGGAAAAGTCAATAAATAACAATAGTTATATACAAATAGCCTTATTTTCTGACAATTAAGTCAATTTTCATCGATTTTAAATTGTTCGAAAAACGGTGAAAATTCAAGAAATTTTATGCAAGTTTTTCCGATTTTTTGACCGGAAATAAAATTGACATTTAGTAAATGAGATTTTTTTGATCGGGTCGGACGACCACAAAAAGTTGATGCCGGAGACCCGAAAACGGTCAAAAAAGTCCAAAATTTTTAAATAACGGGGAATCACAAAAAATAACATGTGTGGAATAGCCGGATTCTGTAATTTCAAAAATTTTGACAAACAGCGTAATATCGAGGCGATGCTGCAAAGGATGATCCATCGCGGACCGGATTCGGGAGGAATTTTTCATTCCGAAGACGGGATGGTCACACTCGGTCACAGACGCTTATCCATAATCGACGTTACCGAAACGGGGTCCCAGCCGATGACATCCCATAACGGGCGTTACGTTATGGTCTATAACGGAGAGATCTATAATCACCTCGAACTAAAGGAAAAGCTCCTTAAAGATCCCTCGCTCGGAATAAAGGGATCGGACTTCGTCGGAAGCTCGGATTCGGAGATCCTTCTTGAGGCGATCAGCGCCTACGGGATGGAAGATGCCGTTTCCTTCTGTAAGGGAATGTTTGCGCTGGCCGTTTATGACAGGCAGGATAAAAGCCTTACGCTCTCACGTGACAGGATAGGTGAAAAGCCCCTTTATTACGGAAGAGTAGGAAGTTCATTCGTTTTTGCTTCCGATATAGGTTCGATAAGGGTGCTCGAAGGCTTTGACAACGAAGTCGACCGTTCCGTGCTCGACATGTATTTCATTCACGGATATATCGCCGCACCTTATACGATATATAAAGATATTTTCAAACTCGAACCGGGATGCATCCTTAAGATCGATGTTCCTTACGATCCCGGCGAGGTCAGGATAAGCAGATACTGGGATATCAAAAAGGTCGCTCTTAACGGTATGAACGATCCTTTTAAAGGAAGCTTTGAAGATGCGGTATCGGAACTCGACAGACTGCTCAGGGAATCGATAAAGGGCCAGATGATATCCGATGTTCCGCTCGGTGCGTTCTTATCCGCGGGAATAGATTCTTCGACAGTGGTTTCGATAATGCAGCAGCTTTCACCCGGTAAGGTGAGGAGCTTTACGATAGGGATGGATGATCCCAAATATAACGAAGCCCTTTATGCTAAGGAGATAGCAAAGCATCTGGGCACCGAGCATACCGAGCTTTACATTACGGAAGACGATGCGAAGTCGGTTATCCCCAAGCTTGCAAGGATGTTCGGAGAACCTTTTGCGGATAGCTCGCAGATCCCGACATACTGTGTATCCAAGATGACAAGGGACCATGTGACGGTTTCTCTTTCGGGCGACGGAGGAGACGAGCTTTTCTGCGGATACGGTTCATATCCTTCGGTATCGCGTGCATGGAACAAGATGCGCCACATCCCTTATCCGATAAGAAAGGCCGTAAGCGTCACCGCACTCCATACTCCGCTTAAAAACAACCACGATATGTGCGTAAGGAGTACTATACTCGGAGCCAAAGGTCCGAGAGACCTTTATAACCTTTCAAAGGAATTTGATCCGAACATTACGCGTATAGCCCTCGGAAAAGAAAGGGCTCTTAACAATAACGATACGATACGCCCGGGATTCCTTGGCGAACCCAACCATGACATCATGCTGATGGATATGATGATGTACCATCCCGATGATATACTTGTTAAGGTAGACAGGTGCGCGATGGCGGTTTCGCTTGAGACCAGGGTTCCGATGCTCGATCGTGATGTAGTCGAGTTTTCGTGGACGCTTCCGACCGAGTATCTCTACGACAGGGAAAAAGGAATAGGAAAGAAAGTATTAAGGGAAGTATTATATAAGTATGTTCCGAGGGAACTGATGGAAAGACCTAAGACCGGATTTGCGATCCCCATTGATAAGTGGCTCCGCGAGGATAAGGCGTTAAGGGAATGGGCCGAAACGCTTCTTTCTCCCGAAAGGATAGCTTCGGAAGGATATCTTGATCACAAAACGGTTTCAAAAATGTGGAACGATCTTATCAACAACAATGTATGGAGGCCGCAGATCTGGTTCATCTTGATGTTCCAGTCATGGCTTGAAAACGAGGCGAACGGTATTTCATGAACATTATAAGAATGTCGGGCGGTCTTGAAAGACAGCTTTTCCAATATGCGCTGTACATGAAATTCGAAAGCATGGGCATCGAAACGAAATTCGACGATATCAACGAATTTCGTGACGAGAGAACACGCCCTATTATGCTTTCCGTTTTCGATATCGATTATCCGAGAGCTACTTGGGATGAGATCACCTCTTTTACGGATCAGTCCAGGGATATCCTGCCAAGGCTCCGGAGGATGATAAGGGGTGCCCGCACGAACATCTACCGTGAGGAAGGCTTTTATGATCCCGAGGTCTTAAAGCAGAGGGATAAATATATCGAAGGCAAGTTCATGAGCCAGAAGTATTTTGAGGATATACTCCCGCATGTAAGGGAGGTCTATTCTTTCCCGGATATCGGCGATATAGCCCTCACTCCGCATTCCAACAAGGATTTCCTCATATACTACAATGACATAATCAACACGAATTCCATAGGTATCCATATAAGGAGAAGCGATTCACGTTTTAACGAGGAACTTTACCAGAATATCTGCACGAATGAGTATTACGAAGCAGCGATAAAATACATCAACGAAAGAGTGCCTGACGCAAAGTTCTTTGTTTTCAGTAACGAGCCCAAATGGGTAAAAGGCTGGCTGAAGGAGATCGTCCTGTCCCAGGTTACGGATAAGATGACGCACGATGACATAAACAGGTTGCGGAAGAATTTCATCCTGGTGGAAGCCAACGACGAGCTTACATCTTATCTAGACATGTTCCTTTTGTCGAAGTGCAAACACAACATACTGTCAAACTCGAGCTTCAGCTGGTGGGGAGCATGGATGAACCGTAATGAAAATAAGATCGTCATTGCGCCCAACAAGTGGCTTAACGGTGTGGACTGCGATCATATATATACCGAAGGGATGGTACTGATCAATCCCAAAGGAAGGGTGGAGAGGAAGGTCCATTGAAACTGATTTCCGTCATAGTACCCGCTTACAACATAGAAAAATACATAGGCCGGTGTCTGGACAGTATCATTGCCCAGACCTACACGGAACTTGAGATCATAGCCGTGGATGACGGATCGACCGATGATACGGGAGCGGTCCTTGACGGATATGCAAAAAAGGATCAGAGGATAAAGGTCATCCATCAGGAAAATCTCGGACTTTCCGGTGCAAGGAATTCCGCACTTAAGGTCGCATCGGGAGATTATATCGGTTTCGTGGACGGAGACGATCATATAGAGCCTGCCATGTATGAGACCATGATAAATTCATGCCTTGAGAACGAAGCCGAAATGGCGATCTGCGCTTACCGGCAGATAGGCGAAGGCATAAAGAACAGGGAGTTTTCCGGCAGGATCATACCGCTTTCGCGCGATGAGGCCCTCGATATCTATATCTGTGACGACCGGGAATTTTCCATCTATAACAGCGTTTGGAGCCGTCTTTTTAAAAAAGAGATCGTTTTAGGGGAGGTCTTCCCGCAGGGCAGAAATTCCGAAGACATAATCTATACGACCAAAGCGATGTGCAAAGCGACAAAGTGCGTGTATGTCGACTTGCCGCTTTACGACTACACGGCCTCCCGCCCCGACAGCATCATGAACGTAAAGCTCGATGAGCGGAGATTCTCTGACGAGATACCTTTCTTAAAGGAACAGCTCGGTATCTTTAAGGAAAATGTTTCCGAAGAGCTTTATTTCAAGGCGGTCTACCATTATTGCAGGAGACTGCTCTTCTATCACAATGATTTTAAGGAACGCGGGATGAAAAAGTCCGCGGAAAAGATCGCTAAGATCATAAACGAGGACAGGCCGCTTATAGAAGAGACCTACGGAAAACCGTTCGTAAAGGACGGCGACAAAAAGAGGATGAAACTGTTCCTTGATTCGCCGGGAAGATATTACCTTACTTCGAAGGTGTATGAAGATACGGTGGTCCCCTTAAGGAATAACCCGACCGGTTCAAACTCAAAGCTTTCGCTTATAGGAAATACGGCATTTTATGCGGGCGTGATACTTGAAGTCCTCATCATGTTCCTCGATAAAGCCGATTATATCAATCCTTACGAAGGATGGATGTTCAGGATATCGTTCCTTCTTTTCCTCATAAAGGTCATCTGCACGAAGTATTCGTTCAGGGAATACCTTCTGATGGCGGTGCTGGGGATCATATCCTTTATAAGCTACAAGGTCAATACGAAGGATGAGCTGGTAAGGTTTGTAGTATTCCTTTTCGCGATGAAGAATATCGACCTAAAACATGCGTTAAAGAGCGTATTTAAGCTTTCGGTCTTCGCGATGATATTGCTCGCAGTTCTTTCCCTTACGGGACTTCTCGGCGATGTGTTCGAACTTTACGAAGGCTACGGATTCAAGGAAGGAAGCAGAAGGATATGCCTGGGATTGGGCAGTTCAAATACCTTCGCGATCATGATCTGGGCGCTTATGCTGCTTGGGATCTACCTTTACCATGAGAAGATGAAATGGTGGCATTATGCGATACTGACAGTGCTGTCATTTACGATATATCTTACGACTCTTACCAGGACAACGCTTGCGGTTATGCTGCTTACCGTCATATCCGCTTTCGTGATGCAAAGTTCCAAGACCCTTCAAAGGAGCAAGGTCTTATATGCGGCGGGAGTTGTCCTTATTCTTGCGTTTGTAGGCTTTTCGATATGGGTGGCCTGTGTCAGCAACTGGCATTTATATATGCCGCCTTTTGCCCAAAAGCTCAATGATATCCTTACCGGAAGGATAGAAAATGTCTCGAGATTCGTAGGCGGCGGAGGCTATATCTACAACTGGAGCCTTTTCTCGTCTCCGGTCTGCGACAGATACTTCGACATGGGACTTATAAGGCTTTTCTACTGGTACGGAACGATCCCTGCGTCGACCGCTCTGCTCCTTGTCTTTATGTCGATCCGGGAATCCTACAGGAAAAACGACTACATGGGCTATGTGATGATCATGATGTTTGCCGTGTTCACGGTAGTCGAAGCCCATATAGTTTCGGTATATATCGCGCGGAATTACCTTATGTTCTTAGTCGGAAGCTGCATCTTTACGATGCTTGCCGGCAAAAAAGAAACCCTGGAGGAGAAAACCTTCAAAGAGGAATATTTCTGGAGATTTTATAAGACGATATGAACATTTTGAGAATGACCGGCGGCCTGGGAAATCAGATGTTTTCCTATGCGCTTTTGCTTAAGTTCAGAAGTATGGGCATCGACTGCATGGTCGATGATTTCAGTGAATATGAGGGGCACGATAACCGTCGTCCGCTCTTTTTGAAAGATGCTTTCGGTATCGAATATCAGAGGGTCACAAAGAAGATCTATGACGAATTCACGGATTCTTCGATGCGCCCCGATAAAAGGATCTTACGAAAACTCCGCGGGAGAAAGTCGAGGGAATATCATGAGGCATCCGCGGAATTCGATGCGGAGATCCTTAAAAAGGATAATGCCTATATCACCGGATATTTCCAGACGGAGAGATATTTTGAGGATATCAGGGACGAAGTGTTAAAAAGCTTTACGTTCACCGAAGATGTCAATAAGCTTGCCGATAAAATCCTTGAAGAAAACGGGGTCGATCCTTCCGGGAAAGGTGATCCGGATACAGGGAAAAACAGTACGGTTGCCATACATATACGCAGGGGCGATTACCTTGATGTAGATGATGTTTACGGCGGGATCTGTACCGACGGATACTATACGACCGGAATGGGATACATCCTTGAAAGAGTCGAAGATCCGCTGTTTTTGCTCATAAGCAACGATCCTGACTGGACCGAAAACTGGGCGAAGGACTTTTTTAAAAAAGCCGAAGAGAGCATAAAGGCCAGGGGAAGAGCCGATCTTAAGGGACCGATCCGCTACCGTGTGATCAGGGGAACGGATGAATCGACCGGCTATACCGACATGTGCATCATGAGCAGATGTAACCATATGATCATGGCCAATTCAAGCTTCAGCTGGTGGGGTGCTTATCTTAACCGGAATGCCGATAAGATCGTCATCGCGCCCCCGAAATGGACCAATACTCTGGACCAGCGCGATATCTTTACGGAAGACATGACCAGAATGATCTTCTGAATGTCGATTTTCTTTGAAAAATCAGCGCTTTTGTGGTAAAATTTTGAATAATTATGGAAAAGAAAAATTTACTGCAAAAGATCAATTATATATTCGACAGAAAACAGAAAATGATGTTCGTTGTCCTGGGGGTTATGATCTTCATCGGAGGTGTGCTCGAAACACTCGGTGTGGGAACCATGATCCCTGTAGTTACGGTACTCCTGCAACCGGACAAACTTCAGTCGGCGATAGACGAAATAGATGCTCTCGGAAGGATATTATCTTTCCTTAACGTTCGTGACATCAGCCGGCTTACATCTTTTTTACTCACTCTGCTAATGGCGGTCTTCATCATAAAGAACGCTTATCTTCTGTTCCAGACTTATGTTCAGTCATCTTTCATAACCCATAACAGAAACAAGATGATAGCCAGGGTTATGGCTGAGTTTCTTAACCGTCCCTACGAGGATTATCTCGGGGCGGATATTCCGACGGTATTTCGTCTGACCGATTCGGACATCCCTCAGACTTTTTCACTCATAACGAACATGCTGTCGTTAGCTTCCGAAGCGGTAGTATCGCTGTTCATCTTCATTTTCCTGCTCTTCCAGAACGTTAAGATGACGCTTTTCATCATAGCCGTATTCGGAGTGATGACCATATTCATCACCAGGATATTCAAGCCCAGGCTCAATAAGATCGGTGCCAAAAACCAGAAGATCCAGTCGAGGATCGCTAAGTGGCGCATCCAGGCCATATACGGACTCAAGGATGTCAAGGTCCTCAACCGCGAAGAATTCTTTGTAAGGAACTATTACGAGACCGGCGAAAAAGGAGCTGATGTCGCAAGGACGTACAGTGTCATGAACAACACGCCCAGACTCCTTATAGAGACCGTGTTCATGGTGAGCGTGCTTACGTTCGTACTCATCTTCCTGAAGGGCGGCGGAGATGTCACGACCATGGTGACTACGATAGCGACTTTTGCGGTCGCGGCAATAAGGGTCCTGCCTTCGGTCAACAGGATAAACACCTATATGACGGAGATCGCATATATGCAGCCGAGTCTCGACTATGTATACGAGAATCTGAAGGAAGGCATGAAGAACGATGAAAAACTTGCGATCCGCCGGGCCAATTCACAGAAAGAAAAGCTTACCCTTA
>JAIKZO010000029.1 GCA_024682115.1 Lachnospiraceae bacterium
GATCGCTCTTATAGGAGAGCGCGGAAGGGAAGTCAGGGAATTCATAGAAAGAGACCTTGGCCCCGAGGGAATGAAGCGTTCGGTCGTTGTCATCGCGACATCGGACAAACCCGCACTCGAGAGAAAGAAAGCGGCTCAGACCGCCACCGCCATAGCGGAGTATTTCAGGGATTGCGGTAAAGACGTTCTCCTCATGATGGATTCGATGACACGTTTCTGCATGGCACAGCGCGAGATCGGACTTGCATCCGGAGAACCTCCGGTTTCGAGAGGATATCCTCCTTCCGTTTATTCGGAGCTCCCTAAGCTTCTTGAAAGAGCTGGATGTTCGGACAAGGGATCGATAACGGGTCTTTATACCGTTCTTGTAGACGGTGACGATTTCAACGAACCCATAACCGATACCGCACGTTCGATCCTTGACGGACATATAATGCTGAATCGAGCACTTGCCCACAAGAATCATTATCCTGCGGTCGATGTACTTCAGAGCATCAGCCGATGCATGTCACAGATCGCACAGAAACCGCACAAGGAAGCGGCCGGCCGGTTAAAAAATGTTCTCGCCACCTACAACGAAGCGGAGGACCTTATAAACATCGGCGCATACAAATCAGGTTCTAACCCGGATATAGATTATGCCATCAAGAAGATAAAAGCGGTCAACGAGTTCCTGATGCAGCAGACTGATGAAAAATTCTCCTTCGAGGAAACTGTGGAGATGATGGAAGGCCTTTTCGTGGATTAAACTGACAAAAT
The DNA here is from genome assembly GCA_024682115.1 of Lachnospiraceae bacterium. GTDB lineage: Bacteria > Bacillota > Clostridia > Lachnospirales > Lachnospiraceae > JAILLW01. Next base: position 760 of record JAIKZO010000029.1, read on the forward strand.
AGTTCATGGCAAAGTTTAAATACCGGATGCAGAGCATCCTCAACATCAAAGAAAAACTTGAAGAGCAGGCAAAAAACGAGTTTGCGGCGGCACGCTTAAGGCTTGATGAGGAAGAGGAAAAGCTGAACGATCTTCTGGCCCGCAAGGCTTTTTATGAAGAAGAAGGCAGGCGTCTTCGCGAAGATTCACTCAATATCCTCGACCTTAACGAGAATAAGATTGCGATCGAGAGAATGAAGGAATTCATCGCGATCCAGCAGATAGAAGTCAACAGGGCAGCGGCTCTTCTCGAACAGGCAAGGATCAACCTCACCAATGTGATGCAGGAGGCACAGATCCATAACAAGCTTAAGGAAAAAGCCTTCGATCAGTTCAAGAAAGAGATCAATGCCCAGGAATCCAAAGAGGTGGACGAGCTTACAAGCTACACTTACGGAGCCAAACTGAAAGAAGATTCGGATAATCAGTGATCCGTTACAGGGAAGATATAAATGGCTGAAGAAGAAAAGGAATTAACCCCGGAACAGGCCAAGGCCGAACACCAGAGGTTAAAGGAAGAAAAGAAAAAACTTCAGAAAGAACAGAAGGAACAGCGTAAGGCTGCCAAGGCAAGGGCAAAGCAGCTTGAAGCCGAGGAGGCCGAGCTTTACGAAGACGAAGAACAGGGCGGGGGAAGCGTTTTTCTCGTCACCTTTGTCATCGTCCTTATATGGATAGGTATCCTCATCCTCGTCATCAAGCTTGATCTCGGAGGATTCGGCACCAATGTTCTTACGCCGATATTAAAGGACGTTCCCGTGCTCAATCTCATCCTTCCTAAGAGCTCCGAGGCGTCCGTTGCACCCGGTGAGGAGGGGGCTTACGGCGGATACAGCGATCTTAAGGAAGCCGTTGATTATATAAAGGAACTTGAGCTTGAACTTGAGAGGGCCAATTCGGCCAATTCCGGAAATACCGAAGATATAGCCGCACTTAAGGCTGAGATCGAGAGACTTAAAACGTTCGAAGACCAGCAGGTAGAATTCCAGAGGATAAAGACCGAATTCTACGAGGAAGTCGTATATGCCGACAAGGGACCCGGTATAGAGGAATACAAAAAATACTACGAGTCGATCGATCCCGCCACTGCCGAATATCTGTACAAGCAGGTGACGATACAGAAAGAGGAGAGCGATGACATAAAGGATTTCGCAAAGGCCTATTCCGAGATGAAACCGAAACAGGCTGCGGCCATTTTCGAAGAGATGACGGACAACCTCGATCTGGTGGCCCGGATACTTAACGTAATGGATGCGACAAGCCGCGGAAAGATCCTCGGAGTCATGGATCAGGAGATCGCTGCGAGAATTACAAAAATTATGGATCCGGAGTATTAAGTTATCGGATTTTTTGACCGATATATAAGTGTACCTTGAAAAATCAAAAATAAGGAGGAGAGCATTATGAGCGGTGCACCCGTAAAGGACATTGGTTCTCTGCTGACATTCGTAAGAACTCCGAACACATCCCGGATCGCAAAGGATGCGCAGGGAGCAAGCTTCGGCGACGTAATGGCAAAAGCACAGAATTCCAATTCCCAAAAGGATACGGCAACCGGTAATGCCAAGCTTTCCGACCGGAACGTGACGGAGAAGAAAACAATAGAAACTCCGGAACGGGCAGCAAAGGAAACCTCCCCGAAGGACGTCAAGGATGTTAAGGACGTAAAGAACGTAAAGAACGTTAAGGAAACAAAGGATGTTCCCGGAACGGAAGAAGCAAAGGATGCTTCGGAAGAAGTCCTTACTCCCGAAGAGATCTCGGCAATAAACGAAGCCGCAGGCAACGTGATAGTTGAGATAGCAAAGGAACTTGAGGTTACGGTAGAGGAAGTACAGAGCGTCATGGACGAGATGGGGATCGTTCCCGCAGCCGTTCTTGACAAGGAGGTTCTGCAGGATCTGGTAACGGAAATAAAAGCGGATGGCGAACCGATGGCCCTTATCACCAACGAAGAACTCTTTAACTCGCTGCAAGATCTGAACGCCGTAGCAGACGCTGCTATAGCGGATTTGGCGGAAGATATGGACATTGAATTTTCTGATGTCGTCGAAATGGTTGAGCAGGTAAATACTCAACTGTCAAATACTCCGGAAATGCAAATGAGTGTCAAAGCCGATTCAGTAAAGGCAGAGGTTAAAGAAGCTCCCGAGATCACGGTAAAGGTTGAAAGACCCGATGAAGAAGTAACCTTCACGACCGATGACAAAGGAAACGTCATCAAGGCCCAGACCACCGTGGTAAACGAAGAGCAGGCCGCACCTAAGGAAGACAAAGGCGGACAGGATCGTCAGAGCGGAAGTGAATCTCATCACGAAAGCGAATCACAGATCAAAGCCCAGTCGATAATAGGAAACGGCAACCAAATGCTTCAGAGCATTTTGAACACTCCCGAGGAAGTTCCGCAGATGGCGGAAGCACCTCAATCCTCATTCTTCTCAGAGCAGACACAGGATATCATGAACCAGATAATGGACAACATGAAGATAAACTTAAGGCCTGAGATGGACGAACTCGAGATGCAGCTTCACCCCGAATCATTGGGGATGGTCAAGGTCAACCTTACCAACAAAGCAGGCGAGATCACAGCCGAGTTCAAAGTAATGAATGAGACGGTAAAAGCAGCGATGGAGACCCAGCTGGTACAACTTAGAGATACGTTAAGAGATAACGGGGTAAGAGTTGAATCCGTCGAAGTATCGGTAGACACAAGAGCCTTTGACCAGAATCTTTACCAGGGCAGAGGACAGGACCCCGAATACGAAGAACAGGAATCACAGAGAAGACCCAGAAGGATCAATTTAAACGAACTTAACGCATCATTCGAAGAAGAAGCCACAGACGAAGAGATCCTCGCAGCGCAGATGATGGAAGCGAACGGTAACTCGGTAGACTTCCAGGCATGACAGGCACAGAAAGGAGAGGACATGGCAGTTAACGCAATAGTAAAGGACGGACAACTGGTAGAAACAGCAGCGCAGTCCTCAGCAAGTTCGGCGGCAGGCAAGAGCGCAGGAACAAGCGCCACCAAGGGATATGACAAGGATGCCTTCTTACAGCTCCTTGTAGCCCAGATGAAATATCAGGATCCCCTCGAGCCGACAGACAACAGCCAATACATAACACAGTACGCTACCTTCTCTCAGGTAGAACAGATTCAGAACATGGCAGCTTCCACGGAACTTTCAAGAGCCTCCGGAATGGTAGGCAAGAGCGTTGAAGTAACTACCGAGGATGCCAACGGAGCCGAAAAGATCATCGAAGGAGTAGTTGAATTCGTTAAATACGAAAACAACAAAGCTTATGTTTCCATAGACGGTGAACTTTATGCAGCATCCGATGTAACGGCAGTCATCGACGACAATTACTCAAATGCCTTTGCACTTGCAAACGCTTTTGCAAATTCGATGAACAGCCTTCCTTCACTTTCAGAGCTTACGCTCGGAGATGAAGAAACGATCGAAACCTTAAGAGCAGGATACAATGCCCTTACGCCTTACCAGCAGTCATTCATCGACAGTTCATATACCGACATGCTCAAGAAATATGTCGAGAGGATGGCAGAGATGAAGGAAGATTCGGAGAAGTCAAAATCAGCCAGAGAAACAACCGAAACTACCGAAGAAGACAAGGAAGCCGAAGAAACGGTAGCTGAAACAGACGGTGATATTTAAACCGGGACAAGGAGGTCAATATGGATATTAACCAAGGAAGATTCTTATCCATAGAACAGCTTCAGGACCAGTACCTTTCAAACGAAAAAACCTCTTCGAAGGATACAAAGACAAGCGACGGGTTATCCTTTAAGGATATCCTGTCACTGAAGTCTTACGAAGGAGAGGGAGTTAAATTTTCGAAGCATGCATCAAGCAGACTCAGCACAAGGAACATACAGCTTTCGGCCGAGCAGATGCAAAGACTTAACGAAGGTGCTGCCAAAGCTTCTATGAAAGGGATCAAGGAATCACTGGTGTTGGTCGATTCACTCGCATTCATAGTAAACGTACCGAGTAATACGGTCATCACAGCGATGGACAACAGCGAAACATCGGATAACATTTACACAAACATAGACGGAGCCGTAATAATATAGCCGGACCTTAGGGAGGCTAAGATCCCCGAATGACGGAAGGGATCGTAAACGGCAGATTTGCTTAAGAAGGAGGTCACTTAATTATGATGAGATCATTGTATTCCGGAGTTGCCGGATTAAAGACACACCAGACAAGAATGGACGTTATAGGTAACAACATCGCCAACGTTAACACAACAGCCTATAAGTCTCAGTCAATGACATTCTCTGATCTGATGTATCAGACAACGCAGGCTGCATCAGGTGCCAACCCCACAACAGGTGTCGGTGGTGTCAATGCCCGCCAGATAGGTCTTGGTTCCAAGACTTCAGCTATAAAGACAGCTATCACCTCACAGGGTGCTTCACAGACGACCAACGATCCTTTCGATATCATGATCACGGGAAGCAACTTCTTCGTAGTATCAAACGGAAAGGAAAACTTCTTTACCAGAGACGGTTCTTTCTACGTTGACGGTGTCGGTAACCTCTGTATGACATCTACAGGTTATAACGTAATGGGATGGCTCACGGATGAAGATCCCACCAGTACAACATACGGAACAGTTAAGCAGGATATAGTTAAGCCCCTTCAGATCATGTCCGCAAAGTACATGACATATCCGCCCGAGGCTACTACAAAAGCCGAACTTACCGGAATAGTCGACAGCTACGATTCAAACGTTGCAAACAAGAACGGTAAGCTTGTTACTCTTGATTTCTACGACAACCTCGGATTCAAATA
>JAIKZO010000034.1 GCA_024682115.1 Lachnospiraceae bacterium
AAAGAGGGCATGTGCGACGGGGCTTTCCTGACCAGGGAATACACTTATGATGCCGCGGAACTCAGGGATCATTTTCTTAATGAGATCGATAACCTGAATAATGTCACCGTTTTATTTGACACCCCCGTCACTTCTGTCGTAAGGGACAATGATTCCTATGTAATAACGGCAAACGGTATTGAATACGAGACGGGATTTGTTCTTAACGCGACCTACGCCTCGGTAAACCAGTTACTTAAGATGGCGTCGGGGAATGCGGAAGATCTTTTTGAAATAAAATACGAACTTTGCGAGATCATTTTAGGGGAGCCTTCGGAGGCACTTAAGGATATCGGGGTTACCGTCATGGACGGACCGTTCTTTTCGGTGATGCCCTTCGGACGGACCGGGCTTCACTCGCTTACGGCGGTAACGTTCACGCCCCATATGGCATGCTTTGACGATACACCGTGCTTTGACTGCCAGAGTGCCGTCAAAGCCCTTAAGGATAAGGGCGAAAACGTAAGAGAGTGCACGCCGGGAAGACTTGCAAACTGCAATGACTGTCCCTGCAGGCCCGAAAGTGCATGGCCCTATATGTCGCATCTTGCGGGGAAATATCTTAAAGATGAATATTCTCTCAACTATGTTAAGTCGCTTTATTCTGTAAAGCCGATACTTAAATCTTCGGAGGTTGATGATTCGAGACCTACCGCGATCCGCTGCCTGAGTAAGGAACCTTATTTTATCAGCGTGCTTTCGGGGAAGATCAACACCGTATATGATCTCGATCCTTATCTCGAGGAAGGGATCTAATAGAACTTAAAGGAGTCTGTTTTGGAAAAGAAATTCATTTCATTTGTCATTTATCTTCATAACGACGCGCAGCGTGCGGAAAGCTTTTTCAGGACCGTGATGCCCGTCATTGATTCATATTTTGAACAGTACGAGCTCATCTGCGTTAACGATGCGAGCACTGACGAGACCGTGGAGCGCATTCGTGAATGCGCGAGGACATTGGATCGGAAGAACGTTGTAAACCTCATCCATATGGGCTTTTATCAGGGTATGGAATCCTCGATGAATGCCGGAAGGGATATCTCGATAGGAGATTTCGTTTTTGAGTTCGATGACCTTACGGTTGACTATGATCCTTCGATCCTTACCAAGGCATTTGAAACGCTGCTCACGGGCTATGATATAGTTTCTGTTTCGGGAAACCGCCATAAAAAAATCACATCAAAGATATTTTACTCGCTTTATAACAGGACGAGCCGCGGTAACGGAAAGATAGGTTCGGAGACTTTCAGGATCCTATCCAGAAGAGCGATAAACCGCGTAAAATCCATGGGACAGTATATCCCTTACAGAAAAGCGGTCTACGCTAACTGCGGGTTAAAGTCAACTACGATCACATACGAGCTTACCGGGAATAAAAGCAGGCGTACAGATGATTCATCGATGAGAACATCGCTCGCACTTGATTCGTTCATCTATTTTACGAGTTTCCTTGAGAAGCTCTCGCTTACGATAAGCGTTGTGTTCCTGGCTTTTTCGCTCTTTATGGGCATTTATATAATCACCGATTATTTCAACGTGCGCAAACCGGTCGAGGGCTGGATGTCGACTATGGGATTTTTGTCTCTCGGCTTTTTCGGAGTGTTCGCACTGCTCACCATTGTATTAAAATACCTTTCGGTCCTGCTGAATCTCGTTTTCCGCCAGCAGCGCTACCTGGTATCCGATGTGGAAAAAATAAGCTGAAGGAGGCCGGACTTTGACACTTAACATTCTCTTTCCGGTACTTAATGAACATAAAAGGTTGGAGCGAGGGATAACCACATGCTCCGAGTACATGAAAAAGCACATCGGTATCCCGTATAGCCTTACGATAGTCGACAACGGCTCGGACGATGATACTCCGCAGATAGCAAAGATGCTTGAAGAAAAGATCCCGGAGGTTCATTACATCAGGATCGAAGAGCGCGGGGTCGGGATCGCTTTTAAAACGGGTATAGAGCAAAACTCCGCTGATATAGTAGGCTACATGGATGTCGATCTTTCGACTGATCTTTCTTATCTTGTAAAGATGCTCAATCTCTTTAAGAAATATCCCGAGCTTCAGTATGTTAACGGAAGCCGCTTTCACAGGCTTTCGGATACGAGGGGGCGTAAATGGTATCGAAAGATAACCTCTGCGGGACTCGTTTTCCTGCTCAAAACGATCTTTCATATGAAGGCAACAGATGCACTCTGCGGATTTACTTTTTTAAGAAAAGAAGCCGCATCGAGGCTTGCTTCGGAATGTTCCGATGACAAGGGATGGTTCTACACGGTTGAGTTTTTGCTCCGTGCGGAAAGAAAGGGCATGAAGATCTGTGACATGCCCGTAAACTGGACTGAAGATTATGACACTACCGTCAAGATTTTCAAGACGGTAAAGAATTATATTAAACAGATGACAAGGTTATACCGGATGTTTAAGGAAGAAGGAATTTAGGATGCTTAAACGTATAGACCTTAAGAGGGATTATAAAAAACACGAAGAAGAATATTTATCCGCTATCCGCGCTTGCTGCGAAGAGACCGCTTTTTCCGGCGGAAAGTTCGCAGACCGTTTTGACAGGGAATTCGCGGACTTTATAGGTGTTCCCTACGCACAGGGCGTAAACAACGGAACATCCGCCCTTCATTGTGCGATGTCCGCTCTAGGGATAGGAGCGGGGGATGAAGTCATAGTTCCCGCTAATACATATATTGCGACTGCATGGGGTGTCACCTATACCGGTGCGACTCCTGTTTTTGCAGACTGTACGCCCGATACCTGGGAGATAGATCCCTCGGTCATCGAAGATAAGATCACAGACCGGACCAAAGCCATAATAGGGGTGCATCTTTACGGCCAGCCCTTTGACTTTGACGGTGTAAAAAAGATCGCGGACAGGCATGGGCTCTATGTGGTGGAGGATTGCGCCCAGTCGCACGGAGCCCTGTATAAGGGAAAGATGACGGGCTCGCTCGGTGATATCGGGTGCTTTTCTTTTTACCCCGGAAAGAACCTCTATGCTTTCGGTGAAGGCGGAAGCATCACGACCAAAGTAAAAGAATATAACGACTATATAAACATGATGAAGAACCAGGGCTGTGCGGTCCGCTACCTTCATGAGATCACGGGATACAATTACCGTCTTGAGGGAATGATGGGAGCGGTGCTTTCCGTTTCGTTAAGATACCTTCCCGAATGGACGGAAAGAAGAAGGCAGATAGGAAGACGCTATCTTGCGGAGATAAATAACCCGAAGATCACGATGCAGTCACATCCTTCCGATACCGATCCGGTATTCCATCTTTTTGAAGTGATGACTGAGGGTGATCCCGAGGAGTTCCTTAAGTATATGGCTGATAACGGGATAGAGTGTAACCGCCACTATCCTGTGCCCTGCCATCTTCAGAAAGCTTACGAACATCTTGGATATAAGCCGGGCGACTGCCCGAATGCGGAAAAACTCGCCGCACATTGCGCAACGCTTCCGCTTTTCCCTGAGATGACGGATGACGAAGTCAGCCTTGTTATCGACAGGGTAAATGCTTATTAATTATGGTATAATCAAATTTATGAAAACGCTGATAATCATCCCCGCTTATAACGAAGCCGGGAACATCGAAAAGGTGGTCGACAACATCATACAGAACTATCCGCAGTTTGATTACGTTGTTGTTAACGACGGATCGACCGATTCTACGCGCAAGATCTGTAAGGAAAGGGGTTATAATCTCCTCGACCTTCCGATGAACCTGGGTCTTGCGGGTGCGATAAAAAGCGGCATAAAATATGCGAACTTCAACCAGTACGATTATGCGGTACAGGTTGACGGCGACGGACAGCATGATCCAAAGTACATTGACTCGATGATCGAGTACATGGAAAAGGAAGGCTCGGACATAGTCATCGGTTCGCGCTTTGTATCCGCTAAGAAAAACCATTCGCTGAGGATGTTCGGGAACAACCTCATCGAATTCCTAATACTTATCACAACGGGAAAAAAGATCACCGATCCCACGAGCGGGATGAGGCTTTTTAACAAAAAGATGATCAAGCAGTTCGGATACAGGATGAATTACGGTCCCGAGCCCGATACGCTTGCATTCCTTATAAACAGCGGCATTAAGGTCGATGAAGTCCAGGTTGAGATGAAGGAGAGAGAGTACGGAACCAGCTACCTTTCGTTCACCAGATCGATCCTTTACATGCTGCACATGATATACGGGATATTGATATTCCAGTGGTTCCGCAAAAAGGGGGCATAAGATGTCTTTAGGATTAAGGATAGCGCTTTTGCTTGCCGCAGCTATGGCAGCGGTATTCATCATATACAGGATAAGAAGATCGAAGGTAAGGCTTCAGGATACGATCTTCTGGATCGTGACGGTCGTGATCCTTGCGGTCATGGGACTTTTTCCCAGTGTGTCATTCTGGGCAGCGCGTACGCTGGGGATCCAGTCGCCCGCTAACTTTGTCTATCTGATGATGATAGCGCTCTTATTTGAAAAACTGCTCACTTTGTCCATACTTAATTCGCAGAATGAGGAAAAGTATGTTGAACTTGCCGCCGAGCTCGCGTTAAGATGCAAGGATCTCGAGCGCAGGATAGACGAACTTGAGGAAAAGATCAGTAAAGAAAATGAACAGAACGAAGCTTAACAGGCAGACTTTATTTTTTGCAACAGAATCCTTTTTCTCGACTTGGGCACTTAACAGAGTCTTCAGGTTAAATCCGGGGAACCTCTTGTCGGTGCTTATTTTTGTGGCCTGCTTTTTGTTTTTCAGGTATGTGGATGTGCAGTATCCACGGACGAACGATCCGGCAAAGAAAAGAGCGAAGGTATGCTCTATAGTGTTTGGTGCGATCTTCACCTTGTTCTATTTTCTTTATGACAGGGACAACTATGTTGCCGAACTTTCAAACAGGGCTTTCAGGTTCCTGATGCTCATTGCGGTCATCGCGGGGCTTTTCTTTTTCTTTATGTATGTGCTCCGCTTTTTGTATATTTACCTGGCAGACCGGTCACGCACAGATGCGGTATTTTATTCCCGTGAATGCGCTTCGACCGGCGACGGTGAAGTAGAGAAGGCTGAACCGGGCGAAGGCGAAACTGCGAAGACTGAACCGCGCGCAGGCGGCGCATCGAAGATCAAACTGTGGAGGAAACTCTTTTTATATTACGAGGAACACATGGTGGGTTGCACGTTCGCGCTCTGCCTCATTTTCTTTCTTCCGTATTTCCTTTATCAGTTCCCGGGGATAATGACACCCGATTCCATTGTGCAGTACGAGCAGGTGCTCCACATAAAGCCCTACAGCAACCATCATCCCTGGGTACATACGCTGATGCTTGAGTTTTTCTATGATATCGGATATGCGTTTACGAGGAACCCGAATATTTCGGCTTCTTTTTATACCGTGGCTCAGATGGTGTTCATGGCCTGGAGCGCTTC
>JAIKZO010000126.1 GCA_024682115.1 Lachnospiraceae bacterium
AAGTTCGACATTTCTCTGGGCCGATGTTCTTGCGACCAGATTGTAGGTCTGGAATACGAACCCTATCTTCTTGCATCTTATCGCCGATAAATCCTTATCCTTGGCCTTGAACATATCTACGCCGTCAAGTGTATACTCTCCCTCTGTAGGACGGTCGAGAGCGCCTATCATGTTCATGAGCGTACTCTTGCCCGAACCCGACTGACCTACGATAGCAACGAACTCTCCGCGTCTCACCTGCATATCTATGCCGTGTAGAACCTCAAGTTCGTTCGGCTGTCCGATAAAGTATCGCTTGACTATGTTCTTCATGTCGATGACTATCTCACCGACCGGTTCCTCTTCTTTTTCCTCGTCGTTTCCCTCATCGGGCTCCGCTTTTGAACTTACCGCAATCTCTTCAGGATCCGCTTTTGTATTTACCGCAACATCTTCGGATACAGGTTCCGCTTCTTCAGGTTCGGTCTCTTCCGGTTTCGCCTCTTCCCGTTCTGTTTCTTCAGGCTTTTCTTCTTCCTGTTTTGCCTCTTCCTTTTTATGTTTGTTCTTTAATCTGCGCTTTCCCTTTTTCTCTTTCGGCGCAGATCCTTCATCGGCAACAAGATCGGGGGCTGTATCCGTTATATCTTCAATTATAAGTTCATCTTCTGCTTTCTTCTTTTTCATACTCATCTTCCGATGCGGCCTTTATCAGAGTCCCATCATTATCTCAAACGGATTTGTAGCCTCAACATCCGACTTAACGATGACCGTCATGCCTTCCTTAAGTTTCTGGCTCTTAACCTCTGTATAATAATCGCTCTCTATTCCCGTCTCAACCGGGATCTCCACCTGATTCTCGGCGACTATGTCTCCTTCTTCTTCCGTCTTACCGTATGCGATCTTAAAGATATCCTTAAGGCTTTTCGGCTTCTCGGCTTCCGTCATGTCCGCTTTCACTTCATCCGTTTTGGAAAGTTCCCCGGCATCTTTTCCCGGCTTCTCCATGTCGCCGATACCGGAAGTGTTTTCCTTCGACATATCGGATATCTTACCCGCGATCTGTTTTGAGGCTTCCTTACGCTGTTCTATCTTCCTTACGGTCGCTTCATCTATCGCATACACCACAAACTCGCCGTCTCCCTTGTCAACCACGGCATCATAGGGCACCGTAAGCACATTGTCGACTTCCTTGACGATGATGGACAGCTTCGCCGTCATCCCGAGTTTAAGCCTGTCATCCTTTGTAAGTACCTTTACCTTAACCTTGTATGTGGAATTATTGGAAGAATTTGCAGCGTTTGCTGCGTTTGTTGCGGTTGATGCAACAGCTATCTCATCGATCTCTCCTTCAAGCTCATCTTCCCTTGTTGCATCTGTCTTAAACTTAACCTTCTGTCCTATTTCCACATTGGGTATGTCGTACTCGTCGATCTCGGTGCTGACATACAGGGTACTTAAGTCCTGTATCGTTACCAGATTACCGCCTGCAAATGAGTTATTCTCTTCAACATCCACCTGGGTTACCATACCCGATATCGGTGCGGTTATAACGTAATCATCCAGTCTGTCCTTCTGTTCCTCAAGCTGTCTCTGGAGCTTCTTGGTTGGATCGTTTGACGTTATCCCATTTTTCTGATAAGTCTCGGTAGCTCCCGCAAGGGTATTGGAACCCCTGTATACCTCATCCTCAAGCGATCTTACAGCCTTATCGTATGCCCTCTGGGCAGCCAGCTGTGTATCATAAGCCTGATCGATCACCTTCTGCTGCTGTTCTATCTGCTGGTTATAATACCTCTTGGTATATACAAGTTCACCTGTGTCCTTTCGTTGTGCCTGCATCTCGGTCTCACCGCCATCAGGTCTCCAGTCCTGGTCACGTTCCGATATGAGTTCCTCCTTCTTCCTCTTGGCGTCTCCGAATTCAGCACATTTTTCATCAAGGTCCGCCCTCTTCTGCTCGATATCGATCTGCAGATCCCTTATCGAGATGCTCTCATTTCCATATGAATAGAAATAGGTACGCGTATTCGCCGTATCATCTATGGACTTTGTAGCCTTGCTCTCCGCGATATCCTCCTGGAGCTGTGATATGGTCTTATTGATGGAATCATCGGAAAAAGTAACGAGTATGTCCCCTTCAGTTACATAATCGCCCACTTCGCACTTGACTGACGTTATCTTGGTATCCTTGATGATGGTGGATGCCACGGTACGCTTCTTCGCACTCTCTATCGTCCCCGTTGCCGTGATGGTCTCTACAAGACTGCGCGTCTCTACCGTTCCGAGTTCCTGATCGGCCGAAGACATCTCATTTAAGATCTTCTTTGCCGAATTGGATGTGTATCGTACAAAGGTAAGAATAATGAATCCTATCACCAGCAGAATGATAAGGACCCTGAATTTTTTTAAAAACTTCCCCACTCCCCCCATGACTTTCTTAAACGTTTTCAAAATCTTTCCCTCCAAGTCATGAGTAAATTACATACAAAAGGTATTTTACTAAAAATCATAAAAAT
>JAIKZO010000141.1 GCA_024682115.1 Lachnospiraceae bacterium
TGTAAATCTGAGGGAGATCCTCATCATCTATAAAACCGGTAAAATGTATTCTGTTCTTAACTTCTTCGCTGATATCTCCCACAATGTCTTCCAGTTTCCACCCTTCACGGCCTGCCAAAACAAGATCCGGAAGCTTCTTCCCTTCTTCTGCCAATTCTTTATATGCCCGGATCAATAGCTGCAGGTTCTTTCTAGGTTCAATTGTTGAAAGGCTAAGGACGTACCTTTCCGGAAGGTTATACTTGAACTTAAGATTAGGATCAGCAACCGGAGCCTTCTTAAAAATATCCGTCAGACCATCGTATATAACCGGAACCCTTTCAAGAGGAAGACCATAATGCTCACACACTCTTTTCTGTGAAAACCTTGATACAGCTATTATTCTCCAACTTCTCTTTACCGATATTCCAGCAGTCATCCTGTAATAATACTTCATCTTCACCGGGATGCACTCAGGGCAGTCCCAAAACGTAAGATCATGAATAGCATTTATTATTCTTCCCTTTTTAAACAAAACAGGACTGGAAAAGCATAGAAAAATATAATAATCCGCATCAGTCTTTTGAAGTGCCTTAAACAAACGCCACTGAATAAAGAACAATTTGTGACATTCCGGAAGAATAACATACTTAACATTTGGCTTATCTACTTCTTTCCTAAAGGAATCATGAACCTCATTCTTGAAGAACAGAATGTATTCCTCATTAGGATGCTGTCTTATCAGTTCTCGAGTAATATTTATATTGTACCGCTCTATCCCACTCAAATGATCATATATAGCGGTAAGATCAATTGCAATAGTCACAGACATTGGCTTATGTTACTTTCAACAACTCCTTTACTCTCAAATATATTGCTCAATCAGATTTATCTATTATGTATCCTAATCTACTACAAATACCTTGATATAGCGTAAGCGCAAAATAATTCGGCGTATTGCATAACCTCATAAACTGTGGTATAGGGCTCTGCCCATAATAATACCCCGGTCTCATACGAGACCGGAGCACCTTGACAATTCACATATGGTTAAGATCATCAGGCATTAAGGATTGATTCCTGATCTTTGCGTTGCATCTCCTCCAACTCCGCCCGGCATTTGGGATCCCACGGACAGAGCTTTTCCAGTTCTTCAGCTGTGGCTTTAGGCCCGGGAGAGTTAAGCAGAAGGAATTTCAGGTAATTGTAGATATCCACTCCGCTTGCCTTTGCAGTTTCAACTATGGAATAAACCAATGAGCTTGCATAGGCACCCTTCTGGGTATCTGAGAACAGCCAGTTCTTACGGCCGGTCACAAAGGCTTTGCAGCTTCTCTCACTCGTATTATTGTGAAAACTGCAGCCACCGTCTTTGAGATAGTTGGTAAGGTATGGCTTCCTGTTTCGGATGTATATGAGTGCTTTATCCATACGACTTCCCTTAATCGCAGTCTGGGCATCGAGCCAGGCAAAGAAGCCATCGAGTACAGGGACTTCCTTCTCGTTGCGATACTTCTTTATCTCATCAAAGGTGACGTTTTTCTTTGCATGAATGAACCTTTCCATGTCAAAGAGCTTGTTGACATACGCAAGTCCCTGCACGGCCGGTTGGGCATGGTCGTACTCCTTACCTTTCGGTATGGCATCGATCAGGTAGCGTCGTATGTGTGCCCAACAGGACGTTCGGGTGCAGTCCTTCAGTTTGTTGTACCCGCTGTACCCGTCGGTCATCAGATATCCGTGGAAGCCTTCGAGAAATTCCTTAGCGGTATCTCCGGCTCTGGTTGGTGAGTAGTGGAACAGTACGATCTGCTCCTTATCAAACTCCCCGGTCCTGAACACCCACATGTAGGACTTTGCTTGTGCCCGGCGCCCTGGTTCTTTTAACACCTGAACCGGTGTTTCATCGGCCATCGCAAACATTCCTAAAACAATCCTTCTTCGGAAGTAGTCGCACATAGGAGCAAAGGACTGCATGGCATTTTTGATGATCCAGTTTGCTATGTCGCCCCTGCTTATATCGATCCCGTAAAGACGTCTGAAGTCCTGTTCCTGTCGGTACAGCGGAAGACTGTTTACGTATTTCTGATACATTACCCAGGCTACCGTCGATGCCGAAGCCATTCCGTGCATTATGTGATATTTACTATCACGTCCCTTTACAATGTATGGGATCTCAGCTTCCTTCTTACACTTAGGACATCCGTAGTTGATGCTGTAATACTCGAGGATCTTTACGCCGGGTCTTATGATCTCTATCTCCCTACGGACGAATTCTTCACCGATACGCTCAAGTTCTGTTCCGCATTTACCGCAGATCCGCTTATCTGGGGAAAAACATTTACAAATCGCCGAAACCAATGGAAAAACTGCACTTTATACGCCTCGATAAGAGACGATAGAAAAAGTTGCACAAGTGATCTGACCTGAAATATCAAGCCGCTACGATCTCCTTAGGCTGCTCTATATCGACACCTGACATAAGCCAGTCAAACTCGTGCCAGGTAAGGCTTCGGACCTCATCTTTATTACGGGGCCAGCGGTATCTTCCCGAAACGGCAGACAATCTCTTATGCAGAAGGACGAACCCGTCCGGCTCCCAAAGCAGGATCTTGATCCTGTCGCATCGCCTTCCACAGAACAGGAAGATTGCATTACCTCTGGGATCTTTATGCAACTTGTCCTATACGATGACACAAAACCCATCTATGGACTTCCTCATGTCGGTGTAGCCGCAAACAATGTAGATCTCATCTGCGACCGTGATATCGCCGATCATGAGTATGTCCTCAGAAGAGACAGTGTCTTTGATACCAGCATGGGATCAGCTCCGTTGCAAAGC
>JAIKZO010000178.1 GCA_024682115.1 Lachnospiraceae bacterium
GCAGTCCGAAAAGAACGCATCCGTATAGAACTTTGCGATCTCCATGACGGTCTTGTGCTCACGCTTTGCACCTTTTAGCATCTTGTCCTCGCCTGTGTCGGCATCGCTTGAAAGATGTCCGACATCGGTAATGTTCATGACACGCTTTACATCATACCCGGAGTATCTGAGCAGCTTTTCAAGTACATCCTCCATCAGATAACTCCTGAGATTTCCTATATGGGCAAAATGATAAACTGTAGGTCCGCACGTATACATGCCGACCTTTCCTTCCTCATTGGGAACAAATTCCTCAACCTTTTTTGTCAGTGAATTGTATAACTTCATTTTGCCGATCCTGCTTTCTTTTTACTCTTTTTATCTTTCTTCTTGTCTTTCGTTTTACTGTCTTTTTTTGCGGAAGATTCCTTCTTATTCCGCTTTTTCTCTTTCTTGGGAGATTCCTTGCTTACGGATCCGGCAGTTGACGCCGGGCATCCCGGACATGACTCGCACGACCTTGCGCTGTCCGCAACCGTGATATTATCTTCGCACAGTTCCTCCACAGCAGAAAGAAGACATACTGCCTGAGAACTGATCCCTTCGCCTCTTCCGGTGAACCCAAGGCCTTCTTCTGTCGTCGCCTTCACGTTTACCTGCGCTATATCAAGGCCGAGCGTCTTTGCGATATTTAGGCGCATCTCGTCAATATACGGCCTCATCTTCGGAGCCTGCGCTATTATCGTGGCATCGATGTTTTCGATGATCCAATGATTTTCAAGAAGGAGGTCACCCACGGCCGCTAATAGCTTAAGCGATGAAATGCCTCTGTATCTTTCATCCGTGTCCGGGAAGAGCTTTCCGATATCCCCGAGAGCCGCCGCTCCAAGCAGCGCATCCATAATCGCATGAAGCAGGACATCCGCATCCGAATGCCCCAGAAGACCCTTTTCATATGGGATGTCGACACCGCCGACTATAAGCTTTCTGTCCGATGCCAGACGGTGCACGTCATAACCTGTTCCTATACGCATGTTCAGCCTTTCTCAGCTATCCTGCTGCTTATCTGCAATGATACCGATCCCGAAATCAAACGATGGCATCATCTTCATCTTGAATTCGTTCGCCTTATGCTTCCTGTCGATGATCTCCTTCGTTTCAGGATCATCGATCTGGCCCGTCCTTATGTAGCGGTCAAGCACCGCATACGTGAATCCGAGATTATCCTCATCCGTCTTACCGCACAGTCCGTCGATAGGCGGCTTGTCAACGAGTGCATCCGGAAGCTTAAGTACCCTTCCGATCTCCTTGACCTCCTGCACGGTAAAGTTCGCAAGCGGCGAAAAATCACCTGCCGCATCTCCGTATCTCGTCGAATATCCTACCCAGTCCTCGGAAAGGTTACACGTATTTACGACCCTTCCGTTCATGCTCTGGGACACGGCATAGACCGTTGCCATCCTGATACGGGGAGGGAGATTCACGATGCTCTGCTGCGACAGTTCAAAGGGCATCGCACCCTTAACGCCTTCAACCGCATCCTTGATATTTACTACATACTTTTTTATCCCGAGATGATCGCACAAGAGGTGTGCCATATCGATATCGGCCTGCTCACCGTTTGGCATCAGTACTCCGATGACACGGTCCTTCCCGAGCGCCTCCACACAAAGAGCTGCCGAAACGGAAGAATCCTTGCCGCCGGAAATACCAAGGACCGCATTGCAGCCTTTGCCGTTTTCCTCAAAGAAATCCTGTATCCATTTTACGCATGCTATAGTAGCTTTCTGTGCGTCAAACATAATATGTCCTCTTGTTTTATCACCGGACTTACGAGCGTTCCCTCGTAAGTTTTCTGACCTCGTCTTCAAGCGTCAGAAGCCTTGAAGTAAGCTCGGTGTTTTCCTTCTTAAGAAGCGTGATATCTTCCTGAACAGGATCCGGAAGATCTGTCTGGTCAAGCGTTTCCCTCGGGATCGAAGCGTCTCCGCGCTTGATCACGTGTCCGGGAACACCCACGACCGTCGAATTGGGAGGGACTTCTTCCAAAACGACGGAGCCCGCACCGATCTTGGAGTTCTCGCCTATAGTAAACGACCCCAGAACCTTGGCTCCCGCCGATATCATGACATTGTCGCAGATGGTCGGATGACGCTTTCCCGTCTCCTTACCCGTTCCGCCGAGAGTAACACCCTGATAGAGCGTAACGTTATCACCGATCTCTGTCGTCTCACCGATTATCACTCCGATGCCGTGATCGATAAAGAATCCTTCCCCAATCGTTGCGCCGGGATGGATCTCTATGCCCGTTTTTCTTGCAGCACGCTGCGATATCCACCTGGCCAGGAAATAGTGCTTCTTCAGGTACAGCTTATGCGCCACGCGGTAATGCAGCATGACCTTGAATGACGGATAAAGGAACACCTCCATCGCGCTGTGAATCGCAGGATCGCGTTCCTTTACTATCGCTATCTCGTTTTTGATCCGTTTTATCAATCCCATATCTGACTCTTCACATAAAAAATCAAGGTATATTATACCTTGATACCGGCTTAAAGTCCATTGATAACGGTGCCATCATAACAAAAACAGAAAAACCCCGAAACGTTTCGGGGTTTTAATCCTTATAATAGCGAGGAAGAGACTTGAACTCTTAACCTCCCGGGTATGAACCGGACGCTCTAGCCAGTTGAGCCACCTCGCCAAATGTCGATAGGGGGGACCCACGCAGTGGGTGGGACCCTGTCCACACCGCGAGCCCCCATCGCAAAGCAATTTAAATGGGCGAGCGTCCCTAAGTGGACAATTACAGGAGCGCGACGCTCCTTTATGGGACCTATAGGGCTCGAACCTATGACCCTCTGCTTGTAAGGCAGATGCTCTCCCAGCTGAGCTAAGATCCCTTGTTCATTGCAGAACATTTGAAATTATAAT
>JAIKZO010000003.1 GCA_024682115.1 Lachnospiraceae bacterium
ACTCGGATTTGAAAAAGTCGTCATCAATACGGCTGCCGTTGAGAACATGGATATCATAAAAGAATCTTCCGCGTATTTCGGAAGCCAGAGCATAGTATGTTCGATAGATTATAAGCGTGGTCTTTTCGGTGCAAAATGCTACATAAGGGACGGAAACGTTAAAAGCTCATATACTCCCGAAAAACTGGCACAGACAGCGGTTGAAAACGGTGCCGGAGAGCTGCTCCTTTATTCAATGGCAAACGACAGCATGCGCTGTGGGTACGACATTGAAATGATAAGGAATGTTTCAAAGCTTGTTAATGTTCCCGTGATAGCGTGCGGGGGAGCCAAGGGGATAACGGACCTTAAGCAGGCACTTGATGCAGGGGCGGAAGCCGTTGCCGCGGGAAACATGTTTGTATTTTTCGGAGAAAGACAGGCAGTCCTAATAAACTATCCGAAAGAGAGCGAGTTGTTTTCAAATGGGATCTACACCGAATAAAACAACTGAATATAAGATCTGTAAAAGATGCATCATGGATACGACGAGCGATCCGAACCTCATCCTGGATGAAAACGGTGTATGTAACTACTGTCATGAGTATGACAGTATGTATGAGGAAAGAAAGCACCTCAGGGAAAACGGCGAACAGCAGTTAAGGGATCTTTTTGCTAAGATCAAGAATGAATGCAGGAATGACGAGTATGACTGTGCGCTCGGTATATCCGGAGGGGTCGACAGCTCATATCTGCTGCATCTGGCATATCAATACGGGTTAAGGGTCCTTGCCGTACACGTGGATGCCGGATGGAATTCGGAGATAGCGGTCCAGAACATTGAAAAAGTCTGCTCGAAGCTCGGCTATGATCTTCAGACCATAGTTATGGACTGGCCTACGATAAAGGAACTTCAGAGGGCATACCTCTTTTCGGGACTGGCAAATCAGGATGTGCCTCAGGACCATTGTTTTATAGCATCGGTCAGGCAGTATTGTAAGAAATACCGCATAAAGTATCTCCTTAGCGGATGGAACCTCGCGACCGAAGGCATTCTTTCGCATGCCTTTCAGCAGAATGCCCATGACTGGATCAATATAAAAGATGTATATAAAAAATGCGGGAGAGGCAGGATCTCGCTAAAGAAGTATACTCATATAAGTGTCTGGAACCATTACTTCGGATACAGGTTCTTCTACCCAGTTAAGGAGATAATGCCGCTTTGCTATATAGATTATTCTAAAAAGGATGCAATCAAACTTCTGGAAGAAGAGTACGGATGGAAGTACTACGGCGGAAAGCATTATGAATCAAGATTTACCAGATTCTTTCAGGAGGTTTATCTCCCTAAGAAATACGGCTGGGAAAAAAGAAGAGACCATATCTCGAGCCTTATCGTGGGCGGAGAGATGACCAGGGAAGAAGGCCTTAAGGAGATCGAAATCCCCACGGCTACGGAGCAACAGCTTCGGGAGGAGACCGAATACATCCTTAAGAAACTCGATGTGACAGAAGAAGAGTGGAATTCGATCCTAAGTGCCCCCAATAAGACGGTTAACGATTATAAAAATGAGATCGGACTTGATGAATTCTTTGTAAAAGCAAAGAAGATGATCATAAGGAAATAAACGCAGGATAAACACAGATGAGCAAAAGATCGCTCCATACCATGGAAGAACTTCAAAAATGGCTGGATGACAGATACCGTGATCATTCGGCCTCCGTTAAGCTCATATCACTTGAGGAGTGCAGACCGTGGTATTATGACGAGGATTCCGGACAGATCCGAAATGAAAAAGGAACGTTTTTCAGGATATCCGGTATCAGACAATATATAAACGGCGAAGTGACTGCAGAGCAGCCAATAATCATCCAGAATGAGATAGGCTTTCTGGGCATCCTGACCTGCAAGATAGACGGTGTGTGGCATTACCTCATGCAGGCGAAGATAGAGCCCGGAAATGTCAATGTGGTCCAGATTTCACCTACACTTCAGGCTACGAGGAGTAATTTTACACGTGCTCACGGAGGAAAAAGCCCCGAGTATCTTGATTATTTCCTTAAAATGGATCCGAAAGACATAGTGGTGGATCAGATACAGTCGGAGCAGTCATCGAGGTTTCTCGGAAAGAGGAACAGAAATGTTATCCGTAAGATCAATGAACTGCTTCCCGAAACGGATACTCACCGCTGGATGACGCTTGAACAGATCAAGATGTTCATGAAGCAGGATAACATGGTCAACATGGATACGCGTACCGTATTATCATGCATTCCCTATGTGCTGTTAAAGCAGGATGCCGACTGTCCGTTCAGGGATAAGAACAAGTTCAATAAGACCGCTTCCGTGATAAACCACAGGACCATTACAGAACTCTATCATGCCATCAATGATCATAAGATGCTCAAAAAGCCGGAAACGGAGCTTATAAAACTCAAAGACCTTAAAGCGTGGCATATGGAAGGAAATGAGTTCATATGCGATAGCGGCGCCCCGTTCAGAGTGGTTTTCTCAGACATTTCCATTGAGGGAAGAGAGGTCACGGCCTGGAGACAGCCCCTTTTTGCGGCCAACGGGATGGCAACCTTCGGTCTCGCTTACTGTTATGATGAGGGAATAATAAAATTCCTTGTCAAGATAAAACCTGAAATAGGATGCTTTGACTCGGTTGAGATAGGTCCTACCATGCAGCTTGAGCCCGGTACAGATTCCGGATCATATAACGACATAGAAAAACTCCTGACAGACAGGCTGACTGTGAACAAAGGAATCGTTACGGACTGCATACTGTCGGAGGAAGGCGGCAGATTCTATCAGGAACAGAACAGGAACGTGATAATAGAGGTCGAAAAGAACGAGATCGGCGCTCTTCCTCCCGAATATGTATGGAGTGATTACGGAACCTTAAATATCCTGACTCAGGTAAACAACTGCCTTAATATTCAGCTTAGAAATCTTCTGGCACTGCTGGAACTGTAGATATAGATAAATTGTAACAGGATTTATTATGAAAAAAATACGGATCGGTGTCCTGGGACCTTCCGACATAGCAAAGAGGCGGATGATCCCGGCACTTAATAAAAGTAAATACTGTGAGTATGCGGGAGTTGCGGCAGCACTTCCAGAAGAACGATCCGACGGATCCGGACAGACAGATCCTGCCCGGAAGGAAGAACTGAATGCCGCCTATAAAAGAGGACTTGAAAAAGCGGATGAATTAAAGAGGGCCTTTGACGGGGAGATATACGAAGGATTTATGAGCATGCTTAACACCGATGATATCGATGCGGTATATATCGCTCTTCCTCCCTATCTTCATGCAAAATGGGCAAAAGAAGCCCTTAAGCGCGGGAAGCATGTCCTGCTTGA
>JAIKZO010000046.1 GCA_024682115.1 Lachnospiraceae bacterium
TTGTTGATTATGCCGATAAAGAGCTTTCGATATGGCCGACCGAGGATTGGCCGTATTTTTCGTCATACAGGAACAGGAGCCGGGAACTCGGGGCGACCTTTAAAGGGCTGGAGGAACTCAAAGAACAGGCGTTGGCCTATATTGATAAGAACGGTCCGGTCTGCAGTGATTCTCTTCCGATCGAAGGAGAGATATTCTGGCACTCTTCGATGCACTGGAGCGGAAACTGGGACAAACTTTCACCGGCAGCAAGATCCGTTCTGGAACAGCTATATACCGACGGGGAACTCATCATACATCATAAGCAGGGCAGCAGGAAATATTATGATCTTGCGGCGAAGTATATTTCACAGGATGTTCTTGATGCCGGGAATCCCTGTGAGAATGAAGAAAGCTTTATTTCATGGCGTGTGCTTCGGCGTGTCGGGGCTGTCGGTCTTTTGTGGGATAAGAACAGCACGGCGCTTTTGGGCATAAACATTAATGCGAAAACCCGTAAAGCGATCCTTGAGGGACTTGAAGAGGAAGGAAAGATCTGCAGTGTGATGGTCGAAGGCATTAAGCAGCCTTTCTGTTATCTTGCACAGGACGAGCCTTTGATGCTAAATGTAATTAGCGGTGATGTTGATCTTAAACCGAGGATGTCTTTTATCGCACCGCTCGATCCGCTCATGTGGGACAAGTCGCTTGTTTTTGCTTTGTGGGATTTTCTGTATGCATGGGAGATATATACTCCGGTTGCAAAGCGAAAGTACGGATATTATACGTTGCCGATCCTTTACGGCGAAAGGTTCGTTGGTCGTATCGAGATCATCGCAGACCGTAAAGAACATATTCTTCGGGTAAAAAACATATGGTGGGAACCCGGCATAAGAATGACTAAGAAACTGGTAACAGCACTGAATAAAATACTTAATACCTTCTGCAGATTTAATGACTGTAAGGAGATCGAAAGGGACTTAGCAGGATGTCATATTCAATCATAAGTACTCTGGCGCTTATACTTAATACCATAATCAATCTGAAGACTTTTAAACACATTGGCATACGTTCCGGAGAAAAGAACGAACAGCAGGCTGATGTTCGTTACCGTTTTTTTCTTTTGGCTGCGAATTGTTACTTCATTTCGGATATAGCCTGGGGGATACTGTATGGACATCATGATATGAACAGCCTTTTTCCTGTCTTGTACTTTGATTGCATCCTGTATTTTCTTTTTATGTTCATGACCATGCTGACATGGATGCGTTATGTGGTTGCGTTCCTTGATAAGATAAGGCGCCGGAGCAAAACTCTGCTCTACAGCGTATGGATAATGTTCACGCTTGGCCTTATCTATCTGGTGATCAATTGCTTTTATCCTTTTATCTTTTCGTTTAACGCATCACACGAATATATAACGGAACCCGGCAGGCATATAGCATTTATCCTTCAGATACTTCTTTATATGATCACCTCAACGTATATGCTTTATATAGCACGTAGATCGACCGGAGCCGAGAGAAGCAGATATATCGCGGTCGGGCTTACCTGTCTGGTGATGGAGCTGTTCCTGATCCTGCAGATACTCGATCCAAGATATCCTTCTTATGCTGCGGGACTTATGATAGGGATATGCATTATCCACTCATTTGTTGAGGCAAGCGAAAAGAAGGAAAAAGAGATATATGACCATATTGCCACGGGACTGGCGGACGCTTATGAGGCGATGTATTACATCAA
Source organism: Lachnospiraceae bacterium (assembly GCA_024682115.1). GTDB lineage: Bacteria > Bacillota > Clostridia > Lachnospirales > Lachnospiraceae > JAILLW01. Next base: position 1,723 of record JAIKZO010000046.1, read on the forward strand.
CATTGAAACGGGAGCATATCGCGAGTTTTCGAAAAGCGACGAATATGCATCCATGAATGTTCCGGTAGACGGCAGGGATTTTTATGCCGAGACACAGGTGAACATCGATAAATATGTCCATCCGGATGACAGGGATTTTGCCAGGAGTTTATACAGCAAAGAAGCAATGCTTGAGAATCTGGAGGGTAAAAAGTCATTTTCATATAAATACAGGATCATGATAAGCGGTCAACCGAGGTTTTTCCTGTTTACGGTCCTGCGTGCCAACGATGACAGACATTTAGTGCTCTGTGAAAAAGATATTGATGACGAGATCACCGCTGAGAATATGAGGCTCGAAAGCCAGAAGAAGCATGTCACTTTCAGCAGGATCGCAGAAAGTCTCGCAGCCAATTATGACGTTATATATTATGTCGATGCTGAAGATTCCAGCTTTATAAGTTACGAATGTAACAATATGTACGGTAAACTGGATATGAAGACAACTGGGGATGATTTCTTTGAGGAATCCCGAAAGGATATTCCGCTTATCGTTCATAAAAACGACCGTGATCTGGCTTTGGGATTCCTTAACAGAGAATACATAAAAAGTGCCCTTAAGGACCACAAAAGCTGCAGCGTTGAATATCGTATCGTAGGAAACAGGAAAACACACTACTTAAGACTTACCGTGCGAAAGACAGGCGACGGCACGCATTATATCATGGGTATGGAAAACATAGATGCCGAGGTCAAAAAGGAAAAACAGCAGATAAAGGCCCTGAATACAGAGAAGAAACTGGCAAGACGGGACGAACTGACCGGCGTAAAAAACAAGACTGCATACAATGAGCTGGTGCATTCAGTACAGGAAAGTATTGACAAAGCTAAGGGCTGCCCGCCGTTTGCAATCGTTGTGAGTGACGCCAACAATCTGAAAATAATAAATGATTCCGAAGGCCATGTGGCAGGTGATGAGTATATCAGGGAGTCTACAAAACTTTTGTGTGATATTTTTGATCACAGCCCGGTATTCAGAGTCGGAGGAGATGAATTTGCCGTATTTCTTACCGGGAGCGATTATTCAAACAGAGAGGATCTTATAAAGAAACTGCAGGATCAGATCATGGAAAATCTAAGGTCCGGTTCCGGACCTGTTCTGGCTTCCGGAATGGCTGAATATGATCCAGATAACGACAGCAATGTCTCCGAAGTATTTGACCGCGCCGACAGGGAAATGTACGAAAACAAGCAGGATCTTAAAAATACGGAAAGCAGCCTTGACAGTTGATTTTTATGAAATAGAGGTTTTGATATGAAAAAGCATGATGTGGTTCTTTGGATCCTGTTCATAGTATTTATGGCATTCAGGCTTACGGTCAGGATGGAGTACTGGGTGGTGCTTTCACTTGAAACATGCGGCCTGGCGATCGCACTGCTGATAAAAGCCAAAGCACCTTCGAAAAAGTATATCTTCATTTCAATCATTCTGGCCGTATTGAGCACGGTCGCTTATCTTGGGTACGAGAGTAATCCGTGGGTCCTTCTGTACGGACTGCGTGCCGGAATACCCACACTGCTCTGCGGGCTTGCGGTATTTTCCGTCATGGAAAAGCGCGGAGGATATGCACTTCTTTCCGACAAAGGGAAGTATCCATTTCTGACAACTATCCTGATAGCCATAGTGGTTGGTGGTATTCTTGCCGCCGTGAACCTTATAGGGAATGAGATCAGCTTTGCTCCTTCTTTCGGAAAGATCTTTCTTTGCCTTAATCCCGCGATATATGAAGAGATCGCAGACAGGGCGATATTCATAGCTTTTTGTGTCTGGTATGCTGACGGAAAGATGAATGTTTTTCAGATATTTACCATGTACTTTATGGCGTGTGTGCCGCACGCGGCTGTACACGGATATCCGCTTGTTCCGACCCTGATGCTTTGTGCTGTCTTCGGACTTCCTTTTGCGATCCTGCAAAAAAAGAGGGACATCACGTGTGCCATGCTAAGCCACGGTATAGTTGATGCGGTCAGGTTCGTTCTGATCGGATTTTAAAGCGGGCAGCGATGAAATTGATCATGACCATATGATATGTTTTGGGAGATGAAATGAAGATATATGTAGATTTTGACGATTGCCTTTGTGAGACGGCAATGTATTTTGTAAGGTTTGTGGCCGATAATTTCGGAAAGGATGTGCCGTATGAAAAGATGGCATTTTTCGACATGAAAAAGTCCTTTGACCTTACCGATGAACAGTACGATCATATGATGGAGGAAGGCCATAAGAATGAGTCGCTGCTTTCCCTGGAAGAGACACCCGGTGCCGTAAAGTCCGTCAACGGATGGATCGATCGCGGGTACGATGTTTCGATAATCACGGGACGCCCTTTCGGTTCTTTTGACGCATCGCGCGAATGGCTCGACAGGCACGGTCTTGAAAGAGCAAAGTTATATTGCCTCAATAAATACGGCAGGGACAACTTTATAAAGAACAGTGTATTTAACCTTGAGATCGAGGATTACCTTAAGATGCATTTTGACTTTGCTGTAGAAGATTCGCCGACCGCATTTCGGTTTTTCGAACATCTTCCGGACCTTAAGGTCATGGTGATCGACCGCCCCTGGAACAGGGACTGTACTTTTCCGACGGATCGTTTTTGCCGTTGTTTTGACTGGGAGACGATAGTAAGACTGGTAAAATAAACGGGGACCTGACCCCGTAAATGGTGGCCAAGTCCCCGCCTGAACTAAAGAGTGATGAGTTTATTCCGTGATATTTTCTGTCGCTTCGCTTGTGACATCGCTGATAACATCCTGCGCGAATTCTTCCGAAGGTCCTTCAACAGCCGCTCCGGCCTGAAGGATCTCTTTATTTTCTCTGTATGCTTTCATCATGTATTTAAACGCAAGCACGATCTCGACGGCGTATAAGATGAAGAAGATGAATACAACGATCGTATAATCCGCCAGGTTAAGGAGCATATCAAATGATCCGTGGAACAGTAAGGGCACGATCAATGCGTACTTCATATTCTTCTTGGACAGTTCCTCATCGCCTTTTGTAGAAAAAAACTTCGCAAGGCCGTAGAAGAATCCCATCATCATCGCATCGATGACATGACCGAACGCACCGAGAAGTCCGCGAACGATGATCTTGGTGATGGTGGCATCGACCAGCAGGTATACGATATTCTCGATGATACCGAATCCCAAAGCGATCATTGAGGCGTAGACGATACCGTTGAACGAATGCGTGAACAACGGGCTGTTCCAGCTTCCCTTTTTAAGCAGGAAGATCTTTGCGCCTTCTTCAACCAGAGCTACCAGGATGAAGTTGTTGAATAAGATGAACAAAAAGTTTTCCTGATTTACGCTTCCAAAGATGATGTCGGTAAAAAGAATGCTCAGTCCTGCGGCCAAAAGCGCCGATAAAGCACCGAATCCCAGCATCTTGAGGAGGAATGTGATCGAATTCTTTTGAGTCTTACCCATTCTGCAGATGATAAACACCAAAATACAACTGGGTATCAGCGATAATATAATTCCCATTGTTTTCCCCTTTCGGAATCTTGATCTTCCGCCTTTTGGCGGATCCTATTAAATTATAAAGCCTAAAAGTACATGGCAGGTAGTGAAAAACTGTCACCAAAGAAGTCACTTCCTGTGACAAAAATACGGAATTGCAATGACATAATGACACAAATTACGAAAAAAATGATAGAATAGATGGGCGGCTTTTGATCTGCCGCTTGATAACCCCGGAAAGGGGATGTCGAAGGAGGTAACTTAAATGATCCGAAACGGAAATATCAAAAAACTTATCAAAGGCCTTGCGGTACTTACTGCCCTGACGGTCACGATAAGCTTCCTGCCGGTAACGGTACTGACTGCTCCGGTGGTTATGCCGGACGGATCCATATTTGATGCCGAATACTATGCGGAAAACAACCCGGATGTGGTCGCAGTATACGGAAGCAACAATCCCGACGGCATGTATGAACATTACGTTACTTTCGGAAAAAAAGAAGGACGCCTTCCCTATGCCGGTGCAGACAAAGTAAAAACGACGACTGCAAATGCGGTTCAGGCAGCTGCGCCTACACCCACACCTGCTCCGACGCCCGCTCCTGCAACTGCGCCTACGTTAGGCGTGACGGCCCTTGGCGGCACAGCTTTGGCAAAACGCACCACGTCACAGGATGCGGCGGCATATTATGCAAGATCGGTATTTATCGGTGATTCCGTTCTTGCCGGATACAGAAACTATCTTGCCAAGCAAAAGGACTCACCGGTATCTTCGGCGACCTTTTTGGCGGCGGCGAGCTATTCAGCGGCTCACGCGCTTAATGAAAGGGATTCGCTTCATCCCATTTACAGAGGAAAAAAACAGCCTGTTTGGACAGCCATCTCACAGATGGATGTTGACAGAGTGTTCATAATGTTCGGAACGAATGACCTCGTCGTTAAGGATGCGGGCCCTGCTTCCGAAGATGTTCTTGCGCTTGTCGACAAGATCATGGCGACAAATCCCGGAAAAGAGATCCATATCATAAGCATGTCGCCCGTATATGCGGGGACGAGCAAGGGTGCGATGAACAATCCTACCATCAACGTTTATAATTCGCTTCTTTTCCAGGGCGCATTCCAAAGAGGAGCTTATTACCTTGACCTGAATTCGCATCTGCTAGACGCAAACGGAAATCTGGCCGGCAAATACTGTTCGGATCGATATGTTCATCAGACCAATACTTCTTATTCGGAAGTCTGGGATCCGGTATTTACGGCTTATGCGACAGGCGCGCAATAATATTCAAAAAATAAAACTATCAGGATGGAATTATGAAAAAAGTTATCAGATACGTATTACTGGCCGTAATGGTATTAAGCCTTCCGGCATTGAGCGCATGTAAAAAGAGTCCCGCACCTTCAGCGGATCAGGCAACTGCCGGGGCAATCGAAGAGACAAATACCACTGAAACGATTGAAGAGACAAACACTGCAGAGGCTGATACTGAGCCTGCTGCGGAGAAAAAGAAGGAAGCGACCGCAGAGGTAACTGCCACTCCGGCTGAGGAAGTAACAGAGGAACCGACTGCCGAACCGACAGCGGAAGCAGTTGCGGATGATGATAAAGATGCCGGCACGGCTGAAACGGGCGACGAAGATAAAAATTCAGCCGGAACGGAAACCGCCGATACCGGTGCTCAGGATGCGGCCGGCCAAGACGCATCTTCCGTAGCACTTAAGGATCTTTATAACGTGATCGCCGGAAGCGTATCACTTCCCGAAATGTACTTTGCGGATGCGGGCTTTATGCTCAATTACTACGGAATAGATGCTTCGAAACTAGAAGATTACGTTTTTGCTTCTTGCCTTGATTCAACATCTGCGGATTCGATCATCCTTATAAGACTTAAGGATGAAGCTTCCGCCAACGAGGTTATAGGCGGTCTTAACATGGTCCTTGAACAGATGGGTGCGGAGCTGGAAAACTACAATCCCGAAGCGAACGAGCTCGTTAAAGCGGCCAAGGTGCGCAGGAACGGCAAAAACATAGATCTTATCATCCATAAGGATCGCAAGGCGATCCTGTCGATCATAGACAGTGCCCTTTAGAAAGGATAGTCCATGGTTTTTTCCGGCCTTTTGTTTTTAATCTTTTTTCTGACGGCGCTGATCCTTTGTTATTTCCCGGTAGGAATCATTTCCGGGAAGATAAAGACAGAAAAAGCGGGCCGGATAGGGATCGGCATTCAAAACGGGATACTTCTTGTTTTCAGTCTTTTTTTCTATGCCTGGGGAGAACCCAAATGTGTTTTTCTCCTTATTTTTTCTTCGTTCGTAGATTATATTGACGGCATTCTTCTTGAAAAGTTCAAGGAACGCCCGACGGCAAAAAAGATCTGCCTCGGGATCTCTTTGCTTATCAATCTTTCCCTGCTCGGGATAATGAAATACACCGACTTCTTTATCGGGACGGTAAACCGTATCGCGGGAACCGATATCCCTCTTCCGGGGATCGCACTTCCGATAGGGATCAGTTTTTACACCTTCCAGACAACCAGCTATTCGATCGATGTGTACAGGGGAAAAGTTAATGCGGAGCGAAACTTTTTCCGTTACCTTACGTACATATCCATGTTCTCACAGCTTATCGCCGGACCCATCGTCCGTTATTCTCTCATAAAAAACGAGCTTACCGATCGTAAGACAACTCTCGATAACTTCACGAACGGTTTCAGACGTTTCCTCATCGGACTTTTCAGAAAGGTCCTTATTGCTAACGAGCTTGGCGCTCTGTGGGATTACCTCAGGGGAGTTTCGAACATATCCGTAGCGGGGGCATGGCTCGGTTTCCTGATCTTCACGCTCCAGCTTTATTATGATTTCAGCGCATATTCGGATATGGCGATAGGCCTTGGTTTGATGATGGGATTCCATTTTGACGAAAACTTCCGTTACCCGCTTTCGGCACTTTCGATAACCGATTTCTGGAGACGCTGGCATATCTCTCTTTCGGGATGGTTCAGGGATTATGTTTATATCCCGCTCGGAGGAAACCGCAAGGGCAGGGCAAGGCAGCTTATAAATCTCGGTGTTGTCTGGTTCCTTACGGGATTATGGCACGGGGCTTTCTGGAACTATGTGCTTTGGGGACTATATCACGGATCGATGCTCGTTTTGGAAAAGTTTATCTGGGGAAGATTTCTTGAAAAAGCGCCTAAATTCCTCAGGCATATTTACACACTTATCATCGTGATCTTCGGATTCGGACTTTTCTATTTTGAGGATATGTCCGCATTCGGAACGTATCTTACATATGCATTCGGCATGGCGGGAAATGCGATATCGGGACCCGAGATCCTGTGGGCATTTGGCAACTACCTCCCGGTGATCGTTTTTGCGGTAGTATTTATGTTCCCGGTATTCCCTAAGATCACGGAATTTGTAAAAAATCTCGGAGGAGCAAAGAAGAATACCGCCACTTTTGTTGCGGGATTGGTTTCAGTTGGCCTTTTGATACTCTGCATCGCAAACCTTGTCAGGGATTCATATAATCCGTTTTTATATTTCAGGTTTTGATCCATTGGGGACGGGGTCAGGGGTTCAAAATGAAAAGAAGATCAAGTTTCATTTTCAACTTCATAAAAGACATTCCGGTTTTTATCTCGATCGCGATCCTTTTCGTGTTTGCGGTTTTGTTTTTCGTGCTCCCGTTAAGGGAGTTTTCGGAAAACGAAAACAGGATGCTCGCGATCTGCCCCGAGCCTTCGCTTGAGACAATCTTTGACGGAAGCTTCAGGAAGGAATACGAAACTTACCTTTCGGATCAGTTCCCTATGAGAGATGAACTTCTTTCCTTTTCGGTGCTGTCTTCAAGGGCCGAAGGAAAGCAGAGGATAAACGATGTTATCTATGCAAAGGAAGATGACGGGAAAACGAGGCTTATCGACGATTATAAAACGCCCAAAAACGAGGATAAGTTCATAGATGCCGTCAGTCGCTTGTATGAGGGAGTTGAATCTGCCGATATCACGGTCATGATAGTTCCGACAGCATATCAGTTCTATGAAGATGAGATGCCCAAGGTCCTTTTATCACAGGAGAGGGCAAGGCAGCAGGATACATTTGAACGCCTGAGAGAAGGCATCGCCGCGATCGGGAATAAAAGCGTGGCGGAAGACATGCCTGAAGGCTTTGGAAGATCCGGTGGGATAAACATAGTAGAAGGGATCACGAATTCCTTAGAAGAAGGACGGAACGCCGGCTTTAACATGTACTACCGGACAGATCATCATTGGACGATGCACGGAGCATACAGAGGATACCGGGCACTGGCTCCTTACCTTAAACTGCCAGTTGATACTGCATTGGAAGATAAAATGACAATAGTGTCGGAAAGTTTCTACGGAACTACCTGGTCAAGAGTTGTAGACAGTTCCGTTTTGCCCGATACGATAGAGATATATGAAAACCCCGCATGGGAAAACAGTCTTGTCGTTTCGTATGAAGATACGAAGGAAGTTTCATCATCCCCTTACAACAGGGAATATCTTGATAAAAAAGACAAATATTCGCTTTACTTAAATAACCAGCATTCTCTCATAAGGATAGACAATCCCGGAGTGGATCTTACGAGGACCGACGGAAGCAAAAGGCGTGCGATCGCGATCATAAAAGACAGCTATGCAAACAGCCTTATCCCGCTTTTGATCGATCGGTATGAAACCATATGGGTGTTTGATCCGAGATATTATCGCGGGAGCATTGTAGAATGGGTGAACGAACATCCCGAAGTCGAGGATGTCCTGGTCCTTTATAATCTTGCTACGATGGATAATGACAGAGGGCTTGGCGCGATCTATTAACGATTGCGACCCACCGGACCGTAACGCAGATCGTCGATCGTTCATCGTCCCGTAACGCTGACCATGATACCGGCGAGGATGATAAGGGCACAGAAGATCTTGTAGCCGATATTCTTTTCCTTAAAGATAAATTTTCCGCAGATAATGGAAATGATGCAGGATGACTGCTTCAACAAAGTCATTATTATGATCTTTGAATCGGTGACCGAGTTAGCGATAAAAAGCGCTTTGTCAGCGATGAAGAACATGAAGCTCAGAAGCCAGATCCATCCGTTCTTCCAGACGGAAAGGCTTAACTTAACGCGGTCGGCCACGAATAGGATCCCGTAGAAAAGAACGAGATAGAGCATGTACCAGAATTGAAGCTGGGATGAATTGATATCCCGCATGTATATCTTATCGAGACATCCCGATATCGCGTTCAGGATACATGAACCAAGTACCATCCAGACATATTTGGGTGGTATTTTTTCTGACCGGAATGCCTGATTGCCTTTTCCGGTACGCATTCTGATCGTGGGATAAAGCCTTAAGAACAAAAGACCTGACAGTACAAGGATAAGTCCGATTGTTGTGTAGACCGTGGCTTTTTCCTTAAGTACGATGATCCCGAAGCCTGTGGAAAAGATTATCCTTGAAAGGTCGAGGATGCCGTATACGCTTATCGGGATCTTATCTAAAGCCATAAACGACATGATCCAGGCGACGAATATCACGAAGCTCTTTATCGCGATCAGAAAGTAATACTTCGTCGGCAGACCGCTGAATGCAGCGGGAGCCTCCGGAAGGCAGAATATAAAAGCCAGGAAAGTGTACACAAAAAGAACCTCCACAACGGAGTTTTTGTTTAAAGCTTTCTTTTTGACCACATCACGGAATCCCTTTACGATCCCGTAGAATAAAACAAGCCCTGCCCAGAGCATACGTTTTCTCCTTTTTTGAACGTCCCTCTCAGTGACATCTTACTGCTTTATCGGGACACTTTCTCACTTCATACGCACCGTTGTTCATGATAAGATATATTGATAAAGGTGTCAAAATCAGCACAAGCTATTATATAATGTTGAAGGTAGGAAAGGAGCCGCCACATGGATAACCGTGATATCATACGTAGGAAGTTTTACCTCATACTTATTGTAGTGACAACGCTGGCGATAGTATGTGTTCTTATCTACGCTTCAAACCATAAAAGGAATGAGGAAAGCCACCTTGCCAGGACATACGAAAACGGCAGCAGCAAGGAAAAACTTTTTGAAAATGCCGAGAAGAAAGAAGAAGTCGTGACCATAAATACCGAGATCATTGAAGACGGTCTAAAGGAAATGGGAACGCTGATAACGGAAGAGTACTATTTCACGCAGGTCGAGGAATACACGAGCACCACGAAAGCCTGGGTGTTCTTCGATTCGACCGCGAAATTTACATACAGCTATGACGGAACGGTATCGGCCGGAATCGATTGCAATAAGATCAGTGTCGATAAGGACGACGAGCAGAAGATCATAAAGATCAGTGTTCCGAAAGCCGAGATAATCAATGTTTTCATAGATCACAACAGCTTTAAGATCTATGAGGAAAAGAACGGGCTCTGGAACAAGATCGACATGGAAAAATATAACGACTCGATCATTGAATTCGAAGAGGCCGCAAGGACCAAGGCACAGGAAAAAGGCATAATAGACAAAGCCGATGAGGGTGCAAGAAAGATGATAGAATCGTTTGTCAGATCCATAGCGGATACGGATGAGTACACGATCGAACTGACGACGGGTTAGGAGGTTTTATGAAGATAACAAAAAGTATCGCAGCGATCCTTATAGTGATCCTCATATGTCTTATCTCAATCCTGATCATCACGCCTGTTACGACTGATGCCGATAATCACAGGCAGACGGTGGAGCAGCTTGACAATGAGATAGAAAACGTGCTTAAGCTTGCGGGCGGCGCAACGGTTGTTTCTGCGGCTGTATCGCTCCTTCCGGGTGATGCGTGTACGCCCATTTCCGAGCAGTTTGCGGAGCTTGGAAAATACTTTATCGTGATATTGAGTGCACTTTATTTTGAAAAATATTTCGTGACGCTTTCGGGGTATGTTTCTTTCGCGTTCCTTATCCCGGTTGCCTGTATTCTTTTCTGCGCGGGAGCGTTTTTCCTTAAGGACAGGCTCAAGGAAATCTCGCTAAAGCTCATGATCTGTGCGCTTGCGATCTATTTCCTCATACCGGTCAGCGTTAAGGCTTCACAGGTAATTTACAACAACTATCAAAGCAACATCGAGCAGACACTTGATGATGCGAACAAGATAAGTATAATAGATGAAGATGAGAGCGGTGTTGACAAGTTTCTTTCGTGGATAGAAAACGTATCGGGAACGGTCATAGATTATGTTACGGGACTGCTCAGTCGGTTTATCGAAGCCATTGCGGTCATGTTGGTGACTTCGTGCCTGCTTCCGGTGATAGTTCTTTTGTTCTTTGTCTGGCTGATAAAACTGTTGTTTAATTTCGATATCGTTCAGATTCCAAAATGAAGGATCAAGGAGAGTTTTACAGATGAAACGAGGTGCAAATAAACGAGGTGTATTCGGAGACCTCATCGAAAAGCCCGGAAAAACAGACGGGTTTTTCTTTGGTACCGAAGATGTTTTTGAGCTGAAGGGCTCTGACGATATCGTGGCAGTCGGGCTGGTCATGGGAAAGATAAAGACAGGCGACACCGTTTATATAACAAACCCCGGAGATGACGACGGAAAAGAAGAATCGGGGACGGTAGTAGGCATTGAGATAAACAGGATGGAGGCCAGGGCAGCAAAGAATTCCGTGGCGGCACTGAGGATAAAGGACGGAAAAAAATATACACTCAAGACGGGAACGGTGCTTCACCAGCAAAAGGCCCCCGAAAAAACGATACATGATGTTTACATGATGGCACTCGGTGAGGGCTTTATCACATTTAAGGAGATGAAGCTTTCCCAAAAGGAATTCGAGAAGATGAGCCTTACCGATCTTGTCGAACTCGTTAATCTCTACAGGCTTTACCTTGATAACAACAAAGGGCCGCTCGCTGACACACTTACGGAACATGACCGGGAGATATCCGAGGTCATGAGCTCGTACCTGTGCAAAAAGCTCCTTTTGGCCAAGCGGATATATGTACTCATAAACAAAAAGACCGGCGAACCTCATATGTTGTCGGTGACTTATGAAAACGATAACGGTGAGATAATTACCACCCCGCCGGATATCGTTGTGCTCACCAAGGCATATATCGATGAGTGGAGCAAACGGTTTGATACCTATACATATGAGTTCCTTGAAGTTGAAAACGGTGAGAACGGAAGAGGGATACACGATTACCTCGGCGAAGCTTTTTATCTTAACGGAGCCTGCGGTGTAAGGATACTTTATGAAAATATCGTCGTTGTTGCCGAGGCACTCGTTCGAAGACCCGATTACTCAAACCTTCCGGAGGTTCAGGTTCCGGTTACAAATCCCGATCTTGAAAGGTGGCTCCTGCTAACGGGACAGCTCGATCCTCCCGAGACACTTTCCGAGGACAAGCTACAGAAAGCTCTTTATTCGCATCTGTTTAAAGCTCTTGCATCCGCAAAGTTCATCGTGCCGATGAAGATGAGCGAAGAAGGGGACGGTACCGGCGGGCCGGATTCATCCGACAACCCGGACGGTACGCTAAAACAGAGCTCTCCGGATAAGGATCAAAAGAAAGAGACCAAGATGACGATCTCGATCCAGAAGGGTAAGAACAAAAAGGATGCTGTCCGCATGTATACGGACTGGAAGAGATTCCATATGGCATATAAGGAAGAGGACGGATGGAAGGGACTTGTCGAACGTATCCCCAACATGATCGTCACATTTGACTGCGCGATCAACGTGACCGATTATCCCAAAGCCGGCTGCTACATCGACAGGATATCCTTTGAAGCCGATATCAGAAAATTCATGACGGAAGAAAACGGATAAGACGTTTTTGATCCAAAGAGCGAAATAGGCATGCCCATTTCGCTCTTATTTATATTTCTTCATATGCTGTCCGGGATTATCATATAAGCATAAAAGGATGTTAACAGCCCAATGGCTGAGAAAGGAAAGCATATGTTGACATTATTATTTACGATCGGACTTATATGGATGGTGTGGAAAGTGGCTTTTCTGGGATTCAGACTTACATGGGGGATCATAAGACTGTTGTTCTCGACGATCCTTTTCCCGATCATTCTCATAGGATTTTGTGTTGCCGGACTTGTATACACAGCACTTCCCATAGTGATAGCTGTCGGGATCATCGCTCTGATAGCAGGCAAGGCAAAAACTATCTGAGCATCGAACTGTCAAGCTTTCCGGTAGCAACCGCATTATTGACCCAAAGCTTCAGGGCATCGATTGCCAGAGACATCTCGTTAAGAGAATTCTGGATGGACAGGAAATCCGGAAGTTCGTCCTCGCTCAGTTCACCGTCAGCCGAGATCTCGATAAGGCGGTCCTTGTTATTCTGAAGACGGTTCAGTGTTGCGAGCATCTCAAGCGTGATATGAGGCAGGTCCTTGACCTTGACTTCGGGAACGTATTTCTGCCCGATCTCACACTCATGAGAACAGAAATAATTGCATAAAGAAGGGTTTTTATAACATTCAGCCATAAGCAATACTTCATCGGGATGGGGTATTGCTTTTTCCGTTTCTATCTTATATATCCGGTCGGCGGATATGCATCCCATCTGTTCGGCAGCAGCTTCCCTCGTAAGACCGGCCTCTTCGCGGCTGGTAAAATATATGTTCTTGTCTTCTTTGACGGATCTGTTTCCCATGATATTCCTCCGTTTTCGCCAAATTGAACGAAATGGAACACCGAAATTCTGTTTTTTAACGATGTTCCCCGTTACCGGAATATTATAATATATTCTCAGATCAAATGAAAACCGGTCTGATATTTTCGGATACGGATGCAGGAGGGTGGTCCCATGGATGTAAAAGAAAGAGTATGGCTGTGCAGGGTGATAGAGAAGATCAAGTCACAGCCCGAGTTTTCCGAAAGACTTAGGATACAAAACGCATCTGAGGTCGTTATTTCGCAAAATATGGAAGAAGAGAGGTCAGGATCATGAACGAAGCGGAAAGAAGAGAAATACAGGAGGCCATTGATGCAGCCGATGAGGCTTTGTATCATCTTTATTCGGCCAGAAAGTATCTTAACAGTGCCGGAAACTGGGGACTGCTGGACATTTTCGGCGGCGGCCTCATATCGGGACTTATAAAGCACGGCAAGATGAGCGATGCCGAAAACGAGATAGAAAAGGCAAAATACGCCCTTCAGAAGTTCAGTAAGGAACTCAGGGACATAAGCGGATACAGTTCAATACATATCGATGATTTTCTGACGATCGCGGATTTTATCTTCGACGGAGTACTTACGGATTTCTGGGTCCAGTCAAAGATAAACAAGGCCAAAGACCAGTGCGATGAGGCGATAATACAGGTTGATACGATCCGCACCGAACTCAGATCCAAAATAAACTGAAAAAAACGAAAAACTGAAAAACCGATCGGTCCCGAAACTATATCCAGGAGTAATCTCCGCCGGTAACGGCAAGACTTAGTAAGGTGTCGTATTTTTCGACGTCTTCGCCTTCGAGCATTTCAAGGAGTCTGGCATCTTCTTTTGCTTTCGGCATTTCTTCATCGGGGCCGATCTCCATGTTCACTTCTTCACCGCAATATGGACAGACAAGAGAAGGCGCTATCCTTATGTCCAGAAAACGGTTATTGCAAGAAACACATTCGTAGAATCCACATCTTTCTGTTCCGTCGGGTACATAAAACATAATCAGGTTTTCTCCATTCTAAATCTCATTTTATGATATAACACAATCGTGCTTTAAGTCTATTTTTTCGCACATAAAGTATGCAATAATGAATTGTGTTAACAACCGGTACAGTAAATGGTGTAAAATAGAATTGCACCTGTTCGAGAGAATGATTCATTATGTTTCATTGCCCGGATGACTCTTTTTTCAAATGCGTAGGCTGTGCGGAGCATTCAACCGGGCAGCAGGTGCAATTGTTAAAGAAGGCAACTTAACGATAATGCTGGGAAATACATACGGAAACAGATTAACTGAATATCTTAATGACTATGTTGTTTTTGATCTTGAGACAACCGGTACATCGTGTTATACGGACAGAGTCGTGGAAATATCGGCAATAAAAGTGATAAACAACGAGATAGCGGAGGAATTTTCATCTCTTGTCAATCCGGAGCAGAAGATTCCTTATTTTGCGTCACAGGTTAACGGTATTACCGATGATATGGTCGCCGATGCGCCGTTGTTTGAAGAGGCGTTGCAGGATTTCCTCGAGTTTATCGGTGATCTTCCGCTGGTAGGACATAACATTCATTGTTTTGACATGAAGTTCATATACAGGGATTCAATGGAGTTTTATGGGGCTGTACCCGGAAATGATTATGTTGATACTCTGTATCTTGCCAGGATGTGCCTGCCCGAACTGGATCACCATACATTATCGGATCTGGCGAGTCATTATGGTATCTCGACGGAAGGAGCGCACAGGGCTCTTGCCGATTGCAGGATGAACCGGATGGTATATGAAAAACTTGGCGAACATCTTGTTTCTCATACATTGGATTTCCCCAAATGCCCCAAATGCGGCAACATAATGGTAAAAAGATCCGGAAAGTATGGGTCGTTCATGGGTTGCAGCGGATACCCGAATTGCAGACATACCGAAAAACTCTGAGATTTCCTATGCATAAAAACTCTAATAGTCATTATGAATACAGTTTCGTACGCAGATAAAGACTCCGATCTTATCCTTGTTCAGATGAGCGGAGCGCATGAGAGGGAGTCGGTTGAAAAAGAGGTTTCTCTTATAAAGGAGCGGACCGATCGCGATTTTATGTTGCTGGCATGTTTTGTCGATGACTGGAACCGGGATCTTTCGCCGTGGAAAGCCGGCGCGGTGTTCGGAAACGAACCCTTTGCGGGAGGCGCAGAGGCGACTTTGAACGCGCTTAAGAGCGACGTCCTGGGTAAATATCCCGGGCGAAGGTTTATCCTCGGCGGCTATTCGATGGCCGGTCTTTTTGCACTTTGGGCATCATACAGGACGGATGCTTTCTGTGCCGTTGCGGCAGCTTCCCCTTCGGTATGGTATCCGGATTTTTTAACGTATGCGACAGATCACGAAATCAAAACGAATGCCGTATACTTAAGCCTCGGGGATAAAGAAGAAAGAACGAAGAATAAGGTGATGCGGACGGTGGGAGATAATATCAAAGCCCTTCATGAGCGTTATACGGATAAAGGCATAAAGAACGTGCTTGAATGGAACGAAGGGAACCATTTTACGGAACCCGATGTGCGGCTTTCAAAAGCCTTCGCCTGGACTGTCGAAAACATATAAGGGGATTATGTGAAGAAGAAGGTTTTTTTATATATAATAATTGCGTTCTCCGTTGTTCTTATTGCAATCTTCGGTACGTTGATAATATTGAGAACCGGAAAGAGGCTTCCGGGGCGGAAAGACTTTGCCATTCCGGAGTATTCCGGAAGGCCGTATGTCGAGATCAACGGGAATATGCCTTTTTTTAACGAAGATGATCTTAAGAAAGATTCGTTTGAGATCTACAGTGAGCTTGATGAACTCGGAAGGTGCGGGACGGCTTTTGCCAACGTGAGCAGGGAACTCATGCCGACCGGTAAACGTGAAGAGATCGGACATATCAAACCTACGGGCTGGGTTCAGAAAAAATACGAGGGCATTGTGGATTCGGAGCCACCTTATCTTTATAACAGGTGCCATCTCATCGCATACTGTCTGACCGGTGAAAATGCCAATGTCAGGAACCTTATCACAGGCACGAGATATATGAATTTCGAAGGCATGCTTCCCTTTGAGGAGCAGGTTGCAGCATATCTGGATGAGAACGATAACCACGTACTCTATCGCGTGACGCCTGTCTTTGACGGAAAAAACCTGGTCGCGGACGGTGTGATCATGGAAGCATATTCCGTTGAGGACCGGGGCAGAGGAATATGTTTTTGCGTATACTGTTACAATGTCCAGCCGGGTGTCAGGATAGATTATCTGACCGGTGAAAGTGAGATCGACGGAACAAAGATGAGATATATGATATCGGGAAAGACCGAGTGAAACAGAGTTGTATTTGGGGAGACAGATGATAAAAAGATCGGGAATATTTTTTAATATGATTCTCGTGATATTCACGATATGCGGTACCTATGCGATGCTTACCAGCAAAGCGCCGGGTTCCGGACTTACCGCGTCCGGTTTCGAGAACCTTAAGTTCTTTACGGTGCTCTCAAACGAGTTTTGTGGGATCGTGGCTTTGCTGTGGCTTATTTTCTACCGGATCAAAAAGGGATTTCCGGTGCTCCTTAAGCTGATGGCTGCTTCAGCCACGGGGCTTACCTTTGTGATCATAGCTGCTTTTCTTGCACCTTTGTATCCTGATCTTAATCTTTATTCAGGCGGAAATCTGTGGTTTCACCTCATCATCCCGCTGACGGCAATGGCCGATTTTATCCTTATGCGGACCGAAGAAAAGATTCCTTTCGGATATACTTTTATCTCGGCATTGCTTTCATTGGCATACGGAACATTTTATCTTGTAAATATTCTCATAAACGGGATCGGGCAGTGGCCTGATACCAACGACTGGTACGGATTTTTGAACTGGGGATTTCCTGTTGGAATAGGGATATTTGCATTCGTAGTCCTGCTTGATTTTGCAATGGCATGTCTCCTCAGGTTCATAAACCATAGGGTAAATATATTGATAGAAGACTCGCTTCGGGAAAAAAGAAATGATGAAAAGAGCGGAGGTCGAAAATGAAGATAATACATTGTGCGGATATACATCTTGATTCGAGGATGACATCCAATCTGAAAGGGAATCAGGCCAAAGAAAGAAAGCACGAGCTTATCGGCACGTTTCTTAAGATGATAGAATATGCGGTCGGAGAAGGGGTTTCTGCGATCATCATCGCAGGCGATCTTTTTGATACCGATTATTTTTCTTCAACGACCGCTAATGAGGTCGTAAATGCGATCACATCTCACCCGGGGATAGCATTTTACTATCTTAAAGGAAATCACGGCGGCGGAGACCGTTTTATAAACGAACTGGATGAGATCCCGTCAAACCTTTATCTGTTCGGTAACGAATGGAAGACATACATTCTTTCGGATAACGGCAGATCGAAGATCACATTATCCGGGATCGAACTCGTCAAAGAAAACAGCGGTACGGCCTGCGCTATGCTTAACCTCGATCCGGATGACCTTAATATCGTGACACTTCACGGTCAGGCGGAAACCTATAATTCCGAACACTCGCCGGAAGCTATAGGTCTTAACGAGCTTAGGAATAAGAGTATAGATTACCTTGCGTTGGGACATTTCCACGAATATCAAACGGGAGATATCCCTCCCAGGGGAACATATTGCTACTGCGGCTGTCTTGAGGGCAGGGGCTTTGATGAGTGCGGCCGCCACGGCTTTATCCTGCTTGATATAAACGATGACGATCACAGGGACTGGAAGTATGAGTTAAAGGACATATCAAAAAGAAAGATATTCGAACTGAAAGTGGATATCAGTGACTGCACAGATACTCCCGGGATAAATAACAGGATACTTGCATCCGCTGCGGAAAACGGATGCAGTGAAAATGATCTTGTTAAAGTCGTCCTTACCGGCAGTGTCGATATGGACTGTGAAAAGAACATCGAATATCTTACTCAGAAACTGAATGAAAAATTCTACTTTGCCAAAGTCGAGGATAAAACGAAGATACTTATCGATTATGCCGATTATGAACTGGAAGCGTCATTAAAGGGAGAGTTCGTACGGCTTGTAAGGGGCGATGAGAGCATCGGCGACGAAGAAAAAGCCGAGATAATCAGATACGGGATCAAAGCACTTAACGGAGAGGATTTCGAATAATGAGACTGGTAAGCTGCCATATAGACAATTTCGGAAAGATCAGCGGTCTTGATCATTCTTTTGATCAGGGGACGAACATCATCCATGAAGATAACGGATGGGGTAAGAGCACTCTTGCCACTTTCATCAGAGTCATGTTCTACGGATTTTTGGGTGAGAGGACCCGCGACGAAAACGAGAACGAACGTAAGAAATATTATCCCTGGCAATCGGGTGCTTACGGAGGGAATATAGTATTTTCGGTTCGGGGTAAAACATATCGTCTCGAGCGCTTTTTTGACGCAAAGAAGGCAGCTTCGGATATATTCAGGCTTTATGATAATGACACAAATCTTGAGAGCGATGATTACTCTGTAAACATTGGTGAACAGCTCTTCGGTATAGATATCGATTCGTTCCTTAATACTGTTTTCATCAGGCAGCAGAGCTGCGGAACGGATGTTACGAGCGGAGTAAAGGCCAAGATAGGCGATGTTTCCGATGAGACAGCGGACATGGGAAACTATGATGATGCCTACCAGAAGATAAAAAAGACACTGGACTCTCTTACTCCAAACAGAGCTACGGGAAGGATATCAAAGCTTGATTCATCCATAGCAATTCTTAAGGAAGAGATAAGAGGTAAAGATGCCCTTAAGGCAAACCTTGATGAGATGGAAAGGAAAATGGGTGAACTTAAGGAAGAAAGAAGCGCCCTTGAAAAGAAGAAAGCTTCCCTGCAGGAACAGATAAATACCGAAAGCACCAGGAATGACATCAGGGTGGAAGCGGAAAAGTATAACGCGATCATAAATTCCGAAAACGCCGTAAAGGAAAAGTATGATGAAAAGCTTAAGTTTTTCCCGGGCGAGGTTCCGGATGCGGAGAAGGTTGAGGATATCATTCTTGTTTCCGAAGAACTTGAAACCGTTATAAGGCAGAGAGACGACAATTCATTTACCGAAGACGAGAAGGCTTCGTATGAGATATCGTCAAATAAGTTTTCTTCGGGGATACCTTCCGAGGATGATATCGATTCCATGGAGGAAGCGATAAACGATCTGGACAGGGCAAAGAGCAGGGAAAATGAAAGAGCGATCCGTGTGGCCGAAGACATCAGGAAAAACCGTAATGCTTCGGTGATAAGGCTGACAGGGCTTGCTGTTGCGATCGTACTTCTGGCCGTTGCGGGAGCATTGCTCATCTTTACGGAAGATAAGACCGTGCCTGTGATCCTTTTTGTTGCGGGCGTGCTTTTGGGACTTATACCTTTGCTGTTTGTTAAGAAAATAAAGACTGATCCGGAAGAAGGATCTGCCAAAGAATTGATTGCCGAAGAGGAAGACCGCGTAGAGGATTTCTTTGAAAGATTCGGTTACGGATCTTCGGATGCTTCCTACCAGAAGAGACTTTTTTCACTGAAGAGCGAGAAAGGATCTTTTAAGCGACTCATGGATAAGAAGGAAAGATATGATGAAGCGGAGCGTAAAGCGGATATCCTCAGAACGACCGTAAAGGAATTTATGTCAGGATACGGTTTTACCGTCACGGAAAATGTAAGGCAGAGCCTTATGAAGATAAGGGATCATGCCAAGGACGTAAAAGAACTCGGAGCAGAGCTTGAGGCCGAGAACAAAAAAAGGCAGCGCTACGAAGAAGAACATGATGTATCAAAGTTTACGGGCGGGAGCAAAGAAGGATCTGTTTCCCTGGAGGATCTTAACGGGCAGCTTAATGACCTTATCGACAGGATCGAGGGAAT
This sequence comes from Lachnospiraceae bacterium, assembly GCA_024682115.1. Lineage (GTDB taxonomy): Bacteria > Bacillota > Clostridia > Lachnospirales > Lachnospiraceae > JAILLW01. Next base: position 21,818 of record JAIKZO010000046.1, read on the forward strand.
AAACCGGTCGGAGAGCCAGCTTAAGGACAATATAGGATCTTCATCCGAAAAACTTGAACTGATAGAGAACAGGGAGATCGAACTTAAGGAAAAAGAAGAAGAACGCGAAGCTTTATTCCGGCAGTTTGATCTGATGAGCAAAACCAGGGATTTTCTTGAAAAGGCAAAAGAGTCTTTTTCATCAAAATACATGGTTGAAATACTGGAGTCGTTTGAAAAGTATCACGACATGATCTCCGAAAGCGGAGAAAAATACGAGCTTGATGCCAACCTTAACATCAAACTCAAGGATATAGGCGGAACACATGATATCAGATCCTTAAGTGAAGGCTATCAGGATATGGTCGGTCTTTGCAGGAGGATGGCGATGGTAGATGCTATGTATGATCTTGAAAAACCGTTCCTTATCTTTGACGATCCGTTCGTCAACCTTGATGAGAGCAGACTTAAGGGCGCTATGGACTTTTTGGACAGACTCGGCAGCACCTATCAGATAATATATTTCAGCTGCCATGAGAGCAGATGCATATCGGGCCCTTAATTGCGGCAGAGCCGTAAGCAGGTATATAATCAGAGTATGTTTATCAAGAGATTTATTAAGAGATATATTACAAACGAAGAATTGGAAGTCAGCCACAGACTGATGAATATCATACTGATGGTGGGAATTCTGGTCCTTCCCGTCTGCATTATCTTCGATGTGGCTCTGGGATCGGTTTCGGGAACGTTCGTCCCGCTGATGATTCTCTTTACCGTTTTCATGATCTCTTTTTTTATCGCGAATTTCAAACACAGGGCGAACATTGCGGGAATAATCCTTACGGTCACAGCAAACGATATACTGGTTCCGTATCTGTATTTTATGGGCGGCGGAAGGTCTTCGAGCATGCCCTGCTGGCTTATCCTGGCTTCGGTGTTTTCATGGCTCCTTGTTAAAGGATGGCCCTGTATAGCCATATTCATAAGCAATATCATTGTCTATGCGGCTGCTTTCTATGTCGAATATGAATTTCCCGAATATGTGGAAAGACTTCCCGATGAAGAAAGCGAGATCATAGATACGGTATTTGGAATATATCTTATCATCATGATGATCGGGATAATCTTTAAGTTCCAGAACAGACTTTATGAAAAGAAGAAAAAGGAGCTTGAGGAAAAGGAAAAAGAGCTGACCGAAACAAACATCAAACTTGAAAAGATGTCAGATGCCAAGAGCTTTTTCCTGGCGAGTATGTCGCATGAGATCCGCACTCCGATAAATGCGATCGTCGGCATGAACGAGATGATCTTAAGAGACAGTAAGGAAGACTCCGTAGTAGAGTATGCGGAGAGCATTGAGCATGCATCGACTACACTGCTTTCGCTGGTGAACGACATCCTGGACTTTTCAAAGATCGAGGCTGGACTCCTTGAGATAATCCCGGATAATTATGATACATATTATATCCTGAACGACTGCTATTCGATGCTTGAGATGCGTGCTTTCCAAAAGGGATTGAAGCTCAAGCTTGAAAATGATCCTGCTCTTCCCTCAAAATTATACGGAGATGAAAAGAGGATAAGGCAGATCATGATAAATCTCATGACCAATGCCGTAAAATATACCGATAACGGGACCATTACGATAAGGGCAGGCTTCAGCAGACTCTCGGATGATGAGATACTGTTCATCATATCGGTTTCGGATACCGGACGCGGAATGTCCGAAGAGGGCATGCAGCATCTTTTCGATTCATATCAGAGGATAGATGAAAAGAAGAACAGGAATATCGAAGGAACCGGTCTGGGACTGGCCATAACAAAGCAGCTCATAGATCTTATGCACGGTGATATAACCGTAAAGAGCACTCTCGGAGAAGGTTCGACTTTTACGATAAGCATTCCGCAGAAGATCGTGTCGGATGTTCCTATGGGTTCCTTTGCAAGCAGGAGAAATCTCGATCCGTCGTCACCTGCTAAACACGGTGTCGGATTCAGGGCACCCGATGCCAAGATCCTCATCACGGATGATATCGCGATGAACCTTAAAGTCCTCACGATGCTGCTCAAGGATACGAGGATGCAGATGGATACCGCAAAGAGCGGAAAGGAATGTATCGAGAAGTATGAAGAAAAGCATTATGATCTGGTATTCCTCGATCATATGATGCCCGAGATGGACGGACTTGAGACACTAAAGATACTTACCTGTACCGACAGGTATTTAAGAGAACACACACCGATCATCGCACTTACAGCCAATGCGATGGCAGGCGCCGACAAGATCTATCTTGATGCGGGATTCGACGATTATCTTACAAAGCCCGTTAAGAGCGCTGATCTCGAGGAGATGATCCTTAAGCACCTTCCCGACAATGTCAATATCATAAGGCAATGACCGGATGAGAAAGTATAAAAGAAAACTCGCGATCTGCATATCGATGATAGTCATACTCCTAACGCTTGTTGGGCTTTTGGTGTATGAACACTTTTTCCCAATGACAAAAGCACCGGTAGGAGTGTGGGTATATTCCGAGGATGTTTCCGGAACAGCTTCTTCCGCGATGAGAGAGTGGTTCGGAAACGCAAATGAAGATCCTTCTTCGGGAGAGTTTTCCCTCGAAGAGCCCGTTTACGTTAACGTTATATTGCGTATCGGAAACGACGGAACTTATGAACAGTCCGTTGAAAAAGGCTCCTACGATGCGGCAAGGGATGCTTTATATCAAAGCTGTGCGGCGGAACTCAAAAAAAGCATAAGCGCTCATCTTGAAGCTCTCGGAATGACCGGAGATGCGTCTCTTTCGGATGCCGAGGCGGAAGAACTCATTAATGAGGCAGTTTCCATGGGAAGCGTCGAATACTTAACGGTTGCGATCCCGGACATTATTCCTTCATACGAAGAGTATGTCAAAAAGTACGGCGATAAGGGAAACTATTCCGTAGGCGACCACAGCCTGACGCTCGGCAGCCGAAGTGCCGCGAAACTGATCTTTGACGGGGAGTCTCTTCTCCTCGATGATACACTTTATAAAAAACTGAGCGAAAAGGAGACCGGTAACGATGAGCTCACGAATTAAAAAAACGGTCGCCTTTTTTATGTCTCTGGCGCTCGCAATAATTCTTTTATATGTAAATCCCGTTGCCACTAATGCCATAACACATAAGGATATCGAGAACCTCACCCTGGAGATCCCCGACGGAACGAGGTTCACGGTAAAGACCATACACTATTCGTATTTTAACAACAGGTTCGTATCGCTTCGCGATATGGCCTATGCGCTTGGCGGTACCGATAAAAAATTTGCGGTAAGCGTTTCGGGCGGGGAGATCGTGATAAAGACAGGCTCGAAATACGAAAGCGCGGGCGGGGAAAACACCGGATTCGACACATCGGAATATACGACAGAAGGATTAAAGATAAACCCTATTAAGATCGACGGGAGAGAATGCAGGTATTATACGTTCCTCGGTAAGAATGCGGAAGGGATAAACGATGCATTCATCAGTATCGCGGACCTTGCGATGCTCGTGGATGTAGATCTCGGGATCGATCCCGAAACGGGTATCCTTAAGATGGGTGCCGGAGATTTCTGCATAGACATGGATGCGTACGAGAAACAGGGATTTTATTACGAAGTCTCAAGCGCTCTGGTGGGGGATGCAAGGACCGGAACAGTGTTTTCGGCTTTTAACGAAGATGTGTCGGTAAGTTGTGCGAGCACGACCAAACTCATGACCTATCTTTGTATAATGGATGCGGTTTCGGCGGGGGAAGCTTCCCTTGAAGATACTGTCGTGATCTCGGAAAAGGCAGCAGCTCTTTCACAGACCTCGGACGGAGTGATCAAGATGACCGCAGGACAAAAAGCTGGGCTGGGTGACATGCTCTATGCTATCCTTCTTCCTTCGAGCAACGAATCGGCTCTTGCGGTCGCCGAGCATATAGATGGGAGCGAGGAAGAGTTCGTAAAGAGAATGAACTTAAAGGTTAAGGAACTTAACCTGAGCGATTCAACGGTCTTTTTTAACTGTCACGGACTTCCGGAGTATTCCGATACTGTGGCCGCATCAAAGATACAGAACAGGATAAGCGCATACGATATGTTCGTGCTTTCGGCTCATATCCTTAACAAATATCCCGAGATAAAGGAAATAACCTCAACACAGAAATACAAGCTCGAAGCGTTCGGACTCGAGATTGAGAATACCAATCCCCTGCTTTATAACATGCCGGGAATAGTCGGATTAAAGACGGGGACGACCAAAGCCTCGGGTGCAAGCCTTGTCTCTGCATATGATTATGAAGATGAGGACGGGATACATACGATAGTTGCCGTTGAGTACGGAGCCGAGGATGCGACTGTAAGGAACACGGTTTCGGAGGTCCTCATAAGATACGGGATCCAGTGTCTGGAAAAGGCCGGCTCCGCAGAGGCGAACGAAGAGGCGGGATTCCCCGGTACATACGAAGAACTTTTAAAAAGGATTGTGCTCTTTAAGAGCAGGAGCAGATAGAAAGGAGAACCATGACCAAACAGATAGCACTGACATTTGATGACGGTCCGAATACAACGACCACGATAGATGTTCTTGAGAAGTTAAAAAAATACAACGTTAGCGCAACGTTTTTCCTAATAGGCGATTCGATAAACGAAGAGTCCGAAAAGTCCGTTAAAAAGGCCGTCGAAATGGGGTGTGAGATAGAGAACCATTCAAAGACGCATTCCGATATGCAAACGCTGGACGAACAGACGATAAAGGACGAGATAAAGTATACGACCGATGAGATAACAAGGATCACGGGAAGAAAGCCGGAGTTTTTCAGGCCACCTTATATCTCCGTTAACGAGACCATGGTACAAAGTATCGACCTTCCCTTTATCTGCGGACACGGAGGAAGAGACTGGGAAGATGAGGTTTCGGCCGAAGAAAGGGCTTCGCTCATCCTTGATGCGGTCGATGACGGAAGCATCATACTGCTCCATGATATGCCCGGAAACGATAAGACCGTGGAAGCGCTTGATATCATAATCCCTGAGCTTAAGGCGCGCGGATTTGAATTCGTTACGGTATCGGCATTGTTTAAGAACAAGGGTAAAAAGGCCGGCGTTCATAACGGAGTGGTATATTCCGATGTCGACCAGACACTCAGGTTTGACGATCCGCTGCCTTAGATCATGGCGGATATCATAAGACCGTTTCATGGAAGATGAGAGACGGACACTATATTTAGTGTCCGTTTTTTTTCGATGATACCATATGTGTGGCATTTTTTTATGCAAAAATTTACATTATATGTGAAATATAACGGTATATTTGTGGAAAATGACAGTTGATTTAAAGCTCCAAACATACGAAAATATGTAAAAGTCGGGTTCGGAAACTGTTTTCTGATCCGGCAGGTCATGTTTTATGGCAAGGGAGTGATGTTATGGAAAAAATGGAAAGAATAGTTGGACCGTCGAATTCATTTGACAACCGTGAGATCAGGCTGGAGAGGTCGAGACTGTCTTTTATGGGAAAGGATATATACAGCTTCATCTGGCACTGCAACGGTTCAAGGAGAACATTCCATTCGTTCGGACCTGATTTCGAAGCGGCGGTAGAAGAGTTCAAGAAAAGCTACCCCGACAGCAGAGGATGTCTGCTTGAGGTGCACTGCGCCTAATTAAAAAAGGGCCGTGGGTAAATCCCACGGCTCTTTTTATATCGGTTTAGTGTATCACAACCTCATCCCATGTGTCGTCGGGCACGATGGCTATGTACGTCTTCCCTGTGTTCAGCACGATCTCTTTTCCGTTATCGGTATTCGTATATACCGTGACCGCCGTCTCTCCGTTCTTTATCCACATGATCGGGACCGCCTCACCGTTTGTAAGGAAGTACCCGTGATCTCCCTGACCTATTACGTTATAGATAAGATACCCGTTCTCATCGAGCTGTGCAAATGAGCAGCCCTGGATGATGACGTTCTTGAAAGAAGATATCTCGCCGGTAAGCTCATCTATATGGCCGTCGCCGTATTCGTAATATTCGTACAGACCGGTCTCCTCGTTATACTTAAGGTTCGACTGGTTGTGATAGAAGGGAAGCTCTACCGTGGTGGCAGGTGATACGCTTCCTTCATCCGAAAGCTTGTAATCATCGTTTGAGAAAGTAAAATGCGGCCCTTGGTAGAACTCGTTATATTCCTTGGAATAACCCGCATCCTCGATACGTTTGTTAAGCCCGTCGAAGGTCTTTCCCTTTGAATTCGTATATTCTTCGGGAGTCACATACTCGGTAAACTCAAGTGACTTGCCGTTCGGTATCCTTGCAAATCCGCCGCTTAGGTTATTGACGTAATCCTTTGCGTAGTATTCGTCGTTATAGAAAGGACCGCCGTCATGGACGAGGATCGCATTATACTCGGCAGCGAGCATGAAGTTCGTAGGTCTGGTGCTTCGGATGCTTCCGAGCTGCTCGATGCTGTCGTAATCCTTGATCACGCACATGAGTCTCGTGATACGGTCGTTTGCGGTACTGTTCATGATCTCGTAAACGATATCCGCGCTGTTTACCCCGAAATGGGGAAGGGCGAGAGACTCGTTATCCACCATTGTCGCAATGGGGCGTTGGTTCATAAGCTCTTCGGGGATCCACTCGTTGGTGAGTTCGGATCTGTAACATCCCTCTACCACTTCCTCGATTTCTTCGGGAGTGGGTTCGGGAGTGGGTGAAGGCGGGATGGGCTCAACGTTTATCCCTACGGGTTCGCCTTCGGGCTTTACCATGCTCTGAACACTTTCGGAAGAGCAACCCATGAGCAGGATCGTGAGCGCAAGCACGCCTACACAAAATATAGACAGTTTTTTGTTTTTCATGATATCTCCTTTTATAATCGCATATCCGCATACCGCAAGGGATACACCCGATTTTGGGGCTGCGGATATAAATATCCCAACAATCTACATATTGTAACACATCTTTCAACTATGGTAAAATAGAAAAGCGTGTATATATTAAAGAAGGAGTTCTTTTACGTGAAAAAGTATATGAAAAAGGCGCTCTTTGCGCTTCTTCCGGCTTTTCTTGTAAGCTTTATGATATTCATCTTCGGGCCGGCGGAGATATTTTTTTCAAACAGTACGCAGTTTGAGTTCCTGTTCGGAGAGTTTATCCCCGAACTCATCCTTATCGGAGTCATCGTTTCGATCGTTGTCGCACTAATAGCAGGTGCGCTTCCGGATAAGGCACACAGTGTAGTTATCGCCGTGATAGGAGCCATAGCACTCGGCGGATATATCCAGGTCATGTTCCTCAATAAGAACCTTGATCTGCTGGGACTTAATCCCGACGGAGCGGCCATTCCGGTTTCGTCCATAGTGATCGGGATCATCGCGTGGGGGATCATCATCGCTGTTTTCGTGATCCTGGCTCTGAAAAAAGAAGACGTCATAAAAAAGCTCATCGCATTTCTTGCGATACTTCTTATCGGAATGCAGCTTACCGCGATGATAAGCCTTATCGCGGGTGCACCCGAGGACGCTTTTAAAAGACAGGAAGGCTCGTGGTTCTTATCTGGTAAGGATCAGTTCGCGATATCTTCTAAAGACAACGTGATAATCCTCGTGCTCGACTTTTTCAGTAATCAGTATGTTGAGCCGGTCAATGCCAAATATCCGGGTTCATTTGATTTTTTACATGATTTCACTTATTATTCCAACGATGAGTGTGTATATTTCGGAACCTACCCTTCTTTGGCGCATATGATCACAGGGTGTGAACTCGACACTTCGCTCACCGTTAACGACTGGACTAAGAGCATCTGGGAAGATCAGAGGACGACGGAGTTTTTTGATCTCATAGAAAAAAGCGGATACCGTTTCAATTTCTTTACGCCCGAATCCGTATATGTAAGGGGCGATAACGACATCAGGATACTCGAGGGGATGATAGACAACCTCTCGAACGAAGCGACGAACATCGAAGCCGACCGCGGTGCGATCGTAAAAGTTATGACAAAGATGTCATGTTACAGGTTTTTCCCCGATGTCATAAAGAACGTTTTTTACATTCAGAACAGTGAGTTCTCGGGTACGGTACAGAATTCCGATCACGGAAGGAAGCATACGAATTCCGAAACATACGCGGCGCTTAAGGAAGGCGGACTCTATATCGAGGACATGCCTTCGACGATCAACTTCATGCATCTTTCCGGTGCGCACGAATACAACAATGATGAGTTCTGTAACCCGAAGGATAATGCATCTTTGGAGGAGACCTGCAAGGGCTGTCTCGTGATGGTCGAAGAGTATCTGAACCAGCTTAAGGCGCTCGGCAAGTACGACGATTCTACGATAATCATAACCTCTGACCACGGCGGAGAGTACGATCCGCAGGTCATCTTCTTTTATAAAAAACCCGGTGAGACACATGATGTTTCACCCGTAAGTGCAGCTCCGGTATCGCATTGCGAACTGCAGTCAACGATCCTTAAAACGATCGGAGCCGAATATGCATCATTCGGCAGCAGTATAGATGAGGTCGGAGAAAACGATGCGCGCGAGAGGATCTGCTACGTTAAGAAGATGGACCGCGATTATCCCGAAGTACCTTTCTTCGAAGGAGGGAAAGAGGGAAATCTGAACGTTTACTACGTATATCTATATACGGGTACATATGACGATCTGAGTAAAAAGATCGAAGAGGGGCCGGATGTCATAGCCCCGATGAAAGACAGTTTCTGGTAAAAGAATTTTACCGGCAAGGAGGATACAATGAAAAAAGCACTTTTTTGGATCGCTAACTTTATGTTCTTTGTCATCGCAGGCAGTTACCTTACGATGATACCCGTAAGGGCCTACATAGACCCTTCGGCCGTAACGTATGTGATACAGGCCGTAGCGGGAGTCGTTATCGCAGTGGGCGCATGTCTTACGATATTCAGACATAAGATCGCGGAGTTCTTTAAAAAGAATAGGGAAGTCGAGAAGAAGGAAGTTCACTTCATCGACGAAGAAGAAAACAAAGAAAACGACGAAGTAACGGAATAAGGACGGTTTGGAAACAATATGATGGATCTTATCGGCAGACTGTTCGGACAGTTGCTTAACGCATGCTGCAACCTTACGGGCAATTTCGGATGGGGGATCTGGATCTTTACTTTTTTGACGAGGATCATCCTGCTCCCGGTTGCGATCATGGTACAGTTCAATTCAATAAAGATGGTCAAACTCTACCCGGAGATGAACCGTTTCAAGGCAAAGTATTTCGGCGACAGGGACATGATATCCGAGGCCCAGTACGAGCTTTACAAGAGGGAAAAATACCATCCGGTGCTCGACCTTATCCCCGTTATAATCCAGCTCGTCTTACTCATGGGCGTGGTTGAAGGAATAAGGAAGCTCATGGATCACGGCATCGATATGTCGTACTTCGGACTTGACCTTTCGAACGTGCCGATAAAAACGGGCGGTGCGGTACTTATAATTCCGCTGCTTGCAGCACTTTCTGCGCTCCTGATGTGCATAACGCAGAACATATCGAACGTCCTTCAGTCGGAGCAGAGCTTTGCGAACAAGGCGCTGACGCTTACGATCTCGGTCGGACTTTCGCTTTACCTCGGACTTTTTGTCCCTGCGGGGATCGGCCTTTACTGGATCGCGGGAAACCTTTTGTCCATAGTCCAGATGTATGCGCTCAATTTCTTCATAAGCCCCAAAAAGCATGTCGATTACGAGGCACTCGAGGCAAGCCGCGCAGAGCTTAAAAAGGTCGAAGACGAGGCCGCCAAACAGAAAAAGTCACGTTCCAAAGAAGATATCGCCAGGGAAAATGCCGATTACAGGCGCTTCCTTAAGGAAGGACGCAAGCAGATCGTCTTCTATTCCGAAAGGAACGGCTTTTACAAGTATTATAAGAACATCATAGAGTATATAAACAAAAAGACAGATATAGATATCCACTATATCACGAGCGATCCGAAGGACGAGGTCTTTGACATAAAGAGGGATCATTTCCATACATACTATGTCGGCGACAATAAGTTCATCGTTCTTATGATGAAGATAGAATCCGACATAATGGTGATGACGACGCCGGATCTTCAGAACTTCCAGCTGAAACGTTCGTACGTCGATAAGAACATAGAATACGTTTACGTTCCTCATGACGTTAACAGTTCAAACCTTACTTTCAGAAAGAACGCACTCGATCATTTCGATACGATCTTTACCTCGGGGCCGAGGAATATGGCCGAGATAAAAGAGCGCGAGGAAAAGGCCGGGTTAAAGAAAAAGAATCTCATAGAGTGGGGCTCGAGCGTTATCGATAACATGAAGAGCGCATATGAAAAGATAATGGAAGAAGAGGATGCTTCCGGTGCGGGTGCGAAAAAGCCCGTCATCCTGGTCGCTCCTTCATGGCAGAACGATAACATCATGGATTCATGCATCGAAGAGATCCTTGATGTGATCGATACGGAATACTTCGATGTGATCGTTCGTCCGCATCCCCAGTATGTGAGGCATTTCGAGTCAAAGATCGATGCGCTCGCTTCAAAGTACGAAGGAAGACCGATCACCTTCCAGAAGGATTTTTCGTCAAACAAGACCGTATATACGGCGGATATGCTGATCACCGACTGGTCGAGCATCGCCTATGAATATGCATTTTCAACACTTAAGCCCGTACTCTTTATAAACACTCCGATGAAGATCGTGAATCCCGATTACAAAGAGCTTACGACGGTTCCCATTGATATCGAGGCCAGAGATAAGGTCGGCATTTCGCTTGAACTTTCCGATGTGCCGAAAGTCGATGAGGCCGCAAAGAGGCTCATGAGCGAGGAACGTTTCACGAAGACCGAGATGGCACGGTTGCGCGACAGTTACATCTACAATGTCGGCAAGTCGGGCGAGACGGGCGGAAAATATCTTATAAACAGGATCATAGAAAGGTCGAGATAATATGCAGATCAAAAGAAACATACTCTTAAATCCCGGTCCTTCGACCACAACGGATACGGTGAAGATGGCTCAGGTCGTTCCCGATATCTGTCCGAGGGAAAAAGAATTCGCATCGATGATGAAAGGCATCAGGCAGGATCTTGTAAAGATCGTGCACGGTAAGGAAGAGGATTATACTTCGGTCCTTTTTTGCGGTTCCGGAACGATAAACATCGATGTATGCCTTAACTCTCTGCTACCTGAGGGCAAAAAGATCCTCGTGGTCAATAACGGAGCATACAGCCAGAGAGCGGTCGAGATCTGTGAATATTACGGCATGCCCCATATAGACCTTCAGTTCCCCGTGAACGAAAGGCCGGATCTTGATAAGGTCGAAGCGACACTTAAGGAAAATCCCGACATTGCGCTCGTTCATACGACGCATAACGAGACCGGAACGGGTATCCTTAATCCGATCAGGGAGATCGGTGCGCTTGCGCATAAATACGGCGCGATATTTACGGTCGATACGACGTCGACCTACGCTATGAGACCCATAAATGTTTATGATGACAATATCGATTTCTGTATGGCATCGGCCCAGAAGGGGATCATGGCCATGACGGGCCTTTCGTTCGTTATAGGAAGAGAAGATATCATCAAAAAGTCTAAGGATTATCCGAAGCGTTCTTATTACTGTAATCTTTATCTTCAGTATGAATTCTTCGAAAAGACCGGGGAGATGCACTTTACGCCGCCGGTTCAGACGATCTACGCCGCAGTCCAGGGAATAAAGGAATATTTCGAGGAAGGTGAAGAAGGCAAGTGGGCAAGACATACAAGAGTTTTCAATGCGATCCACGATGGACTCGATGAACTCGGATTCAAAGATGTCATTAAGCGTGAAGAGCAGGCCGGACTGGTCGTCAGCGTTATCTATCCCGATGATCAGAACTGGGATTTCATGAAGATACATGATTACTGCTATGAAAGAGGGTTTACGATCTATCCCGGTAAGATATCAACGACCAATACCTTCAGACTTTGTGCGCTCGGCGCGATAGACGAAGAAGATATAAGAGACTTTTTCAAGGTGTTCAGAGAAGCCCTTGATCATTACGGAGTAAAGGTTCCCGCAACATATAAGGAGTAAAAAATGGCTACTGTTTATACCTGTTTTACGACCGACGTCATTCACGAAGGCCATCTTAACATTATCCATGAGGCAAAAAAGCTCGGCGATGTCGTTGTCGGTGTTCTTTCCGACGAGTCGATGATAAGGTTCAACCGTTTTCCTTCTGTCGACTTCGAGACGAGGATAAAGATAGTTAAGGACATCCCCGAGGTTTCGAAGGTCGTCATCCAGGATGATATCCATTATGACAAGGTTATAGAAGAACTTCATCCCGACTATGTCATCCACGGCGATAACTGGCTTGAGGGACCGATGAGAGCGATAAGGGATCGTGCCGAGAAACTGCTTTCCGCTTACGGCGGAAAGATAGTCGATGTTCCCTATACACGTAACGAGAACGTTATGATCACGGACTCAAGGATAAGGGAGCGCCTTGCGATGCCCGAGTACCGCAGGAAAAGGCTGCGCCAGCTGATAGATCTCTGCCCTGTGGTAAAGACGATAGAGGTACACAGCGGACTTACAGGGCTTATAGCCGAAAAGACGATCGTTGAAAACGATGGCGAACTCGACCAGTTCGATGCGATGTGGATAAGCTCTCTTTGCGATTCGACCGCAAAAGGAAAACCCGATATCGAGCTTGTCGACATGACGAGCCGTTTCAGGACCATAGACGATGTTATGGAAGTTACGACGAAGCCGATAATCTTTGACGGCGATACGGGCGGACTTACGGAGCACTTTGTATACACGGTGCGCACTCTCGAGAGAATGGGCGTATCCGCGGTCATCATAGAGGATAAGACAGGTCTTAAGAAGAATTCGCTTTTCGGAACGGAGGTCGTTCAGACACAGGATACGATCGAGAACTTCTGCGAAAAGATCCGTTCGGGCAAAAAGGTCCAGCTTACCGATGATTTCATGATAATCGCGAGGATCGAATCGCTCATTTTGGAACAGGGAATGGATGATGCCCTTACCCGTGCGAGAGCCTATGTTGAGGCAGGGGCTGACGGTATCATGATACATTCGCGTAAAAAGGATCCTGCGGAGATTCTGGAGTTCTGCGATAAGTTCAGGGCCGAAGATAAGGATACGCCGATTGTGGTAGTTCCCACTTCGTTCAATTCGATAACCGAATCGGAGCTTGCATCGCATGGTGTAAACATCGTTATCTATGCAAACCAGCTTACAAGGAGTGCTTTCCCGGCGATGGAGCAGACCGCAAAGGATATCCTCAAGCATCACAGAGCACTTGAAGTTGATGAAAGACTGATGCCGATAAAGCAGATAATCTCTTTGATAGACGAGTTATAAAGTAAGGATCATGCCCGCAGAACGGGCAAATGGGGCTTTTCCCCGAAAGGAACGGAATGGACGTTAAACAGTTTACCGAAATATTGGGAGCGGATTTTTATTCGGGAGTACCGGATTCCCAGCTTAAAGCGCTCTGCAACTATCTGATGGATAAGTACGGGACCGATCCGAAACATCACGTTATCGCAGCTAACGAAGGAAACTGCGTGGCACTCGGTGCGGGCTACCATCTTGCAACGGGCGCTGTTCCCGTTATCTATATGCAGAACAGCGGTGAAGGCAATATCATAAATCCGGTCGCATCGCTCCTTAACGATAACGTATACGGGATACCGATGATCTTTGTCGTCGGCTGGAGAGGCGAACCCGGGGTTCACGATGAACCCCAGCATGTCTATCAGGGAATGGTGACGGTAAAGCTCCTTGAAGACATGGATATCGAAAGCTTCATCATCGATAAGGAAACCGGCGTCGATGAGCTTAAGAAAGTGATGGAAGGCTTCAGATCAAAGCTTTCCGCAGGAAAGCAGGTGGCTTTTGTCGTCAGGAAGGGCGCTCTTTCAACGGACGTAAAGGTAGAATACAAAAACACTAACAGGATGCTCCGAGAGGAGATAATAGAGCATATAACGAAGTTCTCGGGCGAAGATCCGATCATTTCGACGACCGGCAAAGCAAGCCGTGAGCTTTTTGAGATAAGGGAAAGGAACGGCGAAGGCCACGGAAAGGATTTCCTTACCGTAGGTTCGATGGGGCACAGCCTCTCGATCGCGCTCGGCGTTGCATTGAACAAGCCGGGTGTAAAAGTATGGTGCGTGGACGGAGACGGAGCCACACTCATGCACATGGGTTCGCTTGCCGTTACCGGTAATATCTGCCCAGGAAACCTCGTTCATGTCGTTATAAACAACGGCGCACACGAGACGGTAGGCGGAATGCCCACGGTCGCTTCATCCGTTGATCTTTGTGCGGTTGCAAAGGGCTGCGGATACAGAAACGTAACTTCCGTAAGCGAACCCGATTCGCTGGATAAGGCGCTTAAGGAAGCAAAGGAAGCTTCTTCGCTTTCGTTTATCGAGGTAAAATGCGCTATCGGCGCAAGGGACGATCTCGGACGTCCCACAACGACCGCTGCGGAAAATAAAAAGAATTTTATGGATAACTTAAGGAAATATTAAGATGTGCGAAATACAATATTGTAAAAGAGCGATCTTTATCGCGGCCGGATTCGGATCGAGAATGGTCCCCGTAACGGTCAATACACCCAAACCGCTTGTCAGGGTACACGGCAAAAGGATAATAGACGGACTCATAGATGCCTGCCTTAAGGCCGGTATCGAAGAGATAATAATAGTAAGGGGATATCTTAAGGAGCAGTTCGATCAGCTCCTTTATAAATATCCGATGATCAGATTCATCGATAACCCTTATTTTGAGACCGCGAACAACATTTCTTCGGTCTATGTCGCAAGGGAATATCTTGAAAACGCCTATGTTTTCGAAGCCGATCTTCTGATATCGAATCCCGATATAATCTGCAAAGAGCATAAGGGATCGGATTTTCTTGCGATCAAAACTGACCATACGGATGACTGGTGCTTTGAGACAAAGGACGGGATAATTACTGAGGAAAAGACGGGCGGTGACGACTGCTACCAGATGGTAGGTATCTCTTTCTGGAGCAAAGAAGACGGGGCGCGCCTTGCCAAGGATGTCGCTGAGGTCTTTGAGAGCGAAGAAGGCAGGAAACTCTACTGGGAACAGGTTCCTCTGGTCGTTAAAAAAGACGACTATTCCGTTGCGATAAAAGAATGCTCCTTTGACGATATCGTTGAGATAGATACCTTTGAAGAGCTTGCATCGATAGATGAGGCTTATAAGATAGGATAAGGTATCCTGTTAGGAGGCTTTATGAACAATAAAGAAAATAATCACGTACATAAAGTGTTTCAGATAGTGATCCTCGTCTTTGCGGTGATCGGAATGATCAGCGTGCTGGGACTCAGTGTCGTAGGCTTTTTTGCCGTGAAAAACTATGTACTCAATAAAGATTCGGGGAAGGTCGAGATCGCGGATGCGGAAGAAGAGACGGAAGTAAACGTTGAAGAGATCGAAGAGGAGATCACACCAGAGAGTCCCGAAGCTGAAAAGTCGGTGATGGCGCCGATGTCGGAGCTTAAGGAGGCTGCTCTTCCCGAGACCGAGACCCAGAACCTCGAAGACCAGATGGTCTATGAAGACGGAAAACTCACCATAACCTTTTTCGGAGACAGTATCCTCGATAACTTCAGGGATGAGACCGGAATAGCAAACAGGATGGCTTACGACCTGGACGCTACGGTATATAATCTTGCGATAGGAGGAACCTGCGCCACCCCGGAACCCGATGCGTATTTTGAGAATGACAGATGGAACTGCACCTGCGGACTCGGAATGGTCAAGGCTCTGGCCGGTGACATCAGCATAGATGTTCTGAGGGATTGTACCGCAACCCAGATACTTAGGGAACATATCGAGGAGATCAGGAAGTCGGATATCTTCATCATAGAGTACGGTATCAATGATTTCCTTTCGGCAAAACCCATGGCGAGCGACGATTATCGTTCGGGGATGAGCACATATGTCGGCGCGATGAGAGAAATGGTGAATATCCTTCGAACCAATTATCCTGAGGCAAAGATCATAATCTGCCAGCCTTCGTACATTTATTTCTACAGAGATAACGGCGAGTTTATCGGCGATACTTACACATTGAACAACGGACCCGGATCGGAATTTGATTACGGCGGAAAGGCCGAGGTTGTCGCAAACGAGTACGGAACGTATTTCTACAGCCTTGACAGACAGGGTATCGACTCATATAACAGCGACGAGATGCTTTTGGACGGTATACATCTGTCGGAGACCGGAAGATCGGTCTACTCATCCAATCTCTCGGGGCTTATAAAGAGAAATATACTCGGCATCGAAGAATAACATTAATTGTT
The DNA here is from genome assembly GCA_024682115.1 of Lachnospiraceae bacterium. Lineage (GTDB taxonomy): Bacteria > Bacillota > Clostridia > Lachnospirales > Lachnospiraceae > JAILLW01. Next base: position 38,167 of record JAIKZO010000046.1, read on the forward strand.
GATAATATCGTGAGTTTTCTGATATGATAAAAGGTGAAGCATCACGGCAGTCAACGGGCTGCCGGAGGAATCTATTTTATCGGACGAAACAGACGGATACACGATGTTAAAACTAAGACCATATAAAAGGAACGACGCTGAAAAAGTCGCTTCCTGGATCACATCCGAAAAAGAATTCTATGAATGGTCGGCAGGCAAGCTGGGAGATTATCCCGCTACTGCCGATACATTGAACGCATTCAGCGAAAAGGTAGCCGAAGACGACTCCGTTTATCAGATGATCGCAGCTGACGATAACGAGGCCGTGGGTTACCTTATCCTTCGTTATCCCGAAGAAAACCAGAGACATATAAGGATAGGGTTTGTCGTACTCGATCCCGCAAGGCGTGGGCGCGGGTACGGCATCGGCATGGTCTCCCTTGCACTGAAGTATGCTTTTGGGATACTTAGGGCAAAGAGGGTCACTCTCGGTGTGTTCGAAAACAATGACATCGCCCGTAAGGCATATCGTACGGCCGGCTTCATCGAGACCGGAATGAACGAAAAATACGAGATCAACGGAAAGATCATGAACTGCATCGAGATGGAAGCCCGTTTTGAAGCAGGCTCAAAGAGTGTGGAAGAAAATATCGTTCCCGAGGATAAGATGATAAAAGACATCCTCACCGAGAACAAACTGTTTTATGCCTTCCAGCCCATAGTTGACACGTCTTCGGGTGAGATATTCGGATACGAAGCCCTTATGAGGGCAGATTACGGCACGAACGTATCTCCGATGGCAATACTTGATTATGCCACGAGAAAGCATAAATTATACGATATAGAAAAGCTCACGCTCTTTAACGTTATGGAGATCTACGTTAATAAGCGCGAAGCATTTGCCGGGAAAAAGATCTTCATAAACAGTATCCCGGGGTATCAACTTAAAAAACAGGATTATTTCGATTTCAAGAAAAAGTACGAGGATTATCTTAATAACGTTGTAATGGAGATAACGGAAAATACCGAGTTCAAGGATAAGGAGCTTGGTTCTCTTCTCCAGAGAAGTGCAGATGACGGATTTGAGCTTGCGATCGACGATTACGGCACGGGCTATTCGAATACATCAAGCCTTTTGAGCTATCTTCCCAATTATCTTAAGATAGACCGGTTGCTGATCTCCAATATCCATGAAGAAACAAAAAAACAGCATTTCGTAAGGGGCATCATAGAATTTGCCGCATCCAACGGAGTAAAGACGCTGGCTGAAGGCGTTGAGACCGCCGCGGAGCTCAAGACAGTCGTAGAGATGGGTGTCGATTACGTTCAGGGCTTTTATACGGCAAGGCCTTCACTTGATATTGTCGAAAGCATAGACGAAGATATAAAGAATGAGATAATCACTTCTTCCGTCAAGGGTTCAAACCAGGAGATCCGCAAGATATATACGGTAGAGGACGAAGCGGAGCTTCCCGTTATGCGTCTTGCACTTGAAAAATATACGGGTATCCTGATCGGCCGGGAAGAGTTCACTCTGGTCGGAAACACCGGATATTCAGCTGAAATGTCCATTAAGATAAAGGACGGTGTAAAGTGCCGTCTTACGATAAGAGATGTATTTGTTGAAAGTACACAGCAGCGTCCGTGTATAGAGATAGGCACGGGAAGTGAGCTTACACTCGTAGTCGAAGGCGAGAACAGGATGACCAAATACGGTATCCTTGTCCCCGAAAGCAGCCGTCTTACGATTGAAGGCGACGGAAACCTTCAGCTCCGTTCACAGGGCATTTCAAGCTTTGCCTTAGGCAATTTCTGGGATGCCAAGGTCGGAGACATCAGATGGCAGGGTACGGGCGCACTGGATATCCTTGTTGAAGCCGATGAGGGAATAGGTATAGGCGGCGGAGAGTTCAGGGAAGGATGCGGAATAAGCCTTCTTTCCGGAATGGTAAGGATAGAGCCCGCAAGCGGTAAGGCAATCGCGATAGGTGCGGTAAAGGGCGTTCCTCCGATCATCATTTCGGATTGTAAGCTTCAGCTCGACGTCAAGGTTGAAAAGGGTCTGGGTGTCGGATGCCTTGAAGGAACCCAGAATACGAGATTTCTTAATTCGAACATTAATATACTCTGTGCCGGAAATACGATATCGGCCATCGGTACGACGGAAGAATCCGACGGCAATATCAATATCGAAAGCAGTGAGGTATCGATCCTCGCTAACGGCGCAATGCTCTATCTTATTGGAGCCCAGGGCGGAAAACTGAACATCGGACTGCTTGATTCCGCGATCAACTTAAGGGGTGAGGGTAACAATGTTCTTGCTCTCGGAACGAGGGATCTGAACGCCGCGATAAGCGCAAAGCAGGCCATATGTAATATAAAGATCGCATCCGGTTCGCCGGTGGTATATGGCGCGAAGACCGAGAATACCGTTTTCTCGGGCGGATTACAGAGCGTCAGCGTAAATGAGTAGGAAATAATGAACGGAAATAAAAAGATCATCATGTTGGTGGTTATATTCACCGTATTTATACTGCTTATGATGGTCCCCGGGATAATATCATTTCTGATGGTATCCCTGGGACCTTTTTTTCCGATACTTTTTTATATCCTGATAATAGTACTGCGTGCAAGGGGATCGGGTGGCAGAAGGAGCAGATGGACCGAATACCGCGAACAGGATATATGGGAAGACAACAGGAACGAGACAGAGTTCTTAGGGCGTGAGATCCACGATAAGAGTGCGATACTTAAGAAACTGTATGATCTTCACTACGGTGTGGTAGGAGACGGTCTTTTTAACAGATATCACGATGCGATGTACCGGGTTTCAAGGGGAGAATGCAGCACGGATCTCCTAAGCGAGCTCCAGAGCCTCATAAAAGCCTATTCTATGTACGAAAACCCGGAATACAGGGAAAGACAAAGGACGCAGAACACTTCGTCCGGACCCAGGTCTTATTACAGACAACCCGAGTATCAGCAGGCCCTTTTTCATCCTTTTCTGGGAAAGACAAAGCATTTTAAGGACTGCCAGGACTTTGATTCTGCCAAAAAGAAGTATTACAGACTGATGAAGGAAACCCACCCTGACAATTCCTCGGCAGATGCCGAGCTCTGCGCGGAACTCAATTCCGAGTTCGACAATATTCAGAAGTACTTCGGGAAGAAATAAGGATACTAATCAATAAGGATCTCAGCTATTTTGGATGCGCCGGTGCCGTCGATGTACCCGCGCATCTTTTTGCTTATGACCTCGCGCTCGGACGCCGGTTTTGAGGATATTCCGGCAACGATCGCAAGGATGTTATCCATCGTTTTTGCCGGATCTTCGGTAAGATCTCCTGCACAGGGGATGATGCCGTCTTTTTCGAATTCATATACGCCGGCGCGCTGGTTTTCGGCGATGATATAGCTTACGGAAGGAATACCGAGGGCACAAAGCTCACCCAAAGTAGTCCCGCCGGCACATATCGCCATATCACACATCTTCATTACTGAGGCCACATCGCTGATACCCTCGTAAATATGTATATTATCGTTTTTGCTTTCAAGTTCTTTAAGCTCGTCGTAATTTTTGTTAAGACGGCTTGTAAGGATCCGGAAATCGTGATCTTTTATGTTTTTGCAAAGGGCTGTACAGACACCGAAAGGATCGATACCGCCGCTTGAAATGAAAATACCGGATACTCTTTCTCTTATGGGAGCGGGAGAATCCGAAAACTGGCTTCTTAAGGGCGTGAACTTCTTTCCGAGGAGTTTTTCCGGAACTGACATATATGACGCAGGCTCACTGACAGTACTGTAATTGATAATGACATCAACGTCATATTTTTCGAGAGACTGCAGATCATCAAGGTAAACCAGCTTTATTCCGACCTTTTCGGTATGCCGGTGAAGTACGGTAAAGAAGTTTTCGTCAACGGCATAGGAATCTATAAGAAGAGAGGTTGTATTCAATTGACTGATACAGTCAAAAAGCATGTCCGCCTCATCCTTCAGCTTTTCGTGATCTGAATTCAAAACACGTATCGGGAATTCGTCTTTTTCATCAAAGCGTTCTTCAAGTATTTCCTTACTTTTTTCGTCGGAAACGATGAAAAATACTTCTCTTTGCGATATAATCGAATTTGTAACAGCCCTTACGGCACGGGCGATACTGAGACAGCGCTGGATATGTCCGGTAGCAATCTTATCGTTTCCGTCCGTTCTTATGCATACGGTTTTCATGGCTAAATCATAGCACAAGACGGGGCTATTATCAAAGAATACGATCCGGGGAATTTTGATGTACAATTTTTTATTGGTCATACAACTTATCAGCCTTGTTGTACTGTTCGGTGAGGGTCTGTATGTATTCTTTCACCTTAATTCAAGGATGCACAGCTTCCTTTTCCTTTATCTTATAGCGAACATCGCCAACCAGGCCGGATATCTTTTCGAGATGACGGCAAAGACATCGGAGGAAGCTTATCTTGCGACCAGGCTGCTCTATCTCGGAAAGGTTTTCATACCGATCGGTATGATCATTTTTATACTGCATTTTTGCAGGATCAATATCCCGCAGTGGCTGAGTGCCCTGCTGATTTCGCTCCATGCCCTTATGTGGATGGTCATCGCGACCAACGATTATCATCATCTTTTCTATTCGACGATCACTTTCGTTAATTCGGGCATGTTCCCGCATAATTCATACGGACACGGGCCCCTTTACTTCATTTATCAGGCAACTTCTCCCATATATGCGATCATAGATATCGTATTTGCGATCAAATTAAGGAAGGAATTCCAAAGGAATGAGACTAAGCGGCACTTCCTCATATTCATTCTCGCACCGCTCCTTCCGCTCATCGGATTTGTATTTTTCCTGTTCGGGGTCACGAACGGATACGATACGACGAACCTGGGCTTCTTCCTTGCTTCGATCCTTCTTATGTGCGCGTTTTTCAGGTTCGACCTTATCGATACCGAGGATATGTTCCGGAACAGGGTAATAGACAGCCTGAACGACGGTATCCTTGCTACGGGATATAACGGGAAACTCGTATATTACAACAACAGGGCCAGAGGGCTGTTCCCCGGAATGCTCGTAGCCGGAAAGACCGATGAGAACAGCGGTATCATAAAGGATCTTCGGAACAAGGCCGAAAGGAAAGAAAGGATAAAGATCGGGGACTGTGTTTACGGCATCGTCGTAAAGGAAGTCGTAAGGGACGATCTTTTTACCGGGCGGCTTTATATCCTTGATGACGTGACCGACTCGGTGAAATACACAAAACAGCTTGAGGAAGAAAAGGAAAGAGCGAATGCGGCAAACGAGGCTAAATCGAGGTTCCTTTCGAACATGTCTCACGAGATAAGGACCCCGATGAATGCGATCGTCGGAATGACGGATATCATCCTTCGCGACGAACTGCCCGATTCGGACAAGGAATATCTTGAAAACATCAGGAATTCCGGTAATGCGCTCATCGATATAATCAACGACATCCTCGACTTTTCAAAGATCGAATCGGGTCGTATGGAGATCATGGAATCGCCTTATGAGCCTTTGACACTGGTCAACGATCTTAAGATGATCTTTATCACGAGGATCGGAGATAAGCCGCTGAGGCTCAATTATGATATCGATTATAAGCTTCCCGCCAGACTCATGGGCGATCAGGTAAGGATCAGACAGATAATCATAAACCTCGTAAACAACGCGATAAAGTTTACGGAGGTCGGCTATGTCAGGCTCAAGGTAAGTGCCGACAGGGTTTCGGATGATGAGATAAAACTCAATATTTCCGTAAAAGACAGCGGACTCGGTATCCGGGAAGAGGATATGGAGCGCCTGTTCGATTCCTTTACTCAGGTGGATTCGATAAAGAATCATTCAAAGGAAGGTACGGGACTCGGACTTACGATCACGAAGCAGCTCGTCGAACTCATGGGAGGCAAGATCTCCGTCGAATCCGCTTACGGGAGCGGATCGGAGTTCTTTGTTACCATACCCCAGAAGATCGTTGACGAGACTCCGGCTACGGAATTCAACTATCAGAAGGAAGACAAGGAAAACGTTCACTTTATCGCCCCTGAAGCGGAGATCCTTGTGGCCGAAGATAATGAGATCAATGTCAAGGTGATCATGGGGCTTCTCGAGCCGCTTAAGATGAATATAGATGTTGCCGAAAACGGTCTTACCGCATTGAGGAAGATCACAGACAGGAAGTACGATCTCGTTTTGATGGATCATATGATGCCGGTCATGGACGGACTTGAAGCGACCTCGAAGATAAGAGAGCGCGGAGGCGAGTATTACGAGAAATTACCGATCATCGCACTTACGGCCAATGCCGTGCAGGGAGCAAGGGAAGAGCTGCTTTCTGCCGGGATGAACGACTATGTGATGAAACCGGTCGATATAGACGAGCTTAAATACAAGATAAGGAAATGGCTGCCTGCCGATCTTGTCATCGATGTAAGTCCCGAAGAATACGCTGCTGCAGCTTCGGATGATGCTTATGCGGGGACTTTGGCCGGAACGGACTCCGGGAATAAAGACAACGAAAGAACGGGAGCACCTGAGCGCGACCTGGGAGAAAAGGAATCCGATTACGGTTATCTTGACCGCGAGATAGGACTTAAGCATTGCGGGTCTGAATCCCTTTATAATGAGGTATTAAGGGACTTCTACAAGCTCATAGACAACAAAGCGGGCAGGATAGAGGCTCTTTATAACGAAAACAATCTGGATGAATATACCATAGAAGTTCATGCGTTAAAGAGCGTGGCCAGAATGGTCGGTGCCGAGTACCTTTCCGGGCTGGCACTTGAGCTCGAGATGGCCGGAAAAGAAGAGAACAGGGCGCTCATAGACGAAAAGACGCCGGAACTTCTCGACAGGTACAGAGCGTACAAGCAGACGCTTTCGTATTTCGATGCCGAAGATAATACCGATAAGAGCGAAGTTTCAAAAGATGAGATAATAGAAAAACTGAACGCGATGAAGGAAGCCGCATCAACCTTCGATATAGATACCGTCGATGAGATGATGGAAGTGATAAACGGATTTAAGATGCCTGACGAAGAACTCGAAGGCATGATAAAGGATCTGGATGCGCTTGTAAGGGATGTTTCCTACGATGATGTAACCCGTTCAGTCGACGAAATCATATCGAAGCTTTAAGAAATCCGACATATAGGAATCCCAGACGTTGTCGGGAGCCTTGTCGGGAATGAAGGAATTGAGGCTCGTAGCCGTGACCACGGTTATCGTGCCGTTCTGATATTTGATATTCAAGGTTAAGCCTTTTATCTGTTCAATGCTTGAGGAAGAGACTTCTTCAAGCATTATTTCTTTGGCCTTATCCGGCTTAAGCTGCATTACAAAAAGGAAAGATACGGGCAGTATCTTTCCTTTTATCAGTTCAAAACAGATGGGACGGATATCTTTCCAGGAAGAGTATTCGTATCCGAACTCGTAATCGTCGAAATATTCGGGAATTATGCGTCCGTCTATGCTGAAGGTGTTGTATGTTTTGATGAGGGCCTCGCAAAGGAGGAAATCATCAAACACATCACCTGCCAGAAGTGCGCTCATGAACTTTTTGGGGTTCTTAACGGTAAAAGATCTCATTAGCTGCTGTAACGCTCTGATTGTTCGGTGATGAGCGCTTTGTCTTCGAAGTAATTGATCTTCATGGCTTCCTTGACGTCGCGAAGTGTCTCGGCAGCGACCTTTTCGGCTTCTTCTGAACCTTTCTTTAAGAGCTCGTATACTCCGGGGATATCCTTTTCCCATTCGGCGCGTCTACTTCTTATCGGAGCAAGTGTCTCCTGAAGCACGCTGTTAAGGAACTTCTTGACCTTCACATCGCCCAGACCGCCGCGCTGATAGTGTTCCTTCATCTCATCGAGATTATTGTAATCGGGGCAGTACTCGGCAAACATATCGTCCTTAGAGAATGCATCAAGGTATGTAAATACGGTATTTCCTTCAAGATGTCCGGGATCTGAGACCTGAAGGTGCTCAGGATCCGTGTACATTGACATTACTTTCTTCTTAACTTCATCCTCGGGATCCGAAAGATAGATGCAGTTTCCGAGAGACTTGGACATCTTGGCCATTCCGTCTGTACCGGGAAGTCTCATGCAGGCCTTGTTATCCGGAAGAAGGATGTTGGGCTCGACAAGAGTCTCGCCGTAGACCGAATTAAACTTATGAACGATCTCCCTTGTCTGTTCGAGCATGGGCATCTGATCTTCGCCTACGGGAACCGTTGTGGCCTTGAAAGCCGTTATATCGGCAGCCTGTGAGATCGGATATGTAAAGAATCCCACGGGAATGCTGGCTTCGAAGTTCCTCATCTGTATCTCGGACTTTACGGTAGGATTACGCTGAAGTCTTGATACGGTAACGAGGTTCATATAATAGAATGAAAGCTCGGTAAGCTCGGGTATCTGAGACTGGATAAGGATCGTTGATTTTTTGGGGTCCAGTCCGGCCGAAAGATAATCAAGAGCGACCTCTATGATGTTCTGACGTACCTTTTCGGGATTCTCGGCATTATCGGTAAGTGCCTGAGCGTCGGCTATCATTATGAAGATCTTTGAATACTCGCCCGAGTCCTGAAGTTCAACACGGCGTCTTAAAGATCCGACATAGTGCCCGACGTGTAACCGCCCCGTCGGTCTGTCACCGGTTAAGATAATTTTTTCCATAATATATACTTCCTTTCAATAACAGTTGTTAAATTAAAACAGTATTAAATAAAATTTACGAATTTTCGCCAATCCAACGACCTGAAGCTCCACAGGGAAGCACCAATCCGTTCGATGAAACCGGAAGCCCGATCTCGTCGCTCTCGACTCTGCCGCCTCTTTTCTTAACAAGAAGGGTATTCAGCATATATGAAAGAACAGCCGGCTGCAATCCTGTTGTATAGGAATTGACGAGCATAAAAGCCGCATCATCGGCCAGTATCTCTGTACAAAGCTTTATAAAGGGATAAATGCTTTCTTCGATCTTCCAGGTCTCTCCTTTGGGTCCGCGTCCGTAAGAGGGCGGATCCATGATGATCCCGTCGTATCTGTTACCGCGCCTTATTTCTCTTTCAACGAACTTCACACAGTCATCGACGAGCCATCTTACCGGCGCATCCGACAGTCCTGAAGATACGGCATTTTCCTTGGCCCATGTGACCATGCCCTTTGAAGCATCGACGTGAGTGACACTCGCGCCGGCCTTTGCCGCACTTAATGTTGCTCCGCCGGTATAGGCAAAAAGATTCAGTACTTTAAAGGGTTTTTCACTTGTATAACGACCGCTATTTATTCTTTCTTCTATGATCTTTCCGAACCAGTCCCAGTTCACGGCCTGCTCGGGAAAAAGACCCGTATGCTTAAAAGAAAACGGTTTGAGATTGAATGTAAGATCCCGGTATCTGATGCTCCATTCCTCGGGAAGATCGAAGAACTCCCATTCTCCGCCACCCTTGGAGCTGCGGTGATAATGACCGTTGAGCTTTTTCCATTCGGGAGCGTTCTTTTTGGTGCTCCAGATGACCTGGGGATCCGGGCGGAGCAGTATGTATCTGCCCCATCTTTCAAGTTTTTCGCCTCCGGAAGTATCGATGACCTCGTAATCCTTCCAGTCCTTTGCAATCCACATAATAACATACTAACCAAAACGTTGCCAAAACACAAGAAACTTTTCCTTTATGGGCGCTGCTGTGATAAAATTATCATGTCAGGAGAATTGCTTATTAAGATATGTACGGAACAGCTTTTGATCTCGGAACAACAACCGTAGTCGGATACCTTTGCAACCTCGAGACCGGAAAGGTCACGGGGACATTAAGCGAGTCCAATGCGCAGATAGAATGCGGCCTTGACGTTTTAAGCAGAGTGAGCTTCAGGAACGCATCTAAGGAAAATGCCCTTAAGCTCGCTTCTTTATTGGGCGATCAGGTCTGCAGAATGGCAAATGAGCTCATATCCGGGATAAAAAGCGGAGTTACGGACGCCGGAAAGTCTCCGTTAAAAGCCGTTCTTGTCGGAAATCCCGTGATCATGGGAAGTGTGGCCGATTATGATTTTGAATCCGCGGGAATAGAGGCCGTAAGGATCCCCGGGATAGGTCATTATGTAGGAGCCGATGCGCTTGCTGCTTCATATGTTACCGAAAAAGACAGGAAGGGCAGGAACATCGTCATAGTTGATATAGGAACGAACACTGAGATAATCCTTCTTTCCAACGGTAAGAAGACCGCGACGTCAGCCGCCGCCGGTCCGGCTATGGAAGGCGGAAATCTTGTCTGCGGTATGCGGGGGGAGGAAGGAGCCATAGAGTTCGTAAAGTTGACTGATGCGGTCAGCCAGAACAGGGACATCATATTCAAGGTCATAGGCGATGTGGCACCCACCGGTATATGCGGATCGGGTTATTTCTTTCTGCTGAAGGCCCTGCTGGAAGCCGGAGTTATCAATAACGATGGTTACCTAATCAGTAAAGAAGAGGCTTTGAGGGCAAATGTGCCCGGAAGGATAGTGGCCCGTATACATGAAAATAACGATAGTGATCCTGCTTCGGAAAAAGGCAGATTTTTCGCTTTGACCGAATCGATAGCAATTTACCGGGAGGATATCAGAAATCTTCAGCTTGCGATCTCGGCGATCAAAACCGGCATAGATATCGTCATAAACGAAGCAGGGTTGACCGAATCGGTCATAGATAATGTGTTTATAGCCGGAGCCTTCGGAAATAAAATATCGGTTGATAGTCTTACTGCTGTCGGGATGCTCCCCGGCACCCTGTATGACAAAGCGATCCGGGTCGGCAATATTGCTGGGCTTGGAGCATGTCTGTTTATGTTCGACGAGGTTAAAATAACAGATGCAATTAATCTCAAAAAAGAGATATTGACCGTTTCGCTTGCGGATCATCCCGATTTCCAGAGGCTTTTCATGGAGAATATGAACTTTAACATAATATAAGGAGGAATTTATGAGACATTGTACTTATTCACCCAAAGGAGTCTGCTCCACAAAAATAGATTATGATCTTGATGACGATAACAGGATCCATAATCTTTCATTCACCGGAGGATGTAACGGAAACCTCAAGGCCATAGGAAGGCTTTGCGAAAATGCCGATGCGGCATCCATAGCCGATATCCTTCGCGGAAATCTCTGCGCCATGAGGGGCACTTCCTGTGCGGACCAGTTTGCAAGATCTTTGGATGAGGCATTAAATCAATAGTTGTGATATAATATTTTGATGGAGTTTTGCAACATGGACAGGTCGTTTTTAAAGGATAAAAAGAGAATAGTCGTAAAGATCGGTACGTCGAACGTTACTCATGAAGAAAGCGGAGATATCAATCTTCTCAAACTTGAGAAGTTTGCGATGGTCCTTACGGATATACAGAACAGGAACAAGGATGTACTGGTGGTCTCTTCGGGAGCCATCGGAGCCGGAAGAACGGCGCTCGGCATAAAGGAGCGTCCGAGAGAGCTTCCCGTAAAGCAGGCCTGCGCCGCAGTCGGACAGGCAAGGCTCATGATGATGTACGAAAAGATGTTTTCCGAGTACAACCAGACGATCGCCCAGCTTATGGTGACGAAGCATACACTCACCAATAAGATAAGCAGGATAAATGCCCAGAATACCTTAAGAGAACTTTTTAACATGGGCGTTATCCCCATCATCAATGAAAACGATCCCGTTTCAACGGATCAGATACAGAACGAAGTGTTCGGAGATAACGATACGCTCTCGGCAATAGTTGCGGAACTGGTCGGGGCGGATCTTCTTATCCTTCTTTCGGATATAGACGGTCTTTATACCGATAACCCGAAGACGAATCCGGATGCCGAGTTCATAGAATATGTCACAGACATAGATAAGAATATGAAGAAATTCGCCAAGGATGCATCTTCGAACTGCGGGACAGGCGGAATGATCACCAAGCTCGAGGCTGCAACGATCGCCCAAAAGGCCGGTATCGATATGATCATATGCAACGGATCCGATGTCGTGAACATCAGCAGGATACTGGACGGCAAACCGATCGGAACACTGTTTAAGGCTTGACGGGGGGAAATATGAGATTCAGAAACGTTTTTGAGGAATTCGGATATCCCAAAGAGGAGATAGAAAAACGACTCAACGATATCTTCATGACGATCTTTTACGGACCGGAAGACGAGCGGTTCTATGAGAAGGTCGGAGAGGATATGGCCTATTTTACGGATACAGGTAATAACGATGTTCGTACCGAGGGCATGAGCTACGCGATGATGATGTGCGTACAGCTCAATAAAAAAGAAGAGTTTGACCGTCTCTGGAAGTGGGCCAAGACATATATGTACATGAGCGAGGGCCCCGGCAAAGGATATTTCGCCTGGTCATGCGGAACGGACGGAAGCAAGAATTCCTGGGGACCTGCTCCCGACGGGGAAGAGTATTTTGCGATGTCCCTTATCTTTGCATCCGACAGATGGGGAGACGGAGAGGGTATATTCAACTATGCAAAAGAAGCGATCGACCTTTTGAAGGCGATGCTCCATAACCCCGATCCGATGTTCAACCACGATAATCATCTGGTCAAGTTCATCCCGAACTGCTGTTATTCGGATCCTTCATATCATCTTCCGCATTTTTATGAGTTATACGCTTCCTTTATAAGAGACTGTGCGGCTTCCATAAAAATGATGGAACCCAAGATGTATGATGAGCTCATAAGCGATTCGCTTTTTTACGATAATGCGGCCAAGGCGTCCAGAGAATACTTCGTTATAGCCTGTGATCCCAGGACGGGAATGAGCGCGGAATATGCTGCTTTTGACGGAACGCCTTATAAAGGAGACGATCCGAGATGGGGAAGACATGACTGCTTTTTCTCGGATTCATACAGAACCGCGGCCAATATGGGTCTTGACTATGCGTGGAGCAGAGCAAAGGGCGCAAAGCCTGATGACAGGGAGATAAAGATCACTGCTTCGCTGCGTAAATTCTATGAAGACAAAAACAGTCCCGACGAGAACGGACCTCATTTCCCCGTATACGAGATAGACGGGACCAGGGTTCCGGGAACGGAGGATTCGGATTTTGCCTCTTCGGGCAAGGCACTCCATCCGTACGGACTTATCGCAACGAACGCAATGAGTTATCTTGCAACGGACCCTGCTATGATGGATAAAGCCGAAGGAGCGTATGCGGTAAGGCTCTTCTGGGAGCTTCCTTTAAGAAAGGGCGTCAGAAGATATTACGATAACTGCCTGTACATGTTTGCGTTCCTGGCACTCAGCGGAAACTACAGAATATATTAAGGGAGAATAAAAATGCCCAAAGTAACACCTTTTAAAGCAATAAGACCGAATAAAGAGGCGGCGCCAAAGTTTTGTGCGCTGCCTTATGATGTATATAACAGGAAGGAAGCGTGTGCGATCGTAAAAGAAAACCCGCTTTCTTTTCTTTCGATAGACAGGGCCGAGACTTCTTTTTCGGACGATGTCGACACATATGCTCCCGAAGTATATGAAAAAGCAAAAGAACTTCTTAACTTAAGAATGAATGACGGGACACTCGTAAAAGACGGGAAACCCTGTTATTACATTTACGAGCTTACGATGGACGGACGCAGTCAGAGCGGGATCGTTGCCTGCTCGTCGGCGGACGATTATCTTAACGGGATCATAAAAAAGCACGAAAATACCCGTGAGGAAAAAGAGATCGACAGGATCAACCATGTTGACATCACGGATGCGCATACGGGCCCGATCTTCCTTGTTTACAAATCTCAAAAGGAACTGAAGGACATTGTTGCTTCTTTTAAGACCGACGAAAAACAGCTTTATGATTTTACTTCAGAAGACGGGATAAGACACAGGGCCTTTATGATCGATGATGATACGGTCATCGAAAGGATAAGGAAGATCTTTGAAGAGATCCCCTGCACTTATATAGCGGACGGACACCACAGATGTGCTTCCGCGGTCAAGGTCGCGGTAAAGAGAAGGAACGAAAACGGAACATCCGGCAGCCCGGAGAAAGGATACGAGAGATTCCTTTCGGTCATTTTCCCGGATGACGAGCTTATGATCATGCCCTACAACCGCGTGGTGAAAGATCTTAACGGAATGACTTCCGAAGCCTTCATTGAGGCGGTTAACAAGGCCGGATTCAAAACTGACACGGGAATTGACACTCCTGTCAATCCTTCGAAAAAGGCTGAATTTGGCATGTTTTTGGATGATAAATGGTATAAACTGACAGCGGATGAAAAACTGTTATCGACCGATCCGGTCAAAGGATTGGATGTGTCGATCCTCCAGGATAACCTTCTGAAACCCATCCTCGGAATAGACGATCCGAGGACCGATAAGAGAATAGATTTTGTCGGAGGGATAAGAGGACTCGGAGAACTTGAAAAAAGATGTCATGAAGATATGAAAGTGGCATTTTCGATGTATCCCACTTCAATAAGCGAACTGCTCGATGTTGCGGATGCGGGTCTTTTGATGCCGCCGAAATCCACATGGTTCGAGCCTAAATTAAGATCTGGAATGTTCATTCACAGTCTTGAAGATTAAGATCAGGGATTTGCCGTGGCGGTAGGAAAGATGCTCTTTACGGAAGGAGTACCGCTGGTCGTGTACGAAGAAACCGCTGCGGTTGAAACCACGGGAGATAAAGAACCTGCCGGTACCGAAACGGCGGGTTTTATTACGGAAGGGGTTGCGATCGGAACATTGGTCATGGCGGGGATCCCGGTATTTACGGGAGAAGCGCTAAGGACCGCTTCGTAAGCAACACCCAGAATGAAATTCATTATCCTGACGTTGGTCTCAGCGTCATAGTGAAGACCGGAAACATCTATCTGGCTGAACTCCGTATGATAACCTGAAGTCATGAGAAAACCGTACAGGTCCACAACGGTCACGGCCGAGGTGGATTGATAATCAGCATTGTATTTGCTGATGATCGCATTTGCTTCATCATCCGGAACGGGATTGGCGTTCATGCAAACGGGACCTGCGTTAAGCTGGTAGACATGAGTGCAGTTCGGCAACGTTCCTATGAGTGAAGTATCGTAAGGGATATAGGACTTTGCGCTGGCCTTGTCGAGCAGACAGTCGTTAAGTCCGAACATGTTAAAGAAGGTATAGCTCTTCTGGTTCCGGATATTTACATTATTATTAAGAAGGTTCAGCATCCTGTTCGTGGCACGCGTGACCGCACCGCTTTGAAGAGAACCGCCGGGTTCGGCACAGATAACGATTATCCTGTTATCCCTTTTGCAGATAGCATCTATCGCATTTGTCCTGTCGGCATAGTAGTAAAGGCTTTCGTAATTGTCGTTGTCCCAAAGAGCCTTAATAAGAGAGCATGCACGACTGTCTCCGAGGATCAGGATCACATCGCAGGGAGTGTTCTTGGAACTTGTTTTTGAGAAATTATTGTTCCCAACGTTGGGAGACAGGGTCGGAACCGCGGGGACCGCAGGTGTTATGACCGCATCCGTTGAGGGAACCGGAGTTGCGACCGTGCCGGGTACCGCAGAACTCTGGGCGGGGGTAGCAGTGATGCCTGAAATCGTAGTTCCGGGGACCGTGCCGACAGGGGCAACCGTCGTGCCTGCCGGAACAACCGGAAGTGCGGGCGTGGCTGTCGGAGAGTTACCGCCATCCCTCGGGATCACCGTCATCGACTGACCGGGCGTCGGAGTGGATGCGAATGTGTTCGTATATATATAAGAAGAAACACATGTGGCACATATTATAATAAGAAGATATTTGATTATAAGATCGAATAAACGCATTTTTTTACTTTTCATACCGTCAAACAGTATATCACGCATGTTCTGCAAGGTCAAAGATTTTGGCAAAAACAATTACTATATATAGTAGGAACTCATTCACGGGCACACTATTGGTAGATTGCACAAACAATCTTCCGAAAATCTGTAAAATTTATATAAAAAAATGCTTGCAATACCCGAAAGTATCCTATATACTAGTTTTTGCTGTGACATGATAGCGATGAAGCGCGAGGTTGCTGCATGGCCGCGAGGATATGCAGGTTTTCCGTGGAGCGAATGTCAAGGTCCCCGAAATGTTGCATTCGGAGGACGAAAGAACCTGACGACAAGTCACTGTACGAGTTATGTCTGCCGCAGAGCAGAAACACGGGCGTAAAGATGCCATCATTCAAAAGCGGGAAACCGCATATATTTTTTGAAAGATGTCAGGACACGCACGGAGACGTGTACAGTCACCAGCTTGTCGTACTTAATCTTTATTAAAAGTACGAAAAGGAGGCGACTTTTTTTATGGCAACAACACAGGTAATGAGAATCACTCTCAAGGCTTATGATCACCAGATGGTTGATGCATCTGCCAAAAAGATCATCGACACAGTCAAGAAGACAGGATCTACGGTCAGCGGACCGGTACCCCTTCCCACTAAAAAAGAGGTAGTTACGATCCTCAGGGCAGTACATAAGTATAAGGATTCCCGCGAGCAGTTTGAGCAGAGAACCCACAAGAGACTTATCGATGTCCTTACACCTACACAGAAGACCGTTGAGGCTCTTCAGAAGGTCGAAATGCCTGCAGGTGTTTACATTGACATTAAGATGAAAGAAAAGTAAGAAAAAAGTTTCAAAACTAGTATGGTCCGATCGGACCCGCTGTAGAAAGGATGGAAACAAATGAAAAAAGCTATTTTGGCTACTAAAGTCGGAATGACTCAGATCTTCAACGAAGACGGCGTGCTGGTACCCGTTACGGTATTACAGGCTGGTCCCTGCTTCGTTACACAGATCAAGACAAAGGAAAATGACGGATACGAAGCTGTTCAGGTCGGTTTTGTTGACAAGAAGGAAAGGATCGTCAACAAGGACAAGGGCGGCAGAAAAGAAGTTGCACACAGAAACGGTGTCGGCAAGGCAATGAAGGGACACTTCGAGAAGGCCGGCGTTTCAAGCAAGAGATTCGTCAGAGAGTTCAAGTTTGAAAATACTGCTGATTACACCCTTGGCGCAGAGATCAAGGCAGATATCTTCGAAGTCGGCGACAAGATCGATGCTTCAGCTATTTCAAAGGGTAAAGGATATCAGGGTGCCATTAAGAGATTAGGCCAGCACAGAGGACCTATGAAGCACGGTTCCAAGTTCCACCGTCATCAGGGTTCCAACGGTGCATGTTCATCTCCCAGCCGTGTATTTAAAGGCAAGGGAATGCCCGGTCACATGGGATGCGTTAAGGTTACGGTTCAGAACCTTGAAGTAGTAAGGGTTGACGCCGATAAGAACCTTATCCTTGTAAAGGGCGCGGTTCCCGGTTCAAAGAAGGCTTTGGTCACGATAAAAGAGACCGTTAAAGCCGAGGCTTGATCAAAGGAAGATGAAAGGAGGAAACTTTAGATGGCAAAAGTATCTGTATTTAATATGGAAGGAAAAGAAGTTGGTACGATCGACTTGAATGATGCCGTTTTCGGAGCTCCGATAAACGAGCACCTCGTTCATATGGCAGTCGTACAGCAGCTTGCTAATAATCGTCAGGGCACACAGAAGGCGAAGACACGTTCGGAAGTATCCGGAGGTGGAAGAAAGCCCTGGAGACAGAAGGGAACAGGTCACGCAAGACAGGGTTCCACAAGATCACCTCAGTGGACAGGCGGCGGTGTTGTATTCGCTCCCGTTCCGAGAGATTACTCATTCAAGCTTAACAAGAAGGAAAAGAGAGCTGCCCTTAAGAGCGCACTTTCAAGCAGAGTGACCGACGGCAAGCTTATCGTAGTGGACGAGCTTAAGTTTGATGAGATCAAGACAAAGAAGTTTGCAGCCGTTCTTGAAGCACTCAAGATCTCAAAGGCATTGGTAGTTCTCGGTGACGTAGATAAGAACGTTATCCTTTCAGCAAGGAACATCCCCAATGTTAAGACGGCTCAGGTAAATACAATCAACGTTTACGATATCCTCAAGGGAGACACACTCGTTCTTACCAAGGATGCCGTAGCTAAGATCGAGGAGGTGTATGCATAATGGCTGATATAAAATATTATGACGTTATCCTTAAGCCTGTGATTACTGAAAAGAGTATGTCAGGTATGGGCGAAAAGAAGTATACCTTCTTGGTTCACCCCGAAGCTAATAAAACCATGGTCAAGGAAGCTGTTGAAAAGATGTTCGACGGCGCAAAGGTTAAGAAAGTCAACACCATGAACTGCGAAGGTAAGACAAAGAGACGCGGTTATGTGTTCGGCAAGACTGCCAAGACCAAAAAGGCTGTTGTCTGGCTCACCGATGACAGTAAGGACATTGAGATCTTCTCAGGTCTGTAAATCGTTGAAAGGAGAATAAGTCATGGGAATCAAAACATATAATCCATATACACCTTCGAGAAGAAATATGACCGGTTCAGACTTTGCAGAGATCACAAAGACAGCTCCCGAGAAGTCACTTCTTGTTTCAAAGAACCACAAAGCCGGACGTAACAATCAGGGTAAGATCACGGTCAGACATCGCGGAGGCGGTGCAAAGAATAAATACAGAATAGTAGATTTCAAGCGTTATAAGGACGGTATCCCCGCTACTGTAGTAGGAATCGAGTACGACCCCAACAGAACGGCCAACATCGCACTTATATGCTATGCCGACGGAGAAAAGGCATACATCCTTGCTCCCGAAGGACTTAAGGACGGCATGAAGATCATGAACGGTCCCGAAGCCGAAGTAAGAGTAGGTAACTGCCTTCCCTTAGAGCTCATCCCCGTTGGTACACAGGTTCACAACATAGAGCTTTATCCCGGTAAGGGCGGCCAGATGGTCCGCAGTGCCGGTAACAGCGCCCAGCTTATGGCTAAAGAAGGTAAGTACGCTACACTTCGTCTTCCTTCGGGCGAAATGAGAATGGTCCCTTTAAACTGCAGAGCTACAGTCGGGATCGTAGGTAATGTTGATCACAACCTTATTAAGATCGGTAAAGCCGGACGTAAGCGTTTGATGGGTATCCGTCCTACAGTCCGCGGTTCGGTCATGAACCCTAACGACCACCCTCACGGAGGTGGTGAAGGTAAGTGTAGTATCGGTCGTCCCGGTCCCTGCACACCTTGGGGTAAGCCTGCCCTCGGTCTTAAGACACGTAAGAAGAATAAGGCTTCCAATAAGCTGATCGTCAGAAGACGTGATGGTAGAGCTATCAAGTAATAAGGAGGAGAGAAGAAAATGGCTAGATCACTTAAAAAAGGACCTTTTGCGGATGCAAGTCTTCTTAAAAAGGTGGATGCGATGAATGCATCAGGACAGAAGCAGGTTATCAAGACCTGGTCGCGTCGTTCTACTATCTTCCCTTCTTTTGTGGGACATACATTTGCGGTACATGACGGAAGAAAGCATGTTCCGGTATATGTTACGGAAGATATGGTCGGACATAAATTAGGCGAGTTCGTTGCCACAAGAACCTACAGAGGTCACGGCAAGGACGAAAAGAAGTCTAAGGTAAAGTAAGATAAGGAGGTTTATCATGGCAAAAGGACATAGATCCCAGATCAAGAGAGAAAGAAATGCGCAGAAAGATGTAAGACCTTCAGCTAAGTTATCTTACGCAAGGATTTCTGTTCAGAAAGCGTGTTTCGTACTTGATGCGATCAGAGGAAAGGATGTTGAAGCGGCTTTGGGACTTCTTACATACAGCCCCAGATACGGTTCAGCTATCATAAAGAAGTTAGTGGAATCAGCAAAGGCTAATGCAGAATATCTGTACAGCCAGGATCCTACCAAATATCCAAATCCCGAGAACCTTTACGTAGCACAGTGCTATGCAGACAAAGGTCCTACGATGAAGAGAGTACAGCCCAGAGCACAGGGTAGAGCTTACAGGATCGAAAAGAGAATGAGCCACATCACCGTTGTTCTGGATGAGAGATAAGGAGGAAATGGATAATGGGACAGAAAGTTAATCCTCACGGCTTAAGAGTCGGTATCATAAAGGATTGGGATTCCAGATGGTATGCAGAAGAAGAATTTGCTGATTTTCTGGTTGAAGATAACGAGATAAGAAAGTATCTCAAGAAAAAGCTCTACAGCGCCGGCATCTCAAAGATCGAGATCGAAAGAGCGGCTGACAGAGTAAAGGTGATCGTTTTCACGGCTAAGCCCGGTGTTGTTATCGGAAAGGGCGGTACCGAGATCGAGATCACAAAGAAAGAACTTACAAAGCTCACGAACGGTAAAAAGGTTTCCGTTGATATCAAGGAGATCAAGCGTCCCGATAAGGATGCACAGCTCGTAGCAGAGAACATAGCTCAGCAGCTTGAGAACCGTGTTTCTTTCCGTCGTGCGATGAAGTCTTGCATGGGTAGGACCATGAAGGCGGGTGCACTCGGAATCAAGGCTTGCTGTTCAGGTCGTTTGGGCGGAGCAGATATTGCACGTTCAGAGTTCTATTCAGAGGGAACTATTCCCCTTCAGACACTGCGTGCCGACATTGAATACGGTTTCGCAGAGGCTGACACCACATACGGTAAGGTTGGTGTCAAGGTTTGGATCTACAAAGGTGAGGTCCTTCCTTCCAAGAAGTCCGAGGAAGAAGAGAATACTAACGAAGGGAGCGAAAAATAATGTTAATGCCGAAAAGAGTAAAGCGTCGTAAGCAGTTCCGCGGCACTATGGCCGGAAAAGCTACGCGTGGTAATAAGATCAGCTACGGTGAGTACGGTATCGTTGCTACCGAACCCTGCTGGATCAAGTCAAATCAGATTGAAGCAGCCAGAGTTGCAATGACCCGTTACATCAAGCGTGGCGGTAAAGTATGGATTAAGATTTTCCCTGACAAGCCCATTACAGCAAAGGGTCTCGGAGTTCGTATGGGTAAAGGTAAAGGTGCCACAGAGTACTGGGTAGCCGTTGTTAAGCCCGGTCGTGTAATGTTTGAGATCGCAGGCGTAGGCGAAGAAGTTGCCAAGGAAGCATTGAGATTAGCGACACACAAGCTTCCCTGCAAGTGCAAGATCGTCTCTAAGGCCGACTTGGAAGGTGGTGTAGCAGAATGAAGAGCAGTAAGTATTTAAATGATTTAAAAGGTAAGTCAGCTGCAGAACTCAACCAGGATCTGGTAGCTGCCAAGAAAGAACTTTTCAATTTGAGATTCCAGAATGCAACTAACCAGTTGGATAACACTGCAAGGATCACAGAAGTAAGAAAGAACATCGCCAGGATCCAGACACTGATCACACAGAAGGCGAAGGAAGCTTAACCTAGCGGTAGGAACTCATTAAGAAAGGAGACTAACAGTCGTGGAAGCAAGAAATTTAAGAAAAACACGTGTCGGCAAAGTTGTCAGCAACAAGATGGACAAGACTATCGTGGTAGCTATAGAAAATCATGTTAAGCATCCTTTGTACAAGAAGATCGTTAAGGATACTTACAAGCTTAAGGCACATGACGAGAACAACGAATGCCAGATAGGTGATACTGTTAAAGTTATGGAGACAAGACCTCTTTCAAAGGATAAGAGATGGAGACTTGTTGAGATAGTAGAGAAAGTTAAGTAACCAGGAAAGGAGAATTAGCATGATTCAACAGGAAAGCAGACTCAAGGTCGCTGATAATACCGGTGCTAAGGAAATCCTTTGCATTAGGGTTATGGGCGGATCTACAAGAAGATATGCAAAGATCGGCGATATTATCGTCGCTACGGTTAAGGATGCTACTCCCGGCGGTGTTGTTAAAAAGGGTGATGTAGTTAAGGCCGTAGTTGTACGTACGGTAAAGGGAACCCGTCGTAAGGACGGTTCATATATCAAATTTGATGAGAACGCAGCTGTTATCATCAAGGATGATAAGACTCCCAGAGGAACACGTATTTTTGGACCCGTAGCAAGAGAGCTTCGTGAGAAACAGTTCATGAAGATTGTTTCCTTGGCGCCGGAAGTATTATAGGAGGAGACGATAATGGCTAGTTTAAAGATTAAATCAGGTGATACCGTACGAGTTATCGCCGGTAAGGATAAGGGTGCAGAGGGCAAGGTATTGTCGGTTGATGTCAGCGGTAAGAAAGTCGTTGTCGAAGGCGTTAACATGGCTACCAAGCACACAAAGCCTTCAGCTGCTAACCAGAATGGCGGAATTATTCAAAAGGAAGCCCCTCTTGACATCTCCAATGTAATGTATGTTCATAAGGGCAAGACAACACGCATAGGCTTTAAGACAGAGAAGGACAAGAAGGTCCGCTTCGCAAAGTCTACGGGCGATGTTATTGATTAATTCTTAAGGAAGGAGAACATTTAGCGTGAGCAGATTAAAAGAAACATATAAGAACGAGATCGTAGACGCTATGATCAAAAAGTTCGGATATAAAAACATAATGGAAGTTCCGAAGCTCAACAAGATCGTTGTTAACATGGGTGTCGGAGAAGCCAAAGAAAACGCTAAGGTTTTGGAATCGGCCGTAAAGGATCTTGAGACCATTACCGGACAGAAAGCTGTTCTTACAAAGGCTAAGAAGTCAATAGCTAACTTCAAGCTCCGTGAAGGACAGAACATCGGATGTAAAGTTACTCTCCGCGGCGAAAAGATGTACGATTTCCTGGACAGACTCGTAAACCTTGCACTTCCCCGTGTACGTGACTTCAGAGGCGTTAATCCCGATGCATTCGACGGCAGAGGAAACTATGCTCTGGGTATCAAGGAACAGATCATTTTCCCTGAGATAGAGTACGATAAGATCGACAAGGTAAGAGGTATGGACGTCATCTTTGTTACAACAGCAAAGACAGACGAGGAAGCACGCGAACTGTTAAAGTTATTTAACATGCCTTTCGCAAAGTAGGAGGAGAACAGTTATGGCTAAGACAGCAATGAAAATCAAGCAGAAGCGTACTCCTAGGTTCTCTACTCAGGCTTACAGCCGTTGTAGGATCTGCGGACGTCCCCATGCTTATTTGAGAAAATACGGAATCTGCAGAGTATGTTTCCGTGAATTAGCATACAAGGGAGAGATCCCCGGTGTTAAGAAAGCAAGTTGGTAAGGAGGTAATTTGAAATGACAATGAGTGATCCTATTGCAGATATGCTTACGAGAATCCGTAACGCAAATACTGCTAAGCATGATACTGTTGATATTCCTTCTTCCAAGATGAAGCTTGCTATAGCGGATATCCTTTTAGAAGAAGGTTATATCAGGAAATACGACGTTATCGATGACGGCAACTTCAAGACCATCCGCATCGCTCTTAAGTACGGTCAGGACCGTAACGAGAGGATCATAAGCGGTCTTAAGAGGATCTCTAAGCCCGGTCTTAGGATCTATGCCGGTAAGGAAGAACTCCCCAAGGTTTTAGGAGGTCTCGGAATCGCGATCATCTCTACGAACCAGGGTGTTATCACCGATAAGAAAGCCAGAGAATTACAGGTAGGCGGCGAAGTGCTCGCTTACGTATGGTAGTTTGCACATATTAAAATAGGAGGTACGGGCATGTCACGTATAGGAAGAATGCCAATCGCTATACCTGCGGGAGTTACCGTGAGCATAGCAGAAAATAACAAAGTGACTGTAAAAGGTCCCAAGGGAACTCTTGAAAGAGTGCTTCCCGCTGAGATGGAGATCAAGGTTGAAGGCGCAGAAGTAACAGTAAACCGCCCCAACGATCTTAAGAGAATGAAGGCTCTTCACGGTCTTACGAGAACTCTCATCAACAACATGGTTGTCGGAGTTACCGAAGGATACGAGAAGAAGCTTGAAGTAAACGGTGTAGGTTACAGAGCCCAGAAGCAGGGCAAGAAGTTAACCCTTTCACTCGGATACTCTCACCCTGTCGAGATGCAGGATCCCGAAGGCATCGAAACCGTTGTCGACGGACAGAACATCATCATCGTCAAGGGTATTGATAAGGAAAAAGTCGGTCAGTTTGCTGCCGAGATCAGAGACAAGAGAAGACCTGAGCCTTATAAGGGCAAGGGTATCAAGTATGCTGATGAGACGATAAGACGTAAAGTCGGTAAGACCGGTAAGAAATAATTGATAAGGAGAGTATAAAAATGGTTAGTAAAGAATCAAGATCAGAAGTTCGTGCCAAAAAGCACATGAAAATACGTAACCGTTTTAGCGGTACGGCTGAAAGACCCCGCCTTGCGGTGTTCAGAAGCAATAATCATATGTATGCTCAAATTATCGACGATACGGTCGGCAACACTTTAGTTTCGGCTTCAACCATTGAAAAAGAGGTTAAGGCTGAGCTTGAGAAGACTAACAACGTTGAAGCAGCAGCATATTTAGGTCAGGTGATCGCAAAGAGAGCTCTTGATAAGGGTATCGATACCGTTGTCTTTGACAGAGGCGGTTTCATATATCAGGGCAAGGTTGCGGCACTTGCGGATGCGGCCAGAGAAGCCGGATTGAAATTCTAGGAAGGGAGAAACGTGATGAGACATACAATCATTGATGTAAGCAACATGGAATTAAACGATAAGGTTGTTGCCATTAAGCGTGTAACTAAGGTTGTAAAAGGTGGTCGTAACATGCGTTTCGCTGCTTTGGTGGTAGTCGGAGACGGCGCCGGACATGTTGGCGCAGGACTCGGTAAAGCTGCCGAAGTTCCCGAAGCTATCCGCAAGGGCAAAGAAGATGCGATCAAGAACATGGTTAGCATAGCTACAGATGCAAATAACAGTATCACACATGACATAATCGGAAAGTTCGGTTCTGCGGAGGTCCTTCTCAAGAAGGCTCCCGAAGGTACAGGAATCATCGCCGGAGGTCCGGCACGTATCGTCTGCGAACTTGCAGGTATCAAGAACATCCGTACCAAGTCATTGGGTTCAAACAACAAGCAGAACGTCGTTCTTGCTACGATTCAAGGACTTGAATCATTAAAGACACCTGAAGAAGTTGCAAAGAACCGCGGAAAATCTGTTGACGAGATCTTAGCATAGGAGGATTGATAAGATGGCAGATAAGATGTTAAAGATCACATTGGTAAAATCTCCTATCGGAGCGGTTCCCAAGCAGAAAAAGACGGTTGAATCAATGGGCTTAAGAAAGCTTCATCAGTCAAAACTCTTCCCCGACAATGCGGCGACAAGAGGACAGATTCAGCAGGTTAATCATTTGTTAAAAGTAGAAGAAGTATAACGGACAGGAGGTGTCAAAATGGATTTATCCAACTTAAGCCCCGCAGAAGGCTCCAGAAAGAGCGATAATTTCAGAAGAGGTCGCGGACACGGTTCCGGTAACGGCAAGACAGCCGGTAAAGGACACAAGGGTCAGAAGGCCCGTTCAGGTGCTCCCAGAATAGGTTTCGAAGGTGGACAGATGCCTTTGTACAGACGTATCCCCAAGAAGGGTTTCAAGTGCCCTTCACACAAGGAGATCGTTTCAATAAATCTCTCAGCGCTTGAAGAAAGATTTGAAGACGGCGCTACCGTAGATATCGAAGCACTCATCAACTCAGGACTCGTTAAGAATCCCGGGGACGGAGTCAAGATACTCGGTAACGGAGATATAACAAAGAAGCTTACAGTTAAGGCAAATGCCTTTTCGGCATCAGCCGTGGAGAAGATCGAGAAAGCCGGCGGAAGCACAGAGGTGATGTAATATGCTTACAACCCTGAAGAATGCATTTAAGATCAAAGAGATCAGATTAAAACTGCTGTTTACTCTGTTCATGCTGTTTGTGATCCGTTTCGGATCACAGCTGCCTGTTCCCGGAGTGGACATCGCGCAGTTTACCACATGGTTTAAACAGAAGATCGGTAGCGGCGATACTTCAGGATTCCTTGGAGCATTTACCGGCGGTTCTTTCGAGAACATGTCGATCCTTGCTCTTAACATCACACCGTACATTACATCTTCGATCATAATGCAGTTGCTCACGATCGCTATCCCCAAGCTTGAGGAGATGCAGAAAGACGGAGAGGACGGACGCAAAAAGATCGCATCCATCACCCGTTACGTGACGGTCGGACTTGCACTTATCGAGTCTACCGCAATGGCAATAGCATTCAAGAATTCAGGTATGTTGACGCAGGATACTGCGCTCAACCTGATATGCGTGATAGCTACCCTCACAGCAGGATCAGCATTCCTTATGTGGGTCGGCGAGCAGATCACGGAGCACGGTGTGGGAAACGGTATTTCTATCGTACTTGTTATTAATATCATTTCCAGGATCCCGTCTGATATCGCATCACTGTTCAAGCAGTTCGTTCTTGGCAGTGACAATAAGCCGGTAGCGGTTAGGATAGTGGCAGCGCTCATTATCGTAGCCATCATCGTAGGTATCGTAGTTTTGGTCATCATCTTAAGTGACGGTGTCCGCAAGATACCCGTTCAGTATGCCAAAAAGGTTCAGGGCCGCAAGATGGTCGGAGGAAACTCATCGGTGATCCCTCTTAAGATCAATACCGCAGGAGTTATCCCGGTTATCTTCGCATCCAGCCTTATGACGCTTCCGAACGTGATATGTAACTTTTTCAGTGTTCAGGTATCAGGCTTCTGGGCCAAGGTTTTAAGATGCCTGAGCTCGAGCAACTGGGTTAAGCCCAGCGATCCGATCTATTCGATAGGTCTGGTCATTTATATAATCCTCGTGATATTCTTCGCATATTTCTATACATCCATCACATTTAACCCGATGGAGGTAGCGGAGAACATGAAGAAGTCGGGCGGTTTCATTCCCGGAATAAGACCGGGTAAGCCCACCAGCGAATATCTTACGAAGATACTTAATTACGTGGTATTCATAGGTGCCGTAGGACTCACGATAATCTGTGTGATCCCTTACATATTCAACGGCGTATTTGATGCTTCGGTATCATTCGGAGGAACATCGCTCATAATCATTGTCAGCGTTATCCTTGAGACGATAAAGCAGGTTGAGTCACAGATGCTCGTCCGCAATTACAAGGGATTCCTTAATGACTGATAAATACGTAAAATGCAGGTTGGGAAAGTCCGTCCGCGGGCTTTCCCGATTATGGTGAATGAAGATGAAGATAATAATGTTGGGTGCCCCCGGTGCAGGAAAAGGCACACAGGCGATAATGATAGCAGAAAAATACGGTATTCCTCATGTATCGACAGGTGATATTTTCAGAGCCAACATCAAGAACAATACACCTCTCGGACAGGAAGCCAAGACATATATGGACAAGGGAATGCTCGTTCCCGATGAGCTCACGGTCAAGATCCTGCTTGACAGGGTAGCAAAGGATGACTGCAAGAACGGATACGTTCTCGACGGTTTTCCGAGGACGATCGTACAGGCCGACGTTCTCAAGGATGCGCTCTCAAAGCTCGGCGACAGGATCGATCACGCCATAAACGTGGATGTTCCCGATGAGAACATCATAAAGCGTATGGGCGGAAGAAGAGCATGCCTTAAGTGCGGAGCCACCTACCACATCGAGCACGTTCCTCCGAAAAAGGAAGGGATCTGCGATAACTGCGGTGAAGCCCTCGTCCTTAGGGACGACGACAAGCCCGAAACGGTTCAGAAGAGACTTTCGGTATATCATGAGCAGACACAGCCGCTCATCGATTATTACGGAAAAGAAGGTATCTTAAAGAACGTTGACGGAACTCAGGACATGAACAGGGTATTCGAAGATATCTGCGGTATTTTGGGATAAAAGATGGCGATAAGCATTAAATCGGAAAAAGAGATAGAGCTGATGAGGGAATCGTGCAGGCTGCTCGCCATGATGCACGAGGAACTTAAAAAGGACATAAAGCCCGGGATCAGCACTAAGGATATCAACGATCATGCCGAGGAGATCATAGCTTCCTACGGATGTGTATCGAACTTTTTGAACTATAACGGATATCCGGCATCGATCTGCACATCGGTCAACGATGAGGTCGTACACGGGATACCGAAAAAGGAAAGGATCCTTAAAGAAGGAGATATCATATCGATAGATGCGGGCCTTATCTACAAAGGATACCATTCCGATGCGGCAAGGACCTATGCGGTAGGCGCGATCGCACCCGAGCATGAAAAACTCATCGAAGTAACGAAGCAGAGTTTTTTCGAGGGTATAAAATATGCCAGGGCAGGATATCATCTTCACGATATATCGAATGCGATAGATGCATACGTTTCAAAGTTCGGATACGGGATCGTACGTGCGCTCGTAGGCCACGGAATAGGAACTTCGATGCACGAAGATCCGCAGATACCGAATTACAGACAGTGGAGACGGGGACCGAAATTAAAACCCGGAATGACACTCGCGATAGAACCCATGATCAATCTCGGAACACCGGTCGTTTGTTTTCTTGATGATGATTGGACGGTGGTATCCGAAGACGGAAGTTATTCGGCACATTATGAAAACACGGTGCTGATAACCGATAAAGAACCGGAAATACTTACGCTTTTACAGGGAGGAACAGATGTCTAAGGCAGATGTGATCGAAATTGAAGGAACGGTTGTTGAGAAGCTTCCCAACACCATGTTTCAGGTGGAACTCGAGAACGGACACAGAGTTCT